>JAJFUK010000137.1 GCA_021372435.1 Actinomycetes bacterium | reverse complement strand
GGGAACCAGCGCGTCGCCTTGCTCATATGCGGGCTCCAGCTTCACGGTGCACGTCGCCGAAGGGGCGAACGATCTGGTACGGTCCATCGGCCCCCCAGCCACGCACCCGCACCTCGGTATCCTTCACGAACAACCGGAACGGCGCCGCCGAGAACAGCCGGTAGCTCCGCGCGCGCGCCTTCATGTGTTGGAACTCGATGTACGGCCGCGCGTACGTCGTGAGGCCCCCGCTCGCCGCAATCGCGTAATCGACCGTCGCGCCCTCATAGGCGATCCGCAGCGTGATCGGCGCCGGGCTCATGTGCGCCACGTAGCCGTCTCTCAGGTGGTGCCAGCCGGGGATGTCGTGGTTCGTCTCCTGCGTCTGCCACTCCGTCGCCGCCTCGGGGATCGGCTCCCACACCCAGGATGGCTCCTTGAAGATGCGGATATTGCCCAGCGGCACCAGCCGGAAGTTGTGACCCACAAACGGCGTCCACGAATACGGCAGCGTCTGGAGTCCATTGTGGTTGCAGGTGAGCAGCGGCCCCGCTGTGCCGCCGTCGTACTGAATCTGCACCTGCACCGGCACGCCGCCGGTATCCGCCGTCAGCCGGCAGCCCTGCACGAACTTCGCGTAGGGGTACTCGCCGTTCCACCATTCCGTCGTGAAGGTCGTCAGCTCGGGGTAGATGTCGCGCACCCATTCGAGCTCGGCGTCCCAGATCCTGATGTCGCCCAGCGGAACCAGGCGCAGCAGGTTCGCCACCACCGGCGTGATCGGGTACGGCTTGACCTCGGGCCCGTTGTGCTGCGCCGTCAAGGTCGCAATCACCGCGCCCGTCTCGCGCTGCACCTGCACCTGCACGGCAGCGTTCGTGCTGTCGGCCTTCATCTTGAGGCCGCGCACGTGCTTCGCGCCCAGGTGCCCCGCATCGCTCCAGGGCGTCACAAAGCGCGTCAGTTCCGGCCACGGGTCGGACACCCACTGCACCGGCATCCATAGCCGCCAACTTGACTTCGGAACAAGCCGAACGAAGTGCGTTACCTTGGGGACCGCGAAGTAAACCGGCACGCCGGTCTGCCCGTTCGCCGTAACTGAGAGGTTGGCGTACAGAACGGTCCCGCCGTCGCCCTGCACATCGAACAGCACCTGCGCGTTAGCCGTGTCCACCGGCAGAATGACGCCGCGCAGCAGGTTCGAGGCCGCGCTTCCGGAGGGCATCCAGGGCGTCAACAACTCCCCGAAGTCCGGCTGCTCATCGTAGATCCACCGCACCGAGAACTTGCGCCACTTGCCGAGCGGCACGATCCTCAGAAGCTGCGCGAGGAATGGGGTGGCGAAGGCGAAAGTCGCCTGCGACCGGCCAGTCTGAGTAAGCGTCAGCGTGCCTGCAACGGTGCTGCCGTCGTACTGCGCCTGGACCTGTACCGCCACCCCTTGCGTGTCGCCGGTTATGACGACGCCGCGAACGTATTTCCAGCCCGGGTACCCGCCGTCGTCGAAGTCCGGAACGTCACCCAGGTACTCGGGGTAGGGATCCCACAGCCAGCGAACGCCGAACTCCTGCCACGTGGCCGTATCGGTCGGCACCAGGCGCATCTCGTGCGCGACGAATGGCGCGAAGCTGTAGGCGTGCTCTGTCTGCCCCGGATGTGACACCGTGATGGTCGCGCGCAGGACCGCGCCATCCGACTGCACCTGCACCGTGCGGACGCCGCCCAGGGTGTAGGAGCCGGCCGTAGTCGTCACCGGCGCCGGAGAACGATCGAGAACCGCGGCGCCAGCGGCAACCGAGACCACCTCGTACTCTCCGACCGTCCATCCCGCGCCGCTCGTGACTGCCAGGACCGCGCCCACATCGCCCGCCACGAACGCATGCGCCGCCGACGTCACCGTCAGCGGGTTCGCCCCGTCCACCACCAGGTCGGCCGCGGCGACCGTCGAGATGTCGCCCTCGATAACGCACCCGCGGACCCACTTCGCCGTCGCCTGCCCGTCGTTCGTCCAGTCCGTCGCGCGCTTGCCGCTCGTCTCGGGCTTCGGAACCCAAGAGGGGTGCCACTCGAAAAGCTCCGGCGTCGATGCCTTCGCCGCCCAGGTGATGTCGATTCCCAGCGTCCGCGAGAGCGTCCCGATGCCTGAGTTTACGTCGATGAGCAACTGCGTCCAGACGCCGGCGTTCGTCGTCCCCGTCGCCAGCGTGGTGGTGTTGTTCTCACCCAGGAGTTTGACTGTGACCGTGGGAACCGCCGGCGGCCCTCCCGCAGCGTTCGGGTTGAGCGTCACCAGGCAATCCCCGATGAGCTTCTTCGCCCGCGGGTCGCCGCAATCCCACGCCCCGCTCTGCACCTGGCAGGCGATGTCGAAGCCGCCATCGCTCACGCCGTCGAACAGGTAGAGGACCGCCCCGATGCCCACCAGGAGCGAATGATAGCTTTCCTCCCACCACCGGCTCGTCGCGCCGTCGAACTGGTAGTCGTCGAGGAACCAGCCCTTTGCCACGCGCGAATCGTAGACCCACGTTTTCGCGGCGCCGACATTCGGGGGAGTCGCGGACTCGGTGAAGTCGAAGTACAGGAACCCGTCGCCGTAGCAGAGGCGCCAGTACGCCCTTTGGTTCGGGTCGGGGGGCTTCAGCGTATCGGCGCCGCGTACGACCTCCACCCCCGGTTGCCCGTCGTGCGGGAAAATCGGGTACAACTGCTCGTCGGTGATGCACGTCGGGATGCCGCCGTTGGTCGCGTAGATCCCGTCCTTCGAGATGAAGAAGATGTGTTCTCCGACGTAGAGGCCCCACGGCGCGTATAGCCCCTTGGCCCCCGGCACAACCTGCGCGTGGAACTGCCCATTGCCCGCCGGGTAGACCGCGAACATGCGCTCAGCCGACCAGACGAAGCAGCGCCCGTCGTAGATGCAGCCATTCACCAGCGGCTCGCTCGGGCTGGTAATCTCGAGCGCATTCACCGGCGAGGTCGTATCGGGGTCGTTGCCGTTCGTCCAGAGTAGATGCCCCGGCCGCCGCGGATCGCCGCAGGCGAACATGACCACGCCCGCTTCGCCGGAGCCCCACGGACCCCAGAGGTGCGATACCGGCTGGCCGAGAATGCGCGCGCCGTCGAGCCGGAAGGAGGCGTTCACCTGCACCCCGGCGTCCTCGACAAGCTCCCAGACGTTCGGGCTGACGTACCGCTTTAGGGTGTAGGGGACGTTGGCGATGAAGATGATCCCGCCCGGCTCCCAGTCGGCGTTGAAGCCGTCGCCGCCGGTCTGGGTAGCCGTCGAGCCGGTCCCGTTGGGGGCGCCCATTCTCCAACCGCCGCCGGTACTGCCCGTGGTTCCGCACGCCGCCCCGAGCGTAGCCACGCCTGCGGCCACGCCTGAAATCTGGTAGGCCCCGGCGGTGAAGCCCGTCCCCGCCGTGATGTGCAGGGTCTTGCCGATATCCCCAGCAACGAACGTATAGGACGCCGAAGTGACTTTCGTGTTGTCCACGGCGTCGATTACGAGGTCGGACCCGGAGGCTGCGACGCTCGCCGCAGCCGTCGTACAGGTTCCCGTGCGAGGGATATCCTCGGTCGGGAACGGCTGGTAGCAGTCGAAGTCCAGCGTCTCGGAGGCCAGCGCCTCCACGTCCGTCATCGAGTCCACGAACACGTCACCGCCGTCGCCGGAGCCGACCCACCGCCAGTCCTTCACGGCGCCGCCCCAGCGGAACACGTCGATGACGAAGCCCGCCGAGTAAGCCGGCAAGGTCATCTGCGCGTTCTGTGCGGTGAGCGCCAGCCCCTCGTAGCCCTCGATCTCCCCGCCGGTCCCGTACCCGTGGATCGGCCCCGGATTTGACTTCGCGCCCGTCGCCGGATGGCGATACCGGTAGCGGTAGTAGTACGTGCCGGTCAGCGCCCCGGCGCCCGCCGCGGCAGCCACGCTCGGCTTCACCGTGGGCGGCGCCAGGCCGATGGTGTGGGGAATCGGAGTCCCGCCCACGCCCGTGAGGAAGGTGGCCGAGTACTTCCGCATCTTCAGCGAGTCGGCCACGTAGAGCCACGGCGTCGGTGCGCCATCGGGGTTCATGGCGACCATCGAGAGCGGGTTGCCGGAGAAGCCGGTATCAGCCTGCTGGAAGGTTGCGGGATTCGTCAGCGGCCCGGTCCAGAGCTCGTCGTTGAAGCCGGCGAACCGCAGGGATGTTCCGGTCGTATCGGGGTGCTGATCGTTCAGCGTGTACCCGCTGTGAATGTAATCGGTGCCGACGCCCGGCGTGAAGTCGTTCGAAACCAGCGTGAGTCCCGGGCGCGCCTGAAGTTGGCCCAGTTTGTACGCCCTGATGTTCTTCAGGTAGGCGTACTCGTCGAGGGGGATCTGGTCGATGGGGCGAGCGATCGACATGCCCTTACAAGTGAATGGAAAGCTCTTACGCTGGAATTGAGGCATTACATTACCCCGCCTTGGCTGTGATATATTCCAGAGGAACCCAAATCATGTCCGACCTGATTTTCGATATTGGAGCCAACGGCGGCGAAGACACCGGCCTGTATCTGTATCTCGGCTACCGGGTGATCGCCGTCGAAGCA
>JAJFUK010000125.1 GCA_021372435.1 Actinomycetes bacterium | reverse complement strand
TTCATACCGGTCTGCAGTTCTTCCAGGACCTCCAGGGGGGCCGCACCGGCCGCCAGCTTGTCCTTGACCAGGTTGACGGTGGTCTCTTCCTCCAGGTCGCCCAGGGCCTGGGCCAGGGGGGAGATGGTCATACGGGTGCCTCCTTCTCGTCGTCTCAACAGGTCTCCTACGCCCTCGCGACCGGGCGGCCGGCCGCGACTGGGCCCACCGGTCACATCCCCGGCCCGAATTCCGCGTAGATCTCGGGCAGGAACGAAGCCAGGTTCGAGTACTCCATGACGTTGTGATAGGCGAGGCCCATGGGTGCCTCGATCGGGATCCGCACCCCCTGTGGCAGCACACACATGCCCCGGCCCTTGTTGATGCGGTACCCCATCCAGAAGCGGGTGCGGAACTCGAGGCCGCCTTCGATCTCGCGGCAGAAGTGCAGCATGATGGCCGGCGACTTCATACCGGGGTGCTCGCGCGACTCCGAGATGCCGTAGCCGCCGAACACCCATGCCACGTTGGGCGAACGGAACCGGCTCATGTCGAAGCATATCTTCTCCGGATTCAAGAAGCTGATGATGATGTCCTCGAACCCACCGCCCACGTCTTCGACGACGAAGTGCTCGATGTTCTGCGACTTCTCCCCGATGGGGATACCGGGATCGTGCAGCTTGGCCCATCCCTGGTCGCTTACGGCGATCGTCACGTGGCCGGGCGGAAACCAGAGCGCGTACCGTAGTCCGGGGCCGGCCGCGTGCCAGGCGAACCACCACTTCATCATGTCCACGGTGCATCCCGGGAACACGTTGTTCACGGCCACGTAGCCTGCACCGTTATCGAGGATGCAGTAGCCGGTCTCGACCTCGTGATAGCCGGGTTCCAGCAGGTCGTTGACGCGCTCATACGGCAGAGCCTTGGCCGGGTCCATGGGCCCTTTGTTCAGTATCTCGATGAGCTTCGGGTTCGGCGGAGCAGGTGGGCGGTAGTAGTACTTGGCGTAGGGTAAGGCCTCCTGGTCGGGACGCAGCGGCCGCGGCTGGAGCTTGGTCTCAGGGCTATGCGACATGGTCTTTTCCTCCACGAGATCGGTGGTCGGCGGTCACGGCTGATAGGGATACGTCTCCAGCGGCACCCGCTCCTTGCCTACCGATACCTTGCCATCCTTGTTCTCGACGATGATCCACTCCAGACCGTCCTTACTCGGCTCCGGGTAATCCTCGCGCAAGAACCAGCCAAGGGATTCTTTCCTCTCCAGGGATGCCTTGAAGAACATCTCGGCGCAAAGGAGGGTGGCCTCGCACTCGTTGACCCCGAACATCTGGTGAGGATCGGAGGCCTTCAACTGTGGCAGGAGCGCCTTGAGCTCCTCGACCCGGGCAAGGGCCTTCTTCATGCGGTCCTCATGCCGGTACAGGCTGTTCCCGAGCGGCTGCATGACCTTCTGGATCTCGGCCACCATCTCCATGGGCACGAGGGAACCGCCGCTCTTGAGCGGAGCCGTGACCCGCGCGTCGATCGCGGCGATCTGGTCATCGGAAAGAGCGAGGGACTGCGCGCCGGCTGCATATGTGGCGGCCGATGGGCCGGCAACGCGGCCCGAGAACGTCGCGAAGGCGATGCCCGAACCACGATGGCGTCCGGGCTGAGCAGTGGCACCCCAGGCCCGAGACCCGTGGACGCAGATGTCACCCGCGGCGAACAGACCGGGCACCGTGGTAGCCATGTTCTCGTCCACCCAGAGACCGCCGAACTCCCCGACCAACCCCGGCACCACGTGATCGGTCGTCTGCTGCGAGAACGCGTTGAAGAACAGATACCCCCAGAACCGGTCGGCATACGGCCGGTTGTGGACGGCCTGCGACGCCAGCACCGAGGTCAGATACGGCATCAACGGGTTCTCGTTCTGCCGGTAATGCAGGGGGCCGTTCCCGGCGATGGTCTGCTTGTACCACTCCGCGAGGCTCTCGGCGTTGATGTCGGGATGCACCTCTTTGATGTGCTTGATGCCGACGTTCTCGCCCTTGTCGTTGTAGAGCGCGTATTCCACACCCATGTCCGACTCGAAGTGGTCCAGGTTGGTCCAGTTGTAGAAAGAGCCGTATTCGCAGTTGGCGAACTTGGCGCCGGCCCGGAAGGCGGCTGCCACTCCCTCGCCGCGGGCGGGCGACCACATGGGCATGATCCGCCAGCACTGGTTGCCACAGGCGAGGACCACCGCCTTAGCTCCGAACACAGTCTGAGCGCCGTTGTCGATGTCGTAGCCCACCACACCCGCCACGGCGCCCCTGTCGGTGAGAAGATCGACCACTCCCACCCGGTCGATGAACTTGACTCCCAACCTGCGGGCGTACTTGCGGACCTCGCGTATGTAGTCGAGGTCGACGGCTGCCAGAGTCCAGGGGTAGGGCACGTTCTGGTCGAAGATGGGCCTGCCGTCTTCTCCGCGGCCCACGATCTTGGAGGCCCACTTGAGGGTCCGAAACCTGCCGTTCTCGTCCTTATCGATCTTGCCCGACCATTTCTCGATGGCGTCGGCATTGCTGTTCAGCATCTTCGCGTACTTGAGGAGCGCGTTCTGGTTGTTCAGGTACATCCCGATGTGCTTGAGGTAGAACTGGGCGAACTCTTCGGGAGAGTGATCGCCCAGGATCAGCATGATACCCGCGCCGCGGTTGGCCTTCCCTGAGTACCCGCTGGTGTATTTCTCCACTATGGTGACGTCGAGCTTGGGGTCCTGCTCCTTGGCGGTGATGGCCGTGGCGAGACCGGAGAGCCCGCCTCCGACGATGAGGACGTCCGTGGCCATGTGTTTGGTCATGATCTCTCCCTCCCCGTCAGATCAGATGCTCGCGGGGGAACAGATACGAATCATACTTCGGATGTACCTTGATCGCGCGCTTGTCGCAGTTGATCTCGCAGTACATGCACTGCACGCATTCCTCCGGGTAGGCGATAAGCGGCCGCTTGGCGGCGTCATCCCATTTGATGACATCGATGAAACAGGCCTTCATGCAGATCTTGCACCCGTTGCAGAGCTCCTTGTTGACGATGATGGTATTCATCCACTCCTCCCGAGTAAGAACTCGTTTCAGTACACACGGACCATTCGGTCCATCCGGCACACAAGGCGGGCGTTCAAGAACAAGACCGGCCCACGGAGCCCCGCGGCATGGCGGCTCGCGCGGGATCCTAGTTCTATCCTAGATAGCCACCCTTTGATTGTCAAGTACTTAGATTGGCAATTCAGATTATATTGTGAAATTCTCTTGGAATAAGAGACGGACAAGGGGCGTCCCTGCGGGCAGTGCGACAGGCGCGACCGGCCCATCGCCTTGATATCCAGGCAAGGGCGGCGCCGGTGGGGCCGGCGGCTCCCGCCGTTTCTGCTACAAGCATCCCCGCTGCGCCTGATGTTAAGCTTGGCACCACCAAGCGGCGGCGGAGCGCAATCGCAGCGCCATGTTGGGCACCTGAGAGAAGATGAGAGAAGAGCGTCACGTGCGGCGCGACAAGAAGGAGGACCGGAGATGTCGGCTGAGTTGGAGGGTCTGCAGAGAGAGTATCTCTTCCCCTGCGTCGCCACCTACTACGAGAAACCCCTCACATTGGTGCGTGGCAAGGGCATGCACCTCACCGACTCGCAGGGCACGGAGTACCTTGACTTCTTCGGGGGCATCCTGACCGTCAGCATAGGCCACTGCAACGAGACGGTGAACCAGGCTGTCATCGAGCAGAACCAGACGCTGCAGCACGTCTCCACGCTGTACATCAACGAACCCCAGGCAAGGTTGGCCAAGAAACTCGCGGAGGTCACTCCCGGAGCCCTCAGCAAGAGCTTCTTCACCTCGTCGGGCACCGAGGCCAACGAGACGGCGGTGCTCTTCGCCAGACTCGCTACAGGCCGCTCCGACATCATCGCTCTACGCCACGCCTATTCGGGCCGCAGCGAGGTGGCCATGAACATCACCGCACACGCGCCCTGGCGTCCCATGCCCAGCAGCATCCCTTACATCAAGCACGCTCACAACCCGTACTGTTATCGTTGCGCCTTCGGGCTCACCTATCCCAACTGCGATCTGCGCTGCGCGCGCGATGTGGAGGAGCTGATCCAGACCACCACCAACGGAGAGATCGCCGCCTTCATGGCCGAGCCCATCCAAGGAGTGGGCGGTTTCATCACCGCCCCCAAGGAGTACTTCGAAGTAGTACTCGCCATCGTCCGCAAGTATGGAGGTCTCTTCATCTGCGACGAAGTACAGACCGGATGCGGCCGCACGGGCAAGACGTTCTGCGGCATCGAGCACTGGGGTGTGCAACCCGACCTCATGACCTTCGCCAAGGGCTTGGCCAACGGCCTACCGATGGGTGCCACGGTCGCCACGCCGACCGTGGCCGATAGCTACACCGGACTTTCCATCTCCACGTTCGGCGGCAATCCGGTAAGCACGCGGGGAGCGTTGGCCACCATCGACTTCATCGAGAGCAACCGGCTGACCGATAACGCCGACCGCCAAGGCGGTCGGCTGCGCGAGGGTCTGGAGGCGCTCAAGGCCAAGTATCCATGCATCGGCGACGTCCGCGGCATGGGCCTCATGCAGGGCATCGAGGTGATCGACCCGGCTTCGCCCGACGGCAAGGCGCCCGATCCCAAAAGGGTGTTGAAAGTGTTCGAAGAGACGCGGCGCCTGGGCCTTCTCATCGGCAAAGGCGGACTGTACGGCAACGTCATCCGACTTACTCCGCCCCTGATCGTGTCGGCCCGCGAGATCGACGACGCTCTTGAGGTGCTGGACAAGGCGTTCGCCGTAGCGGGGTAGGGGCACAACCCGGTAGATACACACCGGCATCGGGACGGCCGGCCACAGGCCCGTAGGACACCCGCGGGAAGACCGGTGAGACACCCGCCGGGAGACCGGTGGGACGCCCGCCGGGAGGCCGGAGGAATCCCTGCGGGGAGGCCGCGGGGCGACCGACGACGGCCCTTGCGGTGACACCCGTCGGGGAGCACTATTCGCGAAGCTGCTCAAAAGGACGGTCCGAGTTCAGGGAGCTCGGTTGAGAAGTCGAGCGTCTCGATGTGCACTCCGTCCGCCTTGGGCACCATCGAGTAGGCATTCCCGTCGCCGGTGACGTCGACTGCGCGGGGCGGCGCGATCACCATACCGGCCGAGTCTATGCGGGCGTAGCCCACCTGGCGAAAGGCGCCGTCGAGTCTCACAACGATCGTGTCGGCCGCTACGAACAAGCCTGAGGAATCGTACTTGACGCGACCGACCTCGAAGTAGGTGTTGCCCAGGTCGTCGGACGCGAGAGGAGTCCCCCCAAGGGTCTCTTCAGGTCCCACCAGAACCCAGTCGGCCGAGCCCACGACTCTCACCCGCGCGGGCCCCTCCCCTTGCTGCTGTGCGACTTCGAACTCCGGCCCACCCTGGAAGGCGTATATAGCCCGGGTCTGCTGCATCTGGGCGGCAGGCAGCGCGTTCCCCTGCGAATCGGTGAGCACATGGGGAGGAACGCACAGCTCCATGAGTTCGAGCTCGCCGTTCCTGCCGATCCGCAGGCCGCCCTCCGATGTCTCGTCCATGCCGGGCCACAGCTCGACGGTCTTCTTGACCTCTCCCTTGACATCGATCAGAACGACCGACTTGGGCTGCGAGTTGAGTTCGAGAATGGCGAAGGTGTCGTTCCACCACCGGATGTCCATCGGAGTGATCGTGATCCCGCGAAGATCGATCGAGTACAGCGGCTTCCCGGAAGGGCCGAACACGCGGATACTCTCGTCGCCGCAGCCCAGAATGGCCACCGATTTGTCGGGCAGCACGCAGAAACCCGTCGGGCCCCAGATACCCTCCTGGTCCTCGACGTAGCAGACCTGACCCTCACCGCTGCCGCGCGGAGCGATGAACGAGACCCTCGGCGCCGGCATGGGTCCGGCCGTCGTGCTGGTGGAAGTCCGGACCGCCGTCGCCGACGTGACGGGCCGGACGGTCGTCGAGGTGACCTGCCCCTCAGTCATAGAGGTGGCCTGCCCTGCCGTGCCGCACCCGGCGGCACCCAGAAGGCAAAGCGTCGAGAACATCATTGCTATACCGGCAGCTATCCCGGCGAACATGGGACGGCTCATCGTTGCCTCCTTCCCCCCTTGCGTCTGCGTTCCGCTGCGGGATTGTTGCGTGCCTCGTGTCGCTCATAATGCGGCGTGAGCATCACAGCGACGTGACAAGTGAGTAACGACTCGGTCACAGCGTCCCAGAGATCCGGGGAAACCTGATAGGAGATGACGAGACACGCCCACTTCCGGTCCGCCCACTCGCCGGTCTCTGCCGGTCCCCGAAACCGTGCTTCGGGTCGCCGCCGGCTATGCACGCCCGCCTCGACTCGCAGATGCTCTGCTACTCGGTGCACCCGGGGCCGCCACAACGCCGACGGGCACCGATCTCCTAACGCGGTCTGCTGGGATTGGACACGAGTCTGGTGACCGCCTCGGTGTCCGGCACGACCCACCGCAGACATTCACCCGACGTGAGGTCGTAGGTGATGACGGCCGTGCGTTCCAGCTTGTCGTCGCCGGGCCCTTCCCGGGCTACGAAGCGGACCATGCCCGCCGACTCGCCAAGGAGCAGGTCCTGTCCGCTGCCGGGAAGCAGGCCGGGATAGCTGAACGTGACCACGTTTTCGAGCCTCAGTGTCCCGTCGCCCACCGGCAGTACGGCCAGCTGGGCAGGATACAGTGCCGCCACCACCGTGTTGCCCTCCCACGCAGCAGCGTCGACACCGGTGATAGGTCCGCCGCCGGCGGGATCACATACGCCTTCCAGAGAGAGCCGGGCCACCTCGCCGCCCGCTTCCCAGTCGATCACACGGATGACCGGCGCGCCCGTGTCGGAGGAGTTTGCGGCCAGTATCAGTTCGCCATCCGGACCGGCGGCCAGGAAGCGTTCACCCAGGTCAAGAACCTTCGTCATCTGCCCGGGTCTGCTCAGGACCAGAAGCTCGCCGCTTTCGCCGGGAAACTCCCGCCACACAAGCAGGGAATCTTTCACCCATTGGAGGACGGTGTAGCAGTCGGCCTCCGCCGTCCATGCTTCAGGGGGCCCATCAAGTCCCTGCTGCACAATGACCTGCTGCAGGTAGGGCAGGTTGTAGCGGTAGTCGGGTTCGACCCCCCGGGCATACGCAAGCAGGCCGTCGGAGCGCCAGGCCATCGAGCGGGCTCCAGAGACAACCTGGTTGTCTGCGCCGGAGGCAAGGTCGTACATGCGGACGGTGGGGGTACTCAGGCGCGTCCCCTCCTCCACCACCGGGTCGCCGGGAGCCTCCGTCGGAAAGTCGGCCACTTGTTCCCAGAAGTGGTACAGAAGACGCCGGCCGTCCGGTAGGAGGATCCCGGCCCGTGCCCCAAAGGCGTCCTGAGTCATCCCCGGGACATCTTTCGGGCCCAGCTGAACAGACGCCTGGGCGTCGCCGCCGTATAGCTTCCCCGGCTGCTTCCACTCCACGTTGAGCGGCACACTTATGACCATCACCCCGGGGTCCAGGTCCGGCGTGTTCTTGACCTGGGAGACCACAGTGCCGAAGATGCCGGGGCCCTCAGCCTGCCTGAGGGTGGTGACCTCGGCTCCAAGACCGCTGTTTTCAGCCGCCGCGCGTCCGTCGCCACAGCCGGCGAGTGCGTAGGATCCCAGTAGCATCCCCCCGGCAAGTACGACAGACAGACACAACGAGCCAAGAAGCGAACGGCGTTTGCGACGCATGGCGATCGGTTTCATCGGTCCCCCTTCGTTGCCAATGGTATCAGGCCCACGGCGTGCAGCCGGCGCTCCTCGGCACCGGCTTCAGTTGCTTCTGGGTGCCCCCCATTCTGGCCAGCCGTCTCGCGCTTTCACGCGCGATCAAAGCCTCGAGTCCAAGCCGGACCAGTTTCGTCTTCTCGCTTGTCCCGGTCATCTCAGCCGCCTTCTCAAGGAG
>JAJFUK010000124.1 GCA_021372435.1 Actinomycetes bacterium | reverse complement strand
TTCATACCGGTCTGCAGTTCTTCCAGGACCTCCAGGGGGGCCGCACCGGCCGCCAGCTTGTCCTTGACCAGGTTGACGGTGGTCTCTTCCTCCAGGTCGCCCAGGGCCTGGGCCAGGGGGGAGATGGTCATACGGGTGCCTGCCTTTCTTTCGATGCCCGCTAAGAACTCGTTTCAAAATGAAGCTCCGCCGCCCAGTGCGCGCCGGACGGCGCGATAGCGCGTCCTCGGTCGCGCCAATGGCGCTGCTATTCACGCTCCCTGCGTCCTTCTCTCGCATCCGCCCGGCTCGTCCCTTGCGGCGGAGCTTCATCTTGAAACGAGTTGCAAGCGTAGCCATGGTGGCGACCCGGCACCCTTCCCTGAGAGCCCCGGTCCCCACCCGCTACTCACGACTCGTTTCCCGCTACTCATGATTCGCTTGCAGGTGAAGGCGCGTCCGGCCGGTCTCCCGACCGCCATCGCGGCTAGGCCAACGGTTTCACCTTGTCCTGGACGGGGATGGAAGGCGCAGCCGCGTTGCTGCAGACGAACAGGTCGTACATGTACTTGCCGCCCTTGGACAGCCTCCACTGGCCTCCGTACAGCTCGCATCCGGCTACGTTGGGCACCACGTGCTTGGTCCGGTCGGCGAGAGGGGCCGTGAAATCGATCGGCCCGGCGATGGTCATGGGCATGTTGGTCTCGGCGACCTTCTTCATGATCTCTTCTTTGTCGTCCACATTGGTCGTGCGCTTCAGCACGTCCACCACCCACTCGAAGACCACATAGTGAAGGATAGGCTGCTGCCACTGCATGTTCTTACGCTTCTCGAAGTCGTCGCACATCTCCTTGGCGGTCTCTCCGGTTAGCGACGACTTGAAGGGGAACGTCGGGTGGAACCACATGGGGCCAAGAAGGCCGTCGCCCAGTTCGCCCAGGGCCTCCATCGCGGCCGGGAACAGAGTGGGCTTGATGAACTCCGCCACCTTGGGATTGAAGCCTTGCTGCTTGGCCTGGGTCCAGAAGTTCGTGCAGTCCGGCGGGATGATCACCCCCGTCACGACCTCACAGCCCTCTCTCTTGAAGAGGTTGATCTGGGTGGCGAAGCTCTCGCTGGGCTCGTTGTACGAGCCCCCGTCGACCATCGTATAGCCGCGCTCGGCCATCTTATCAGGGTAGTACGCCCGGTAGGCGTTGCCGTCGACGTTGTTGGGCCACAGCACGGCCACCTTCTTGTTGGTGTCGACCTGGTCCCACAACGAGAAGCTGTTGTCGGAGATCTCCCACATGCCCCAAAAGATGTGGTAGGTCCACTTGAAAGGATTGGCGGGATCGCCGTTGCGGCCGAAGAAGTACGACTCCATGGGCGAGTCGACCGTCAGACAGGGCGTGCCCATGGCCTCGCACTGGTCGGCCACCGGGTTGACCGTGTCGGGCGAGGCTGCAGCCGTGATGAAATCGCACTTCTGGTCGGTGATGAGACCGGCGGCGACCGAGGCCGCTCGAGCCGTGTCGGACTGGCTGTCCTCCACCACGATCGTCACCGGATGCTTCTTGCCGTCTCCGCACACCAGGCCGTCGGCGACGTACTCCCGCCACCGTTCAGCGCAGTAGCTGCCGGCGACACCGAAGTCCGCAAGGGCACCCGTGAGCGCGTCAACGAAGCCGACCTTCAGCTCGCGCCCGGCCTCTGGGCCGGCGCTCGCCGTCGTGGTCGCGCCCGCCGTCGTCGAGGTCGCACCGGCCGTCGTCGTGGTCTCCTCGTCACCGCCACAAGCGGCGACGAGACCGCCCAGACCGGCGCCCAAGCCGACGGCGGCCCCCGCAGCGCCGGCCATCTTCAAGAACTGCCGCCGGCTGACCGCACCGTCGCCGGTCGCCGGCGCCTCGTCGGGAGCGTCTCCCCTGTAGCTGTCGTCGTCCATCTCCTCCCCTTTCCGCCTGGTGTACTCTGTAACCGGCTGACGATCATCACGGGGCGGCATGCGCCGCCCGTCTACACTCGGTATCATCGTTTCGACCATCATGCTAACGTGTTCTAGATAGGCTTGCAAGCAACCTCCCTAGGGAAGTCCGGCCGCCCGGAGGGAACCTAGATGGCATCCGAGCGCACCAGGCAGATGAAACCGGCCGCGGAGCACGCAAGAGCGTTCACCCCGGCCTATCGACACATCGTGGACACGGTCTCCGACCGGATCGCGTGCGGCCTGTACGAGCCGGGGAGCCGGCTGCCTTCAGAGTCCAAGTTCTGTACTGAGTTCGGAGTCAGTCCGATGACACTACGAAGGGCACTGGCGATTCTCGCCGAGAAGGGTCTGATCACGACCGAGAAGGGACGCGGTACTTTCGTCCGCCCGGTCGATCTCGGGACTTCCCCCTTCCGGCTCGAGGGCCTCGATGGAGGGTGGCCGGCTGAATCCACAGAGGTGCGTCTGCTGGCGGCTTCGACCGCCCGCGCGGATGGGCGCGTGGCCTGCAGGCTCGCGCTCGACGAGGGCGACCGGGTGGTCTGTTTGAAACGGCTGATCCTGAAGAACGGGGAGCCGGCGATGTATCACGTGGAGTATGTGGTCTTCGACGCCCGCCGGCCGCTCGTCGAGTCTCAACTGCAGCTCACCCCTCTGCAAGGACTGCTGGAAACGGCCGGCGGCCACCGGTTCCCGCGCGGCCGTGTCACCCTACGGGCTTTGAGCCTCAGCCCTGAAGATGCGAAGGTGCTCGAGGAGCCCGGCGGCGCGCCCGCGCTCTGCCTCGAGCATGTCTTCGAGGACACGGACCGCCGTCCGGTGAGCTGGGGTTGGTTCCTGCTGCGTGCGCATCTGTTCCAGCTCCGCGCCCACCTGGGCCCCGAATAGACGGGCACACTGAAAGGTCGCATCGTTGAACGGACTCGAGTCTCTGTCTACGGCGCTTATCGAACTCGATGAGGATCTGACTCTCCGGCTCACAGGGGAGATCCTCGCCGAGGGTGAGGTGGCGCCCCTGGCCATACTGCAGGCCTGCCAGCAGGCCATGCGCGTCGTGGGAGAGCGCTACGAGAGACGCGAGTACTACCTCGCGGGCCTTATACTGGCGGGGGAGCTCTTCAAGGCGATCCTCGACCTAGTGCAGCCCTACCAGGAAGACGCGCAGGGCGTGGAGCACGCGGGCACAATCGTCCTCGGCACGGTGGCGGGCGACATCCACGACATCGGCAAGAACATGTTCGGCACCGCCCTCCGGACCTTCGGTTTCACCGTCGCCGACCTGGGCGTCGACGTATCCGCGGAGCGCTTCCTCGAAGAGGTCGGACGCCTGCATCCCGACCTGGTTTGCATGTCGGGTCTCATAACCACCGCGTACCACAGCATGAAGGCCACGGTCGAACTGCTGAGGGCGCACGCCCCGGCGCTGCGGTACGTCCCGCCGATCGTCCTCGGTGGCGCCACCATCGACGAGGAGGTATGCCGCTATACGGGCGCCGATTCATGGAGTACCGACGCCATGGAAGGCGTCCGTATCTGTCAACGTCTTGTAGCCGCCCGCGGCAAGAGGAGTCTTTGATGACCGGTCATGCGCCTTCTCCCCTCCCTCACTCCGCGCCTTCGGAGGGCGCCGGCTTCGTGGTCGCGTTCCAACCTTCCGGCAGACGAGGACGGTTCCCCGCCGGAAAGGACCTCCTGTCGATCGCGCGCGAACTGGGCGTGGAGATCGAGAGTATCTGCGGCGGCAAAGGCGTCTGCAAGAAATGCCGGGTGCGCGTTGAGAACCCTTCAGCCACGGCCACCGCGACGGCTGCGGAAGCCGAAGGCGCCGCCCGGACGACCGACGCCGCTTCCGCCCGGACGACCGATGCCGCTTCCGCCCGGACGACCGATGCCGCCGCCACCCCCGGCCGGGCTTCGTACGCGTGCGTCACCCCTCCTACGGAGATAGAGGCGCGGGCTTTGGGAGACGAGGCCCTCGCCGCCGGGATGCGGCTGGCCTGTCAGACCCGCGTGGCCGGCGACGTACGGGTCTTCGTACCTGAAGAAAGCCGCCGGACCATACAGGTGGTCCGCAAGGAGGCGGGCGGCCGCACGGTGCCGCTCGATCCCGCGGTCAGGTCCTACCACGTGGTCCTCCGGCCTCCGACCCTCGGCGACGCCAAGGCCGACGCCGAGCGGCTGCTGGCCGCGCTCGCCGGCCAACACGGCCTCACCGGCCTCGAGTTCGATTTCGAGGTGCTGCAGGCTTTCCCCGGCATAGCCCGCTCAGCCGGGTGGGACCTCGTCGCCATCGTCTGGCAGTCGCAGCCCGCGGGCGGCACTATCGTGGAGGTGAGACCGGCGGAGAAGCCGGGACGTGCGCTCGGCCTGGCGGTCGACGTGGGGACCACCACCATCGCGGCGTACCTCACCGATCTCACGACCGGCGAGGTCGTGGCCACGGAATCGGCCATGAACCCCCAGGTGGCGTTCGGCGACGACGTGATCGCCCGCCTGCATTACGCGATCCATAATGCCGACGGCCGCGAGGAGCTGCAGCGGACGGTGATCGACGAAGTGAACGACCTCGCCCGCAAAGCCGCCGCGGGCTCCGGCACCAGCGTCGGTGACATCTTCGACACTGTGATGGTAGGCAATACCGCGATGCACCATTTGTTCCTGGGCTTGGACGCCCGGGCGCTGGGGGCGGCGCCTTTCGCGCCCGCCGTGCAGGGAGCGGTCGACACCAGGGCTTCCGCCCTCGGGCTCAGGTTCCACCGCGGCTGCCGTCTGCACGTCCTCCCGGTCGAGGCAGGCTTCGTGGGAGCCGACAACGTCGCCGTGATCATCGCCGAGGAACCCTATGCTCAGGACGAAGTCCTGCTCATCATCGACATCGGCACCAACGGGGAACTGGTGTTGGGCGACCGCACGCGGATGCTCTCCACTTCGTGCGCCACGGGTCCCGCACTGGAAGGGGCCCATCTCGAGTTCGGCATGCGGGCCGCTCCCGGCGCCATCGAGAGGATCCGCATCGATCCGGAAACTCTCGACGTACGTTTCAAGGTCATCGGGCTCGATGGCTGGCATACGGACCACCCCGCCCGGGACGTGGGCGCTCGAGGCATCTGCGGATCGGGGATCATCGAAGCGGCCGCCGAGATGCGCAAGGCCGGAATCATCCTACCCGGCGGAGGCTTCAACCCCGAGGTCTCGCACGAGCGGGTCATCCTCGAAAACGGGAAGCCGCGCAGGTTCGTGATAGCCCGAGCTGAGGAGACGGCCATCGGGCGCGCCATCACCGTGTCGCTCAAAGACATCCGAGCCATCCAGTTGGCCAAGGCGGCCCTGCGGGCCGGAGCCGAGATCCTCCTGCGCACCTATGGGACCCAGAGGCCCGACAAGGTCATCCTGGCCGGCGCCTTCGGGACCTACATCGACAAGCACCACGCGCTCGCGATCGGGATGTTGCCCGACTGCGAACCCGACAAAGTGACGTCGGTGGGCAACGCAGCCGGAGACGGAGCCCGCTTCGCCCTCCTCAATCTCGGCAAGCGCCGGGAGGCGGCGTGGGTGGCCGGCAGGGTGGAGTTCATCGAGTTGGCGACGGACCCGGATTTTCAGCGAGAATACGTCAAAGCCATGGAGTTCGGGCCGATCTCTGCCATCCCAGAGGAATGAAGCGGGACTCCGAGGCGCCGCGTCGTATCAAGTGGCGCCGTGCTTCGACCGACATTACGTACAATGAGGGTACGGATGCGACCATGGTCGTACCAGATGGGTATTGACCCCGCGCTCGACGAGGCGGGACAATAGGACCTACGGCTGGAGACCCGACAGACAGCAGCCCCGGGGGTGTACGGTGAGAAAGAAATCGCTCGTGCTATGGCTCGTCGTGTTCTGCGCGCTGGCGCTGATCATGAGCATGACGGCGGCCGCCTACGCGGAGGATGAGACCGAGACCGAGACCGAGATCGACCCCGACGCCTGGCAGGTGCGCACCATCGCTACTCCGGTACCGGGTACGGCGCCCTCCTTCGTTTCCGCCGCCAACGGCATTCTCGCCTGGACCGGGGCGGAGCCGGGCGGATACTCCGGCATGTACGTATTCGACCTCGTCTCGGGCGTCAACACGGCCATTCCCATGGCCCTGCCGGGCAACTACTACAACCCCTCGGCCGACGGGCCCTGGGTGGTCTTCCAAGGCCGTCGCGCCGGCGGCGCGAGTGACGACCTCTACCTGTACGATACCGGGAACGGGGTGCTCCAGCAGATCACCCACAACTCGGACCCCGGTGACAACAACGACTGGAATCCCCGGCTCGATGACGGCCGCATCGTCTGGGAGAAGGACATGACCGGCCCCGCGGCCAGGCCGGGCATCTATCTCTACGATGTCGACACGGCCACTACTACCTGCCTCCTCGAGGGTGACGGGTACCGCGATCCCGACCTCTCCGGCGACTACGTGGTCTGTACGAGACCCGCCGAGACCGGCGGGGGCTCCGAGATCATTCTCTACAACCTGGTGACTAAAGAGATGAGGACGATCGCCGACGGTACGAAGAGCAACGAAGATCCCCGGATCGACGGCGGAAAGGTGGTCTGGTCGTCGGGCGACATCTGGTCGGCATCGGCGCCGGACGTCTGGTTCACCTACCAGATCATGCTGTACGACGTCGCGACGGCTGCCACCACAGCACTCACGAACAATGCCCCCGGTAACACGAAGCCGTCGGTCAAAGAAGGCATCGTAGCCTGGAAGACCGAGGAGCCTTCGGCCATCATGGTCCACAACACCCTCACCGGCTTCACGGGCCAGCTTTCCGGCCAGGGAGACACGGTGCAGGCGCCTGAGGTGGACGAAGGCGGCATCGCCTGGTGCGGGACCAAGGGTCTCTACTACGCAGTGCCGGCCGCTGAGGCTCCGCGTTTCCCCGACGTGCCGGCCGACCATCCCTATGCGACCGCCATCGAATCGATGGCCGATCTAGGCATCATCGAGGGTTACGATAGCGGCGACTTTGGCCTCCAGGACCCGGTGACCCGCCAGCAGTTCGCGAAGATGATCGTCCTCACCATGGCGGTCGACAACCCGGCCCAGTTCACCCCGACCCTCAATGACACGTACGAGTTCGAAGATGCCGACTCCATCGAGACCGTGGAGGGGCAACTGTACGCATACCACTACGTGGCCAAAGCGGCTTTGACCGGTCTCACCAAGGGCTACCCCGATGGCACCTTCCGGCCGCTCGCCAACATCACGCGCCAGCAGGTCATCACCATGATCGTCCGGGCGGGCAGCCGGGTGCTGGCCCCTCCCCCGTCTTCCTGGCAGGGCGTGCTGGGATATTCGAACCCCGAGCACGGCCCGAGGATCCGCTTGGCCGAGTACAACGGCCTGTTGAGCGGCATCACGGGGCTGAGAGGGACACTGGCCAATTGGGACACCACGGAGAAGGCCACGCGGGGCGAGGTCGCCCAGATGCTCTATAACCTCCTGGGCAGGCTGGGCAAGCTCTCCACGGCCGACTAGGCGGCGGGCGGGCCGGGCGCCGGAAGGAGACGTAGACCGTCCCCGGCATGGACTCGTCGTTCACAGTGCGCCCTGTGAGATGCTCCGATCACGAGTGGGTGGTGGAAGCGGTCCGCCTGTGGGGAGACACCGACTACATCGTCTGCCGGGGCCGGGTCATCTACGCGGCCGTACGTGACACGGCGGCGGAGCAAGGCTGCCGGCGGCTTTGGGTCATCAGCACCAACGACAACCTGGATGCCCTGCGGTTCCACCAGCGCCGCGACTTCGAACTGGTGGCCGTCCACCGGGACCTCCGGACGACGGCCCAAAGGCTGAAGCCCTCGATGCCGCTCGTCGGGCAATACGGGATCCCTATCCGGGATGAGATAGAGCTCGAGATCGTACTCGAGTGACAGCTCGTTCCAGGGGCCCTCACGCTACGGAGTCTCGTCGCTCTCGCCGTATGCGTCCGCGGCGGGCGGGTAGTCGGCGGGCGCAGGTGCGGGAGTGAACCCAGCCGGGCTTCCCGCGTCGGGCGGCGCGGGGACCGTGGCCGGCGGTACCGGCGGCGCCGGCGGCGCTGGGTAGCCTCCACCCGGCACGTTCTGCTGCCCCCGTCTCGACCGCCGCCCCCACTCCCACATAGAGACGCAGGTGGCACCGAAGCCCACAAGGCCCAACAGGAACAGGATGACGCCGCCGGCCACAGGTATCCACCAGAGAAGGCTCAGGATCGCCACCCCCAGTGCGGCGGCCGCCATCAGCGGCCCACGTTCATCCGGCCTTTCACGGAGGATCAGCCGGCCCAGCATCGCTCCCAACGATACGAACCCGAACAGCCAGATGACGGGGACCACCACCCCCAGCCAGGGCACCAGGACGAGGATGCCCACCAGAGTGACGATCAAGACGATGCTGACCAACGGGACTCCCACGATGACGAGAAGGGCTCCCCATCCGAGCGATGAGAAGAAATGGTGCCGGATGCGCTCCCGTACGAAGGCCACCTGGCGTGGCCCGATGACCGCCGCCACCACCGCCACGAGGGCCAGGAAGACGACCAACGCGATCCAGCCGGCCAGCGACCCCCAGCTCCACGACTCGTAGTCGGGGCTGATGGTGGCGGCGCCCAGCCAAGGAGGCGCACCCATGCCTCTGAAGATGTCCCCGGTCACCACCGCTCCGTCTTCGACCAGGACGTCACCGAAGACGACCACTACGGCCGTCTCGTCAGGGTCCTCGCCCACCCCCACCCGGGCCCCGGATCGGATAGAGGCGTCTCCGCCCACCACGACGACCATGTTCTCGACGGTACCGGACACGGTGGCGTCGCCCCCCACGACGACGACGTTCTCCCACGTCTCACCGGCATCTATGACTACATCTTCGAAGACCCCGATCTTCTGCGCCGACGACGGCGCGTCGGCGCGCGAGCCGTAAGCCTGGTCGGCCTTGGCGAAACCGGCTCCAGCCAGAGCCCATCCGACGGCCAACACACAGCCGGCCACGACGAGTGCGAGCTTCGCCCGGATCCCGATGGAGTCCATGTGCACCTCCAACGTTGTGGTCGCGATCTCCTCACGTCAGGCGGGTCGTCCCCTGGACGGCGACCATGATTGTAGCCCAACGAGACGGGAGTCTGCCGTATCGTCTCGACCCGGGCGCGCGGCAGGCGGCCGAGCGGGTGGTCCTCGAGCTCTGTGCCTTTGTCGTGCCTGCCGGGCCATCCCTTTAGCGTTTGTCGGGCCGGACTGCTAGTCTGGCGTGTGCGGCCTTGGCGGCGCACCGTTCCATAAACGCACAGAGAGAGGATGTGTCCATGTCTCCTGAGGGTGTGTCCATGTCCCCCGACCGATCGCGCCGTACTCCGCTCCACTCCCGGCATATCGCTCTCGGCGCGAAGATGGTCGACTTCGCCGGCCGGCACATGCCCCTGAACTATCCGACCGGGACGGTGCACGAACATCTGGCCACCCGGCGGAAAGCCGGGCTCTTCGATGTCTCCCACATGGGCCGCTTCCTGCTCACCGGCCCGGGCGTCCTGGCTTTTCTTCAGCGCGTGCTGAGCAACAACGCCGCCGCACTCGACCCCGGCCAAGCTCAGTACACCTTCATCACGACCGATACGGGCGGCGCCGTCGACGACGCCTATCTATACCGCTTCGGGGAGGACGAGTATCTGCTGGTCGTCAATGCCGCCAATCGCGACAAGGATCAGCGGCACCTCGAGACGGTCCGAGTGGATAGCCCTGCATCATGCAACGAAGCTTGCGAGACCGCATCTCTGCATCATCTAGTGCATGAGGGCCCCGTCACCCTCCTCGACCGCAGCGAGGAGTTGGCCATGCTCGCCCTGCAGGGACCCGCCTCCCGCGGCATCCTCGAAGACCTGCTCGAGACCGGCACCCTCCCCGAGCCCAGGCGCAACGAACTCTCCACGGTGACCATCGCCGGTACCAAGGTACTCTTGAGCCGCTCAGGCTACACGGGGGAGCCGCTGTGCTTCGAGTTGTTCCTTCCGTCCGAGCGGGCCGCCGTGGTGTGGGATCTCCTCGTCGAAAAAGGAGCCGTTCCCTGTGGCCTAGGCGCGCGGGACACCCTGCGTCTGGAGGCCGCCCTGCCTCTCTACGGCCGGGAGCTGGGAGAGGACCCCACCGGCCGCGAGATCCCGCTTTTCTCGTGTCCTTTGGCGGCCTTCGCCGTCAGCTTCTCCCCCGTGAAAGGTGATTATGTGGGCCGGGAAGCGCTTCTCCGGCAGCAGGCCGCCTACCGCCGGATCCTCGTGCGGGACTACTCCCTCATCGCCGACCTGCCGCGCATGACCCGGCCGGTGGCGCTGACCGGACGGGGGGTGGCCCGGCCCGGCTCCGCCGTCTACAAGGAAGGGCGACAGGTCGGCTGGGTGACCAGCGGCACCATGGTCCCCTATTGGAAGATCGAAGGGGAGGGTCTCGAGGCGCGGATGACCGAGGAGCACGATCTGCGCTCCATCGGGCTCGCCCTTCTGGACAGCGACATCGTCGAAGACGAGCGGCTGACCGTGGACATCCGCGGCAGGACGGTCGAGGCCGTAGTGGTGCCGTACCACCTGCGGAGCGACGCTCCGCCCTATGCCCGGCCGATCGTCTATAGGTTCGAGCAGCCTGAACCCCCTCAGACCGGCGATGACGAACCGGCCCGCGCAGGCAGGCTGCTCACGCGGGCACTCGAGAATCACCTCTGGCGCCAGCGGGAGTGCATCAACCTCATCCCTTCGGAGATGACACCCTCGCCGCTGGTGCGCCTGCTCTCGGTGAGCGACCCGGCCTACCGCTACGCGGAGCACCGCAAACTGGAGGCCTTCTACGACGCCGACGTCTTCTACTACCAGGGGACCGGCTTCATCGAGGAGGTGGAGCGCCTTCTCGAGACGGAGATATGCCGCTTTCTGGGTGCGGCCGAAGTCGAGACCAGGGTCGTCAGTGGTCAGATGGCCAACGCGGCCGTCTTCTCCGCCTTGGTGGAGTATCTGAATAGAGGCGACCCCAAGAGCGAGCCCCGCCGGATACCGATGGTCATGAACAACCACATCGGCAAGGGCGGGCATCTGAGCGCGCAGCCCATGGGCGCCCTGAAGGACTTCGTCGCCACCGACCCCCGGACGGACCGGCCGGCGGTGGTCAACTTCCCCGTTCTCGCCGAGAACCCCTATCGCATCGACGTGCCCGCCACTTTCGAGTTGATCGATGAATACCGACCCAGACTCATCATCTTCGGGAAGAGCATGGTGCTGCACAAGGAGCCGGTGGCCGAAGTACGCAGGTTCCTCGACGAGCAGGGTCTGGATGCCGTGGTCATGTACGACATGGCGCACGTCCTCGGACTGGCGGGGCCGCACTTCCAGCAGCCGTTCGCGGAGGGGGCCGATCTGGTCACCGGTTCGACCCACAAGACCTTCTTCGGCACCCAACGGGGGATCATCGCCGGCCGTTGGACGAAAGACCAGGAACGCTACGACCTCTGGGAAGCCGTCCGCCGGCGGGTCTTCCCCGGCTCGGTCTCCAATCACCATCTGGGGACGCTTGTCGGACTTCTACTGGCAACATACGAGATGAACCACTTCAAGGACGCCTACCAGACCGCCGTGATCGCCAACGCTAAGGCCTTCGCGCGCGCGCTCGCAGACGCAGGCCTGCGGGTGGCCGGCGATCCCGCGATCGACTTCACCGAGACGCACCAGGTCGTCGTCGAAGTCGGCTACGGACGCGGCCCGGAGATGGCCCGCCGGCTGGAGGAGAACGACATCATCTGCAACTACCAGGCCACTCCCGACGAAGAAGGCTTCACCGCGTCAGGCGCCCTGCGGCTGGGAACCGCGGAGATGACACGCTTCGGGATGGGCCCGGCCGATTTCGCGGAGGTGGCGCGACTCATGGCGGCCGTCATCGGCGAGGGCTCCCGGGTCGCCCAGCAGGTCCGCGATCTCCGGAGACACTTCGTGGATCTGCAGTACTGCTTCCGCGAAGAGGACTATCCGGAGGTGGTCGCGCGACTCCGGGCTACCCTGTAGAAAGTCGATCCAAGAACCCGCTTCAAGCTGAAACAACGTCGGTCGGCCGGCCCCGGGCGCGCCGGCCCCGTCCGGGGCCGGCGCCGCGATCACCGTCTGCCGGGTCTACGCCGCCGCTATTCCTTCTCCACCTTCCCGATGGTCGCCTCCGCTTCCGGGCCGACGAAGGCCAATTCCTTGCCCAGCTCCAGTGACAGAGGGGTGGGCAAGAAGGAGTTGCGTCCGAACACACCCCCGGCCAACTCGTATCCGA
>JAJFUK010000035.1 GCA_021372435.1 Actinomycetes bacterium | reverse complement strand
GCCATTCCCCTCGCCGCCGGGGTGGCGGCGGGAGCTGGGATCGTGCTCACCCCGGCGGTGGGGGCGGCGCTCATGTCTGCGAGCACCCTCATCGTGGCCGTCAATGCCCGACTGCTGCGGGCTGCGTAGCCCGGTGGTCGTGTTACCGGGCTACGCGCCCGTGGCAGGTCCCGTCCGTCGCTACCGTACCATCCTGTAGGTCACGGTGACGGTCGCGGTGACGTCGATGTTCTGGGGGCTGAGTGGAGGCGGGGTCACCGAAGAGTCCGCGCCTGCCGGGACGGCCCGTGCCTCATACATAGGGTAGACCGACGCCCCCGAGCCCTCGCTTATGATGAGCGCTTCTCCTAGTTGGATGCCCTGGTCGGCCGCTATGGCTTCAGCCTTCATCCGAGCGTTGGCGATGGCCTTCGTCAAGGCGGTCGCGACCGCGGCACTGTCCTCGCTCAGCTGCCAGTTGGGACCGTACACGCTATCCGCTCCGGCCTCGGTCACAGCCGCGAACACCTTGCCGACGATGGTGAGATCGTGAAAGGTCACGGTGACCATGTTCGAGGCGCGGTACCCGGTAGTCTTTTGCTCGCCGGTCTGCGGATCGTAATAGGTATTGGGGTACACGGTCACATTCGCCGTGGCGATGTCCTTATCGGCTATCCCCTCGGCCTTCAGGCGATCGAGCACTTTCTGAGTCTTCTTGGAGTTCGCGTCGAGGGCGGCAGCCGAGGTCGCGCCATCGCTCTCCACGCTTGCCTGGATGGTCGCCTCGTCGGGCGGGGTCGTCACCTTGCCGATCCCGGACACCACGATGACGTCGACGAGAGACCCCGGGATGGTGGTGCCTTGAGTCGCCTCCTGGAGGCTACCGGCCGAGCCGCAGCCCGCCAGGGACACACCGGCCAGGGCCAGGGCGCCTACCAACACGCCCGCGAGCACCAAGGACCTTCCTTTGAACAAACGGTCAGTCTTCATCGATCCCCCTTCTTCCCTGTACGTAGAACGGTTTTGCTGTCCTTCCACCGGCGCCCGTATAGCGAGCGTCCTCTGTGACGGAATCCGAGAGGGTACAAGTTCCCCGGGAGTGTCCCGCACCGGCGATTATGTCAAACAAGGGGCGGTCTCATCTCGGCGCTGATCTCATCACTAAATGAGACAATGCGGAGGTCCGGCTCTGCCGGAGCGTCCTGGCGCGCCGGCGAGACGAGGGAAGAGGCGGAGGGGCTGCTGAGATAAGGCATGTCCCGACGCCGTCTAGTAGGAGAGCGGATCATGTTGGAGGAAGAGGCCCACAAGAAATACGGGTCCGATCTGGCCCGTGCGGTTGTCGAGACCGCCGACGTCGTGCTCGCCGAACTCGAGGAGAGCGCCCGCAGACGCGCTCACGACACCCTGACCTCCATCTTCCTGCGGGCCGGCGCCGTAGCTTTGGCCGATATGCTGGCTGGCCGGCCGTTGGCCGACGCCGAGGAGGCCCATGCCCCCTTTCAGCAGGCCGTGAACGATGCGGAGTGGGCAGTGATCGAGGCGCGGTCGTCGTGGAAGGCCCAGATGATGGACCTCATGAGGCATCCTCCCACGGGCGGGACCCAGATCCCTTCGGCCGACAGCACTGCGGTCGACCAAGCCTGGCAGGCCCTGAAAGACGCCCAGACCAGAGCCGAAGAGACCGGACGGCATCTACGGTCGATGCGCGAGAAGATCGAGCGACTCCGTGCCATCCCCGGTCCCGACCCGGCCGACGTAGCCCTCTTGGCCCGCGTCCTCACGAGCGGTATCGTCGACGACAGCCGGACGTGAGTACCCGACCGCGTGTTCTTTCATATAGGCGAATCTGCGAGTGGAGGTCGTTGTGAAGGCTCTGAGAACCGATCTGTCAATACTCAAGAAGTTCGATTTTCAGTATGCCCCAGTGGGCGTGAAGTTCTTGTATGGAAGGCCGGAGGGCATAGAGCAACTGGAGAAGACCTTGCCGTTCTGCGGGATGGTCCGGGAGGCCCAGGAGCGAGGGACGCCGTTCTATTTTGCCAAGGAGAACGAGGACTGCTTCGGGACTATGACGCTGGGCATGGTGGAGGTGCCGCCGTTCGCGGAAGCCGGGCTTCTTGGCGAAGGCTACGAGATCTTTCAGGAGCCGAGGGCCAATCAGCGGATCTATCAGGACATCAGGAAACTGCCGAGGGGCACGGTCAACTACGTGGCCTACTCGGTGGTCGATGCCTTGACCTTCGAACCCGATCTTCTCATCCTCATGGCCACCCCTTCCCAGGCAGAGATCATCATGAGGGCGTTGAGCTATACCACCGGGGAACTCTGGGAATCGAAGAAAACCCCGGTCCTGGGCTGCTCATGGATGTACGTGTATCCGTACCAGACCGGGAAGGTCAATTACATGGTCACGGGCATGAGCTTCGGCGCCAAAGCCAAAGAAGTGTTCCCGGAAGGATGGCTGCTCATCTCTATTCCCTGGGACAAGTTGGCAACGATCATCGAGAGCCTCAAGGAAATGAAGTGGGTGCTGCCGTCCTATGCCGAGGGCCGTGAGGAGTTCCTCAAGCGCGAGGCCCGGCTCAAGGAGGAGGCTTTCAAGAGCGCTCAGGACGTCTGAGCGACCGGCTCTGCGTCTTTGTCGCCTACGAGACTCGGGGGCGCTGACATCCGTTTGCGGGCGAGTCGCCTGCCTACCCTCGGGTGCTAATGTGGTCATTGCTGATGTCGGCTGTTACCCGGCTGTCGGCGAGAAGAGGAGGCGAGATGAGTCGTTCAGCATCCGAGATCATCTGGGCTCCGGCGGTCGCTCCGGAGAGTGGGCGCCACCCGGGTCTCGATCCCCGTGTGGAGCATGACGCAGGCATGATCATAGAATACGATGTCCCGGTCGCCATGCGCGATGGCACGAAGATCTACGTCGACGTGTTCCGTCCCGAGGCGCCAGGGAAGTACCCGCCTCTCGTGGGCTGGGGCCCATACGGCAAGCACGGCTATATCAGCTACGACGCCATGGGCAACACGGGCATCAACGACGCCGATTTCAACAGGTATACACGGTTTGAAGCGGCCGACCCGATCTACTGGTGCCGGAACGGCTACGTGATCATCAACGCGGACATGCGTGGC
Organism: Actinomycetes bacterium; assembly: GCA_021372435.1. GTDB lineage: Bacteria > Actinomycetota > Thermoleophilia > RBG-16-64-13 > RBG-16-64-13 > RBG-16-64-13. The sequence continues at coordinate 3,607 of JAJFUK010000035.1, read as the reverse complement.
AGCTGGATGTCGGAAGGCGACCTCACCTGGATGAGCGAGCAGGAGGTCGACGACATGTACGACCTCATCGAATGGGCCGGTACCCAGCCCTGGAGTAACGGCAGGGTGGGCATGCACGGGGTCTCCTACCTGGCGTGGAGCCAGTGGAAGGTCGCGGCCGCCAACCCGCCGCACCTGGCCGCCATCAACCCCTGGGAGGGAGTGAGCGACTTCTACCGCGAGCTTGCCTTCCACGGCGGCATGCGAGAGACGTTGTTCTGCCCGATGTGGCAGAGCAACACGCACTTCTCGAAGACTCGGGTGGAAGACTTCCTCGCCATGCAGAGACTGCATCCACTCTACGACGACTACTGGAAGAGCAAGAACGCCGACCTCTCCAAGATCATCGTCCCCGCCTTCGTGGTCGCGTGCTGGGCGGACCACGGGCTGCACCTGCGGGGCACCATCGAGGGCTTCAAGCAGATCTCCTCGGAGCACAAGTGGCTACTGGTGCACGGCCGTAAGAAGTGGTGGCATTTCTATCAGCCTGAGAGCATGGAAAGACAAAGGCAGTTTTTCAACCGTTTCTTGAAGGGGGTGGAGGCAGACAACCACGTGGAGGAATGGCCGCCCGTGCAGATCGAGATCAGGGAAAGGTACTTCGTCGGCGACATGCGCAGCGAGCGTGAATGGCCGCTCGCCCGCACGCAATACGTGCCCTATTACCTGGACGCGGCGAGCGGCACGATGAGCACGACGGCGCCGGCGTCGGAATCCACAGCCAGATATGACGCCACCCGCTACTACGACGAAGGGGAGAACGGAGGCAACCTGTCTCCGTTCTACGCGGGCGCCATCGCTGACGCGCTTGCGACGGGGACGGCCAAATCCCGCTCTGAGGACGGGGGCAGAGTGAAGCGCGCCACGTTCGAGGTGACTTTCGCAGAACGCATCGAGCTGACCGGGCACATGAAGCTGAGACTGTGGGTGGAGGCCGACGGGAGCGACGACATGGATCTCTTCGTAGCCCTCGACAAGATCGATCAGGCGGGGTACCGCGTGCCGCTCTGCTATTTCGGCAACCATAACGACGGTCCGATCGCCCTCGGGTGGTTGCGCGTGTCCCATCGCGAGCTCGACGAGCAGAAGTCGACGTCCTACCAACCCTACCACCCGCATGCCCGTGAGCTGAAGCTCAAGCCGGGTGAGATAGCGCCGGTGGATATCGAGATCTGGCCCACGAGCATCCTTCTCGAGAAGGGGGAGAAGCTGCGGGTCACGGTGCAAGGGAGCGATATCTACAGCTACCCTTCGGAGGGGCATACCTGCGGTCACACCGACACGGTCAACAAGGGCGATCATGTGCTTCACACGGGCGGTAGGTACGATTCGCACCTGCTGGCCGCGGTGGTGCCACCTCGATAGCGTGGCTCAGATCGGGCTCCCGCGTGGCTCAGATCGGGCTCCAGCGTGGCTTGCTTCGTGGCCGCGAGCGGCCTGGGTCACTCTGGGACGAATGATGCCAGACCATTCTCCGCTGAGCCTCGACGCGCCGATCGAGCCTACTGAGCGTTCCCCTTCTTGGCGCGGGCCACGAGGTCCTGGCAGATGCGCACGCCTTCCATAGCGTCGGTGCTCCACGAATCGGCCCCGGCGTAGTCACAGACCCGCCCGTCGATGATCGCGCCCCCCAGGATGATCGGGGGGTGATATCCCAGGGCCACCTCGTTGGCCCGAAGAAGAGCGACGACTTTCTTCATACTCTCGAAGGCCGACAAGATCAGCCCCGACAGGCACACCACATCGGGCCGGGACCGCTCGACCTCCGCCAAGAACTCCTCGGCGGCAACATCGACTCCAAGATCGATCACGTCGAACCCGTGCCCTTTCAGCGCCATGCCGAACAGGTTCTTCCCTATGTCATGGATGTCGGTGGCGACTGTGCCGAGCACGATCGTTCCCGATGATCTCTCGCTGGGATCATGCTCGTACGACGGCTGTACCAAGTCGAGCACTTCCTTGAAGAGCTCGCCCGCCATGATCAGGCCGGAGATGTAGTATTCCTGTCTTTCGTAGCGTTCCCCCACCACTTTGAGCGCCTGCTGGCATGTGTTGAGGATCGAAGAGGGGGTCACCTCGCCGCGGTCGAGCAGTTCACGGGTGAGATCGAGGGTCTGTTCTTCGTCGAGCTCGATAAGGGCCGTCCGCAGAAGATCAAGAGTAGCCAATGGTGAAGACCCCCTCCTTTACTCGGCGCCCAGCCGTGCACGCAGCCGGAACAGCTCGGCACGGAGAAGGAACCAGCCCCAACTCACCGGGGTGTGGTCTCGCTCTTGGAAGACATGCTCCAGGCACAGGGCCAACGCGCCCGCGGGTTGTCCGAGAGCGCGGGCTCCCTCATCGTCGAGGTTCACGGCCGTCAGGGTAAGTTCGCCGCGCGGGAACCTCTGTGCCCCACCCGAATCGAGAAATGCGTGGAGAGAAGTCAACTGGAGCTGGGATTCCACCAGGGGACGACGGGGGTCGTACGTGATGTACTCCCTGTGGTACATGGCCGGGTTGCCATCGTAGAGGACCAGCCGCCGCAGATAGATGACCCGAGCGCCCGGCGCGACCCGCAGCATGGTCGCGACCCTCTCATCGGCTCGAGTCATTGAGGCAGATAGCAGGCGGATGTCCGCGGACCCGTTGAGCCACTCGCCTGTAAGCGAGTCCAGCCTGAACGTGGAGTCACCCAGGTCTGGAGAGCGGGCAAAAGTGCCCTTGCCCTTGATGCCGGTGACAAGCCCTTGGTTCTCGAGCTTCGACATCGCCCTACGCATCGTCATGGGGCTGACTCCGAACTCGCGGCAGAGCTCTGCTCCCGAAGGCATGCGGCTGCCTGCGGCATAGATTCCGGTCGTCACCCGGTCGGCCAGGACGGCGGCGATTCTAAGATAGGCCGGCTGTCCAGTACCGGCCGGTTCTTCCGGGGCCTGTTCTCCTGGAGGCGTCGAACCTTTCGCTACGTCCTCTTTGCTCGGCTGCGCATCCACGTTGGGACTTCTCATTCAGATGGCGATGACTTGCGCAGGCCGCCGGTACTGCGCTGCCCTGTCGGTGCCGGTCGGAGCCATGCGATGCGGCCTGCCACGACAACGGGCGCCCCCAGTAGATGACCCTGCCGCGCAGTCTGAGATTGGTATAGCCTCTTATCCACTCAAGAGCATCCAAAACCGCTAGATATTTCGGCCTCTTCAGAATAACATATTCTCTATATAGGCCTGTTGCGCATGACTCCATCATCTTGTATAGTCGAGCAAGGGCACGCGACGGAGAGGTCGGCACGGCCGCGCTGAAAGGCAAGGCCTCGCTGAAGAAAGGAGTGCTGGTGAGTCATCCACTCGTAGAAGCCATGGCCGACATGAAGGAACAGGAAGCCCTCCGCCTGACCGAGGAGCTCCTGGCCCAAGGGGAGGACCCCCAGCAGATCCTGGACCTGGCCGGCCAGGCCATGCAGGTGGTGGGGGAGCGCTACCAGGAAGGCACCTACTTCTTGCCTGAGCTCATCATGAGCGGTGAGATGCTCCGCAAGATCTCCGAGATCCTCAAGCCCCGGCTGGCCGCCCAGACCGACCAGACCCGGAAG
>JAJFUK010000018.1 GCA_021372435.1 Actinomycetes bacterium | reverse complement strand
ACAACTCGCTAGGTCCTCCGAACCGTGGGTGGCACCAGGGGCAGCGGACACCGGGGAGACAGAGACCGGAGCGGCTGCGCCGCAAGTGGTGAGGTGCCCGGTCCCGACAGGTGATATGCCTGCGTCGAGTCCCTCGACCGGGCCGCGGCGTGCTCGGCGCCGCCTCCTGGGCACGACAATGCTGGGAGAAAGGAGGATACGATGAAGGTCGGCCTTATGGGGTTCGGCAGAGCGGGCCGGTCGGTCGCCAGAGTCCTGCTGGAGTCCGAGGAGACGAACCTCCAGTGGGTGATCCGGCGGTCCAGTGTGCTCGAACACCGGTCTGTGCCGGAATTCCTGGGTATCAGATCTGCGGAGCCCGGCCTCATCTACTGCAAGGATGAATTCACCGCCGACCATCTGTTCCACGAGTATCCTGTGGATTTCGTGATCGATTTCTCCTCCGAGACGGGGCTTGACTACTACGGCGAGCCCGCCGCACGATGCGGCATAGGTATCGTCACCGCCGTCTCCCAGTACTCACCCGAACAGGCAGCAACTCTGCGCCGCCTGGCCCACCGTACGGTCGTGATGCATTCGCCCAACATCACTCTGGGCATAAACTTCCTCATCATCGCCGCCCAGATCCTCAAGAAGATCGCCCCCTATACGGACATCGAGATCGTTGAGGAGCATTTCAAGCTGAAGTCGGAGGTCTCCGGAACGGCGAAGCTGATAGCCAGCACCCTGGATCTACCGGAGGAAAGCATAAAGAGCATCCGGGCGGGGGGCATAATCGGAGTCCACGAGATCCTCTTCGGCTTTCCCTACCAGACCATCCGCCTGCGCCACGAGTCAATCTCCCGCGAAGCTTTTGGCAACGGCATCCTGTTCGCCGTCAAGAACCTCGAGGGCAAACCGGATGGTCTGTACCGGATGGAAGACCTGCTGCTCCCATATTTCCATCTGGAGGAGCCCGAAGCCGAGATCGCCAAGATCATCAAACGACCTTGGTGGAGACGCCTCTCGCCCAACACCCACGCTCCCTCGAAATCCCCGGCCAACGGTCGCATGAAGGAACCGAGATCCTGACCAACGTATCGGCCCAGGCGCCGCGCACCTATCTGGTCCGCTCCTGCAGCAGCCGCATCCGGATGTAGGGGATCAGCCCCCCGGCATCCACGATCGCCTGCCGGGCAGGCGGCAGAGGCTCGCTGGGAAAGCTCCTATCGGTGGTCGCGTCGATCACCGCGTCGGGAGTGAACTCCAGCTCGTCGCCCTCGTCCGCCTCGATGGCCGGACAGATGACCAACCGTAACCCGAGGTTCACCGCGTTCTGAAAGAAGATCCGCGAGTAGCTGCGGGCAACGATCACGAGGTCCCAACCCTTCAGGCACGAAGCCGCCTGCTCTCGAGACGACCCCGTGCCGAAATTGCGGCCGGCCACTACTACGCTCCCGGGAAGGATCTCTCCCGCGCGCAGCCTCCTATTGAACTCGGTCAGGTCGGCGAAACAGTACTGCGGAGTCTCCGCGGGAAGCACCGTGGCCATGAAGCGACCGGGATAGATCGCGTCGGTCGAGACGTCGTCGCCCAGACGGAGAACTACTTCGGCCATCTCAGTCCCCTCCCTTCCGCGGGTCGGTTATCACCCCGTGGATGGCACTCGTCGCCGCGGTCACCGGTGACGCCAGATAGACCAAGGCATCGGGGTTGCCCATGCGACCCTTGAAGTTGCGGTTCGTCGTGGCCAGAGCTACCTCGCCGTCGCCGAGCGCTCCCTGGTGGACCCCCAGGCAGCACCCGCAGCCGGGATTCATGATCACCGCTCCGGCCGCGATCAGGTCGCTGAGCACGCCCCTGCGCAACGCCTCTTTGTAGATGCGCCACGATGCCGGGAAAACCAGCATCCGCGTCGTCCCGGCCACCTTCTTCCCCCGTAGTACGGCCGCCGCGGCCTCCAGGTCGTCAAGGCGGCCGTTCGTGCACGAACCGATGACGACCTGGTCGATCTTGATGCCCTCCACATCTCCGACGGGACCGACGTTATCGACCGTGTGGGGTTTGGCCACCTGGGGCTCCAACCGGGCCACGTCGATCTCGATGGTCTCCTCATATACCGCATCAGGGTCGGGGAGCACCGGCGTGATGGGGTCGACGACCCCGGCCTCTTCGCGCAGGTAACGGACGGTCTCCTCGTCGCCCGGTACGATGCCGCAGGTGGCGCCGGCTTCTACGGACATGTTGCAGAGCACCAGCCGCCCGGATGTGGACATCCGCTTGATAGCCCGTCCGTGGAACTCGATCACCCGGAAGTTGGCCCCCTCCGCTGAGATCATGCCGATCAGGTACAGAATGAGGTCTTTCGGTCCGACCATAGGCTTGAACTCGCCATCGGCCACCACTTTGATGGTGGCGGGCACCTCGACGTTCACCAGGCGGCCCAACGCCCAGACCGCCGCCATGTCGGTCGCGCCCACCCCGATCGCCATGGCCCCCAGGGCCCCATGGCTGCTCGTGTGGCTGTCGGTCCCGGCCACGACCATCCCCGGCCGCACGTATCCGCTCTCCGGGAGGATCTGATGACAGATGCCCCCCGCGTCGGAACGGATATCGTGGAACTTGGTGATGCCCTGCGCGGCTACGAATCCTCTGACCTTCTTCTGATTGGTGGCCGTCTTCGCGGTCTCGGCCGGGACCCGGTGGTCGAAGACGATGGCGATCTTCGCCGGGTCCCACACCCGGGGCTCCAGGCCGGTCCCCTCGAAGATCTCGGCGAACTGGTTCATCACCAGAGCCGCGTTCTCGTGCGACATGGCCAGATCCACGGCCGGCTCTACCACGTCCCCGGCCGAAACGCGGGGCAGTCCGGCCGCGTGGGCCAGTATCTTCTCAGCGACGGTCATTCCCACTGACGGTCCTCCTTATGAGCGTCCCGAATGCGCTGCGCCGCGCCCAGGCGCGCGTCTGGCGCCGCGCGCCGCCCTTCAGCCAACGATCTTCCCGGCCTCGCCGTACTTGCTCTCCATGCGCTGTTTAGGCAGATACTCGTCTTCCATCGCCTTGTAGTCCTTGAGGCCGACGAAATCGGTGTACTCCTCGAAGGAACCCACCCACTGGGTCTGGCCGGGCAGCGTCCCGGTCGGAGACGCCTTGAGCGCGGTGAAGAACTCCATCAGGGCCCTGTGCGCCACCATGATGGACGCCACCGGGATCGACACCCGGCCCACGCCCATGGCCGCCAGTTCTGGGATGGGGATCAGCTCGGTCTTCATGCCGCTGATGGCGTCCATGAGGTTGACCGACAATGGCCCCCTGACCTCCCTGACCGCCCGCTCTATGTCGGCTCGGGTCTTGATGCCGTCGATGAAGGCCAGGTCGGCTCCCGCCTCCAGATAGAGATTGCAGCGTCTGACCGCCTCGTCCAGGCCCATGACCGCGAAGGCGTCGGTGCGCGCGTTGATGATGAAGTCCGGGTCCAGGCGGTCCCGTACGGCGGCGCAGGCCCTTACCTTGCCGGCCATCTCGTCGGCATCGATGACCTCTTTGCCCGCCATGTGGCCGCAACGCTTCGGGAAGACCTGGTCTTCGATGTTCATCCCGCCTACGCCCATCGCGATGAGCCGTTCGATGACCCAGGCGGCATTGACGGCGTTGCCTCCCCCGGTGTCGACGTCGGCCATCACCGGGATACTCACGGCCTGCGCGATGTTCCAGGTCACATCGAGAACGTCCTTCATCTGCACCAGCCCCACGTCCGGCCTGCCCAGGAGCGAGCCGGCGACCCCATAGCCCGACACCTGGACACCTTCGAACCCGCACCGCTCGATCACCTTGGCGCTCAAGGCATCGTACGCACCGGGCAAAGTGACCGCGCGCCGCTCCATGATGGCCCTGCGTAACACCGTCGTCTTCTTCACGGCCTCATCCTCCTCCCGGATACCCCGGGGTAACGACCTGTTTCGGACCGGTGACTCGGACGCCCGGGACCCCTGCCCCCGCGTGCCGCGGCCGGTGGCCCTGGGCCCCGCCCGCGGCCACTCGCCGTCCGGCCGTCGACGCCCGGTCCCTCACAATCTGGCGGCGACCGCCTCCGCCATCTCACTGGTGGTGTTCGTGCCGCCCATATCGTACGTGCGCACTACTCCCTCGGCGACGACCGCCGCCACGGCGTCCTCCAGGCGTGAGGCCTTATCCTCCTCACCCAACCAGTCGAGCATCATCTTGGCGGCAAGGATGGTGGCGATGGGATTGACTTTGTTGAGACCTGCGTACTTCGGCGCCGACCCGTGCGTGGGCTCGAAGACGGCCAGTTCACTACCGATGTTGCCCGAGCAACCGAAGCCCAGACCGCCCACCATCTGGGCGCAAAGGTCGGAGATGATGTCACCGTACAGGTTCGGGGCCACCAGCACGTCGTAGTTGAACGGGTTCTTGAGCAACCACATGCAGACGGCGTCGACGTTGGCGTCGCCGACGGCGATCTCGGGATACTCCGCGGCCACCTCTCGCGCACTCTCCAAGAACAACCCGTCGGTGGCGCGCACTACGTTGGCCTTGTGAACGATCGTCACCCTCTTTCGCCCGGACTTCTTCGCGAACTCGAAGGCCTGCCGGGCGATCCGCTCCGAGCCGGCTCTGGTATTGATCTTGCAGGAGATGGCGTACTCGTCACCCGGGAGCTTCTGAAAGGGCGTGAAGTTCTTGGAGAGTCTGCCCAGGATCGTCGCCAACTCTTCGGGGACGGTCCCGAACTCCACTCCGGCGTAGAGATCCTCGGTGTTCTCGCGAAAGATCACCAGATCGATCCCCTCTTTGTAGTTGAGCGGATTGCCGGGGTAGGCCTTGCAGGGCCTCAGGCACACGTACAGGTCGAACAACTGGCGCATCCGCACGATGGGCGAACGGTAGACCAGGCCTTTACCCTGCAGGGCTGGAGTCAGTTCGGCCTCGGCCGTCCTCACCGGCTTGGAGGTGACGGCCCCGAACATGGCGACGTCGACGCTCTTCAGCAGGTCCACCGTCCTCTGCGGGAAGGCGTCCCCTTCCCGACGCCAGTACTCCCAGCCGATGTCACCCTCGTGGTACTCGGCGTCCAATCGCAACCGGTCTAGGACCACCCGGGCGGCCGCCAGCACCTCCGCGCCGATCCCGTCTCCCGGCAGCCAGCCGATCCTGTGCTTTGCCACGCCTACTCCTCCCGCAGCGTCAACGGCTCGCCGCAGCAGACGAACCCTTCGACGCGGCAGACCTCCCCCGCCTCCTCCCCTTCTTCGTGGTTGCACTCCTCGAGGACTTCGATCTCCAGTCCGCAGTGCTCGCAGTAGTACACTTCGCCTTCCCGCATCTCATCGCACCGTGGCATCTCTCTCCTCCTCGCTTCTGCGTTTTCAATATCGACGACGCACCCGCCGGTCACCGCGATTCACCCATCACACCCCGGTTCTCTAGGTGTCCAAGCAGGTACTGGCGTGGGTCGGTCATGCACCGCAGCGACTCCAGACTCTTCCAGATGAGGACCGGGCTGGGCAGGTTGCCCAGGTTCCGTCCCTGCCGGTTGAACAGGGCGTTCCATGTGCGCCGCGCGAGGACCCAAGGTGAATACGCCACTGTGTACAGGCGGGCATATTCACGGTAGAAGCGCTCCAGGCTCAGTCTGGTGGGAAGCACCGCATGGGTCAGGTCGAACATGTCCCAGTCGCGCGTGGTCAGCGCCTCCTGGACCTGCTCGAATAGGGCGGTGCCTGGAAGGGGCGTGAGCACGGTGAACCAAGCGTTGGGGATGGCATGGCGACGTATGTAGTCGCGGAGCTTCCGGAAGTCACTCTCATCGTAGCCGGGGTCGACTATCAGGGTGCCGAAGGCATTGATCCCCGCCTTCTTGAGAACGGCCAAGGCCCTTTCGTTGCTCTCCACGGTGTTCGCCTTATGCACGCTGTCCATGCCTGCAGCGTCGATCTTCTCCAGACCTAGAAAGGCCGTGGCGAAGCCGGCTTCGCGCAGCTTGGCCATCGCCTCAGGATGACGCGCGATGGAGTCGGTGCGGGCTTGGAAGATGAACCGCTTCTTGACGCCTCGCTGCATGAGGAGGTCGGCGATGGCCTCCGCCCTGGGGACACTGGCCAGGAAATTGTCATCGGTGACGAAGACGTTGCGCCCCTCTATGGCCTCCAACTCGTCGACCACTCTCGCCGGGCTCTTGAAGCGCACCCTGCCCTGATGGAAGCGCCACACGCTGCAGAACGTGCACCGGTAGGGGCAGCCCCGGGAGGTTTCCAGGCTTGCCAGCGGCCCCCGCACTCCCAGATGGTATTTCTTACGCAGCCGGTGCGTGTGCGAACGAGCGGCGAAAGGAACCGTGTCCAGATCAGCGATCAAAGGGCGGGGGGCGGTGACGATCTGGCCGTGGCGGGTGTTCACCACCAGCCCGGAGACGCAGGCGGGCCCGTCTCCCGAAGCGAGCGCCCGTATCAGCTCAGGAGTCGATGATTCGCCTTCGCCGACGACCACGGCGTCGACCGCGGGCCCGGCGAAGTCGGCCGGGTTCAGCGAGGCGTGGTGCCCGCCCACGAACACGAACACCGCGGGCCGCAGCGCCTTGACGACCGCCGCGATGCGGAGAGACTCGGCGACATCGACGGTGAACGAGCAGCTTATGCCGCATACCTCCGGGGAGAACCGGCCGATCACGCCCTCCAGGTCGACCCCAGGCAGCAAATCCACGAGCTCCACGTCGTGCTCGCCTTCGAGCGCGGCCGCGACGATCTCCAGACCCAAAGGCTCCGCGACGGCCATCCAGCGGAACCCGCCCCTGAAGCCGGTCGCACTCCGAGGCCGAGGCTGCACCAGCAACACCCTCATCTTCGCCCCCACAGGCCTTCCGATACCGTTGACCGCCGATCGTTCAGCCACACGTCTTCACCATATCACCGCTCGAAAGGACGGTCGATGGATGCCGCGTCTCTCAGCAGATCTCTTCCGGGTGCTCCAGCAGGCGCTTCCACTGCTCGATATGACCGTATTCATCGGCCTGGTCCTTCTCGACGACCGTCCGAGTCTCGTCGTCCCACTCGATACCGGCCAGCAGCTGTGCGTAGTGGTGGACCGCCTTGGTCTCGACCCACACCCCGGTCTTGAGGATCCGGCGAGACCCGAGCATGCGCGATCCCAGACCGAACACATACCCCACCATCCAGTACGTCCACCGCAGCTTGCTCGGCTTGAATC
>JAJFUK010000014.1 GCA_021372435.1 Actinomycetes bacterium | reverse complement strand
CTGCGCCGTCAGGGCGCGATGGCTGCGGGCGAGAGAAGAACGCAGGAAGCGCGAATAGCAGCGCTATTTGCGCGACCGAGGACGCTCTATCGCGCCGGCCGGTGTGTCTTGGCGGCCGTGGCTTCGTTTTTCAGCAGCCTCCTAGTCTGGGGCTCTCCGCCGCCGATCTCACTCCCGCTCTGACTGTGGAGGAACTGTTCATGCCTCCGGAGACGGAGGGAGCGGAGATGCTCCAGGGGGACTTGGCCGCCGTGGCCGCCGAGATCGTTCGGATCGTACGGGAGAAAGTGAGCCTGTGATGGCTGAGATCATGGTAGTGGCCGAGCATCGGGAGGGGGAGCTACGGGAGATCACCCTCCAGATGCTGCACAAGGCGGCGCAACTGAGCGGAGAGCGGGGCCATCAGACGGCTGTGGTCCTGCTGGGCAGTGGCCTCGAGGGCCTGGTCGATCAAGTGAGGGACCGGACCGATACGGTCGTGGTCTACGATGATTCCCGGTTAGAGCACTTCGATCCCGGACTCCACGCGGAGATCCTCGCGGCTCTCATCGCGCAACGGGCGCCCCTTCTTACGCTTCTGGGGCATACTCCGTGGTCCATGGACCTGGCCCCGGCCCTGGCGGTGAAGACCGGGTATCCCCTGGCGACCGACTGCGTCGACATCCTTCTCGAGGGCGACCGGGCGAAGGCCGTGCGTCAGATCTACAACGGCAAGATCTTCGCGCGCATGGCCTTCCGGGATTCGGCCGGCTACCTGGCCACGCTACGCGCGGGGGCGTTCCCGGCGGCAGAGCGCGCCCGGTCTTTGGCGGAGATCGTCCGGCCGGCGCTGCCTGCTCTCAGCCTGCCCGCCACCCGAGAGTTCCTCGGGTACGAGGAGACCGGCAAAGGCGAGGTCGACATCGCGCAGGCCGACCTGCTCGTGTCGGTCGGGCGGGGCATCGGGGAGGAGGACAACATCGCCCCGGCCAGAGAGCTGGCTGGCCTTCTGGGCGGCACGCTCTCCTGCTCGCGCCCGATCGTCGACAAGAGATGGCTGCCGAAGTATCACCAGGTCGGCACCTCCGGCAAGTCGGTCAGGCCGAAGGTCTACCTGGCTCTCGGCATCAGCGGCGCTTTTCAGCATGTGGCGGGTCTAAACGGGACCGGCACCATCATCGCCGTCAACAAGGACAAGAAGGCGCCTATCTTCCGGGTGGCGCAGTACGGCGCGGTGACCGACGTACCGGCCCTGCTGACCGCGCTGAGGACGGAAGCGGCGAAGCAGTCGTGACGGCCGGGAGCGTCGCCGGCATCGACCTCGCGGGCGATGAAGACCGACGGCTACCTGCTCCGGCGATCGAGGACCACCGGTCCGGCAACGAGCTCGTTCCGGATGGCTTCCCTGTCCTTCGGGGCTGGCAATCCGGCACCCTGCCGGGAATAGCTCCGGGGTGAAGTGGGTAATTGGCTTTCAAGTGGGCCGCTGCTCGCCACGAGGAAAGGAGTGGGCATGGACTTGCTCGTGGAACGTGAAGACGTGTGGGCTGCGAGTGTCGACGACAAACCGGGCGCCTTGGCGGCCAAGTTGTCGGCGCTCACCGAAGCCGGGGCGGACCTGGATTTCATCATCGTCCGCCGCGCGCCCGACAAACCTGGGACGGGAGTCGTGTTCGTGACTCCGCTTCGCGGCGACCGAGAGGTGCGTGCGGCCGCTGCAGCCGGATTCCTGGTCACCTCGAAGCTGCACTCCATCCGGGCTGAAGGGGCCAACGAGCCCGGCGTGGCTGCGAAGCTGGCCAAGGCCGTCGGCGACGCCGGCATCAACATGCGGGGTTTCTCGGCTGCGGTGCTCGCCACCCGGTTCGTCGTGCACATCGGGGTCGACACGGCGGAGAACGAGCAGGCAGTGGTCGAGGTCCTTTCGGCGTTATAGCCGTTCGGTCTTACCTCACGAAGGTGGTGAACTCGTCCACCGGGATCCGTGTCCGGGGGAAGCGGTTGATGGGGGCGTTCCAGTCGGGATATCCCATGGCGATGGCGATGATGAAGTACTTGTCCTCGGTGTTCGGGAGCACTTTTCGCAGTAGCTCGGCGTAGCGCACGTTGGAGCCGTTGATGCAGGTCCCGAGACCGCGGGCGTGAGCCGCGAGCGCGATGGACTGGGCGAAGAGACCGGCGTCGAAGCAACCGTAGGGGATGCCGATCTCCCTGGGCATGGCCAGGATCAGCAGCAGCGGCGCTCCGAAGACATCGGCCCCCGCGACCATGGGGGAGACAGGCGGGGTCTGCGGCTTGATGCCCATCTTCGCCTCTTCGGCCGCGATGAACTCCGCTCTGGTCCTGAACAGCTCATCCTGCCGGGCCTTCAGTTGGGGCCGCATCTCCCGGGTGTTCACCAGGTCGGGTGCTTCGGGGACCTCAGACTCGGCATACATGCGCAGGTCGGCCTTGAACCGCTCGAACGGTTCGCCCGACAGTACGTAGACATACGTGGACTGGGTGTTGGTGGCCGAAGGCGCCCACCGTGCTTCCGCTAGGATCTCCCTGACAAGTTCTTCGGGGACCGGCTGGGGCAGATATCTGCGGATGGCCCGCCGCTCCTTAAGGGCTTCAGTGACAGGGGAACTCATCGATCTCTCCTCCTCCTTCTTCGGTGACGGACCGGCCGGGCCGGCCGCCGCCCGCGTCCCGCGGGCTGCGGGCCGGCCCCTTTGTCGCTGCGCTAAGGATAACCCGGATCGCGCTTCGCGGCGCCCCGTCGCCACCGTGCACCCCGGCCACGCCGCCGCTACCCGCAGATCGTGCCCAGACCGTCGACCAGCCGGCCGATGCCTTCGGCGACCGTATCCCTGTCCAACGCCCCGAATGCGACGCGCAAATAGCAGCCGTCGGTCATGCCGAACGTGGTCCCGGGAATGACCGCGACCTTGTGCTCGCGGATCAGACGCTCGGCCAGCACCAGCGGGGGGATGTCGGTCTCGACCTTCAAGAGGCAGTAGAAGGCGCCCTCGGCGGCGGGGACCGTCACCAGGTCGCCGAGTTCGGAGAGCCTCCCGACGACTATGTCACGGACTGATTCCAACTCCCGTACGTGCGGCCCGCAGTACGCGCGACCGACGGCCAAGGCCGCCGTGGCCGCGATCTGGGAGGCGATGGCCGGACAGATGAGGATCGTGTCCTGGCTCTTGATCATGGCCGCGGCGAGGTGGTCCGGATACACCATGTATCCTACACGCCAGCCGGCCATGCCGTACGCCTTCGACAGGGAGAAGAGCGAGATCGTGTGGGCCGCCGCTCCGGGAAACGATCCCGGGGAGACGTGCCGTGCGGGTCCATACGTGAAGTACTCGTAGGGTTCATCGGAGATGTGGTAAAGGCCGCGCTCGGCGCAGATACGGTTCACTTCGCGGAGCGACTCCTTGCTCAGGACCGCGCCGCTCGGGTTGTTCGGAGAGATGGTCACGATCGCGCGCGTACGCAGCGTGAGCGAATCGAGGAGCGCATCGAGGCGCAATTGATAGTGAGCATCCGTGGGGACGCACACGGCGCGGCAGCCTGCCATCTGCACGGCCATCTCGTGGTTGAAGTAGAAGGGCAGCGGCAGCACGATGTCGTCGCCCGGCTCGGTGGCGGCGAACACCGCGTGCATGAAGGCCATGTTGGCGCCGGCGGTCACCATGATGCGACCGCCTTCCTCCACGTCGATCGCGTTGTCGGTCTTCAGTTTCCGGGCTATCGCGGCCCGAGGCGAGGGGAGGCCCGTGCCGTCGTCGTAAGCATGGGTCGAGGGTCTGTCGAGGGCTGCGCGCACGGCCTCGATGGCCTGAGGCGGCGGCGGGTAGCGGACCATGCCCTGCCCGAGCGAGATGGTCCCGGGCACTGCGCGGACGAGGTCGCCGATCACCGCGATCACGGCCGGTTGGATGCGGTCCATGCGGTTCGGCCGTATCCATCCGGCTAGGGTCGTCGCTTGCTCCACCGGCTTTCGCACTTGCTCCCCCGGCTTCGTTATTCGCTCATCCGGCTTCATCACTGGTTCATCCCGTCCTATGAGTCGCGGCCTCTCACAGACTTCAGGCTGCGCCCCGTGACTCGGGGGCAGAGCCCCGCCGTGCCGGCCGCCGACTCTTCGTTCAGGATAACCCGGATCGATGCCTGTAGGCGGCGTCGTTGCACGCCTGAGCGGAGAAGCGTGCGACGGACCCGGAGGCCATGACGCCGTCGGCAGACGCCGTGCCGGGCGCACAAATCGGTCTAAGACTTGACCCCATTACTTCACAAGTTCCATGCTCGATCATGTGCCCCGGTACGCTCATGGCGAGGGGGTGGTGACCGCCGCGGATCTCGAAGCGACCGGCAGATATCACCGACTAGGAGGAGAGGTGCAAGGATGACAAAGAGAAATCGGTACCTGACGATGCTGGTGGTTGTGGTGACCGTGGTAATCACGATGGTCGCGCTCGCGCCTGGAATCCTGGCCGCGCCGGTGACCAGCCTCAGCGTCGCTGCCGGCGAGACGTACATCGTCAAGGAGGTGACCGGCCTGAAGCACCTGTCGATCGTTCAAGGCGGGGTGGTCAAGGCGGCCGGCGGATACTCCTTGACTATGACCATCGACGGTGTGGAGACCGGTGGGGACATACTCGTGTACGACACGGGAGAGACCCTGCCCCCGTCTCCCATGGATCCGCCTGGGACACCTCCGAGCAAGCGGTACGGTGGAGTGACGATCATCAAGCCGGGTGAGTACCACGGCAACATCGTGCTCACACCCACCCCAGAATTGCTGCTCTCGAGGGGTGCCCCCTTCCCGGCGGGCAACGAGCCTTACCTCTGGCCCTATAGGACGGGCCTTTACGTCGACGAGACCGGCGTAGTCGCCGAGAGATCGGTCCCGGCCGCAGTGAGCGGGAAGATCACTGATGCTTCCGCCGGCGACCTCCGGATCACCTCGACCGGCGACTACTTCAACGGCGTCATGTTCATGGGCGACGCTGCCTACACTCTGCTGAGGCCGGTTCTCCACTTCACCGGGAACGGCCACGACGACTTCGGAGGCTTCGGCGCGGCCATCCGGGTGGCCGGGACCTCGGACGTCGAGGTCTATGGGGCCCGGATCATCACCGACGGGGTGACGAGAAGCGCCGTCTGGGTAGGCGATGAAGGCACCGTCACGGTCAACGACTCCCACATCGAGACCGGCCTGGGCGAACTGCCGGCCGACTGGCTGGGCGGTCCCTTCCCGCCCGGCACGGGAGGCTCCATGCTGACCGTGCCCTGGATGCTCGGCATCAGCGGTAACTGCCGGGCGACCAGCGTGGTGGCCAAGGGCACCGCTACCTACAACGACTGCTACATCCAGGCGCAGCAGTGGGGCGCCTTGTCGACCGACATGTGCCAGGATGGACACCTGAACGTCTTCGACTGCACCATAAAGACCGTCGAGAGCGGTTACGGCGCGTACAACGACCAACAGTGTGTGGACTACTTCGACCACTGCACGTTCGATGTGCCCGACTACGGTCTGATCCACACCGGCCCGGGCACCAGCACCTTCACCGATCGAACGGTCGTCGACTCCGACCGGTGGGGCGTCATGTTCCATGGGGGCGCGCCCGGTACGGTAATCGTCGATGGAGGGTCGGTGTTCAATACGGGCCTGACCTGCTTCCTGATGAAGAGCAGCTACCCGACCATCAATGTCGATAACGCCCGGCTGAATCCCGGGAATGGGATCATCCTGCACTCGATGTTGAGCGATGATCCGATGTCGCCCGACCAATCCGGAGGCGACACCAGCATCGATTTCAATGTCAGCAACGCCTCTCTGGTGGGTGACGTCGTCAACACCAACACCACCAAGTGCGACGTGAACGTCACTCTGACGAACGCCACTCTGACCGGCGCCATCACCACCGGCGCTCAAGAGTTCGTGGGCGTGTATCCGAGAAGCATCGACGCCCGCCAAGACATAGGGATGGTGGAGGTCTCATACGGGCCGACGACCGATGCGTACGGGGTCAAGGTCACCGTCAACCCCGGCGCAAAATGGGTGGTGACGGAGACTTCGTATCTGACAAGCCTCACATTCGCGCGCGGCGGGCTGGCGGCGCCCGCCGGCTACAAACTGAGCATCACGGTCGACGGCAGGCCTGTCCTCTCAAGACCAGACACGTACACCGGCGCCATCGTCATCAAGGTGGTCCCGATGCGGGTCTTCGGCGGCAGTTCATTGGCCCCGCGCCCGCTGCCTGCGACCGACTGATCCAAGACGCCGACGGAAGCTCAGGAAGGGGGCCGCGTCACGGCGTGACGCGGCCCCCTCTCGTCTTTGGCCCTCAACTAGATAGTTCCCCGCTTTGCCCTCCTTCTTGGCTCTTCGTTTTCTGCTGTTTGCTTGCATTTTTGCCGGGGTTGCGGTATCTAGTGGAATAACTAGAGTACTGTGGGAAGGGGTCACTATGGGCTATCCGACCAAGGTGCAACTCATCAAGCGCAGGGCGAGCGAGCAGTGGTATATCAACTTCCCTTCGGCGGTGGCCCGGGCCATGGAGTTCCGCCGAGGCGAGGTGGTCGAGTGGGTGATCGAGGACAAGGCCCATCTCACGTTGGCCCGACCGGCCGTCGAGGCCGGCGCGAAAAAAAAACGTCTGGAGGGCTCAGCGCCACCTTCGACGAGCTGTGGGAGCGAGGAGCCCGGGGAGCCTTCCGGCACGAGGAAATAGAGAGGCGGGCCCACCGGCTGGCCGTGAGCGGCCTCGTCTCTTTGGGACGGCGGACGGTGACCGGGATGATCGGGACATCCGGCCACCAGTTTGCCGACTGGTCGGCCGACTATCGGCTCTTTTCCCGGGAGTCACGTTTTGCGGCCGAACCGCTCTTTCAGGCGGTGCTCTTCGAGATCATGAGCGACCTCAGCGAAGATGAGCCACTGGTCGTGGCCATGGATGACTCCTATCTGCCCAAAGCGGGCCGACACATAGCCGGAACCGGCTGGGCCCGGGACTCCCATGCGCCGTCGTTTCTTGCCAACTTCATCTGGAGCCAGCGGGTCCTTCAGCTCTCGGCCGCCTCTTTCGGGAAGATCCCGGGACCGGCGCGCATGATCCCGGTCGACTTCACCCCTGGCTCCTATCCCCAGAAGGCCGTCCCGGAAGGCAGGAACAAAGGAGAGGGAGGCCTACCTCGAGGCCCGCAGGAAGGCCAACATCAATCACGTGGGAGCCGAGCGGATCGGGCATCTGCGCCGGGTGATGGATGAGCTCCTCGCCGCCCGCCGCCCGCTCGTCGGGGTCGCGGACGGCCGCTTCACCAACGGCACCGTCCTGCGGGCCCTGCCGGAAAGAACCACGCTCATCGGCCGCGTGCGCAAAGACACCAAGCTCTTCTTCCTGCCGGGTGAAGAGCCGCACGGCTGCGGCCGGCGACCATCCTACGGGCTGTCGGCCCCCACTCCCGAAGAGCTCCTGCATGACGAGAGCGTTCCCTTCACGTCCGTCACCGTGCACGCGGCCGGGCGGCTGCAGTGCTGCCGGATAAAGACGCTTGCCCCGCTCCGGTGGCGAACCGCGGGAGCGGCCCTCGATCTCCGCCTGGTGGTCATCGCCCCCTTGGCCTACCGTCCCCGACAAGGTGCTCACCTTCTCTACCGGGACCCGGCCTATCTCATCTGCACCGACCCCGACCTCTCCCTGGAGAAGATTGTGCAGGCCTACGTCTGGCGTTGGGACATTGAGGTTAACTTCCGGGATGAGAAGACCCTGCTCGGGGTGGGCGAGGCACAGGTGCGGGTGGCTCCTTCCATCGAGCGGGTCCCCCAGCTTCTGGTGGCCAGCTACGCCATGTTGCTTTGTGCCGCCCACCGCGTCTTCGGACAGGACGGGGCTCCCGATATGCTTCCTCCTCCCAAGTGGCGAAGCCGGGGAACACCCGGCCGAGCCTCTACCAAGAGCCTCATCGATCACCTGCGTGCTGAACTCTGGGGTGAGGCTCTCGGGGTCAGGGATTTCTCCGGCTTCACCTCATGCAGCGGCGCAGGCGTGAAGCCCAAGAAAGATGCGCCCGACCTCTCATCGGCCGTGCTCTATGCCGCCTGAGCACGGTCTTTCGTGTCGGAAAAGTCGGCATCGCATGCCGGGAGGGGCCAAAGACGA
>JAJFUK010000177.1 GCA_021372435.1 Actinomycetes bacterium | reverse complement strand
GTCCTTCGCGACTCCCACGGCGGCGCCTACCCGGAGACGGCCGAGCTCGTCCTTGCAGGCGTTGGGGAACTCGATGATCTTCATGATGTCCTTGATGGTGATGAGGCCGCGCAGCTTGTAGTCGTCGTCGACCACCAGGAGTTTCTCGATCTTATGGATCTTGAACTGATCCCGGGCTTGGTCCAACGTAGTGCCGACCGGGACGGTGACCAGGTTCTCGGAAGTCATGAGCTCGGTGATGGGCTTGTTGAGATCGGTCTCGAAGCGGGTGTCGCGGTTGGTGACGATGCCTGCCAGTCTGCCGTCGGGGTGCACGATGGGGACGCCGGATATGCGGTACTCCTTCATGAGGGCTTCGGCATCGCCGTACGTGGCGGTGAGGGGGAGGGTGATGGGATCCACGATCATCCCGGCCTCACTCCGCTTGACCTTGCGCACCATGTCGGCCTGCCGCTCGATGGGCTGGTTCTTGTGGAGGATCGTCAGTCCGCCTTCCCGGGCGAGGGCGATGGCCAGCGCCGTCTCCGAGACGGTATCCATGGCCGCCGAGAGCAGGGGGATGTCGAGGCTGATCGTGTTTGTAAGGCGAGTGCGGACGTCGGTCTCTTTAGGGAGGACTGCGGATTCCGCGGGGATGAGGAGGATATCGTCGAAACTCAGGCCTTCGCCGCCCGATTTCCTGTCCCAGTCAATCACACCCGACCTCCTTTTTGCGTGATTCTAGCACCGGGCTCCGGCGCCTGCGTGGTGTCCACAGATCGTCCGGGATGGTCGCTATAGTAGTATGGTCTGTCTGAAGCTCGGCCGGGAGACACATCGCGGGGAGGCGTATGCGGTTCGTCCACACATCAGATTGGCAGATAGGGGCGCCGTTCGCCCGCATCGACGATCTACACAAGCGCTCTCTGGTAAGGCAGGCACGGGTCGATGTGATCGACAGGATCGGCGCGGTCGCGCGGGAGACTGGGGCGGCCTTCGTGCTTGTAGCGGGTGATCTGTTCGACTCACCCAGCGTCGATAAGGCGAACGTGGCGGCGGCCTGCAGCGCCCTTGGGCGGATAGGGGTGCCGGTCTATGCGATTCCCGGCAACCATGATCATGGTGGTCCCGGGAGTGTGTGGTATCAGGAGTTCTTCCGCCGGGAGCAGGCGGCCCTTGCCCCCAATCTGACCATCCTGACGGAGCCTGCCCCGTGCGTCACGGATTCCGCGGTGATCCTGCCCTGCCCGGTGAGTAGGCGCTCTCTCGTCGGTGACCCCACCGAGTGGCTTCGCTCGCCTGGTACCTACGCCCCTCTGCCCACAGACCGGCCCCGCCTCGTCCTTGCCCACGGCAGCACCCAGACGTTCGGCGCCGAAGGGGACGACGAGGACGACGACGCCTACCCGGCAGGCATGATCGCCCTCGATAGAATACCGGAAGCCGAGGTCGACTACGTGGCTCTGGGCGATTGGCACGGGACCATGCAGGTGGGCGCCAAGGCCTGGTATGCCGGCACGCCCGAGGCTGACCGCTTCCCCAAGACGGAGGCCTATGACGCCGGGAACGTGCTGCTGGTGGATGTAGAGCGGAACCGTGCCCCCGTGGTCGAGAAGATCCACACGGGGAGGTTCAGCTGGCAGGTGTTGTCCTTCGATCTGGCCGACGACTCAGCGCTGGCGGACCTGGAGGCCCGGCTCGCTTCGCTGGTAGGGCAACGGGCGAATGAAGACCTTCTTCACTTGATCCTCTCCGGGACGGTGGGCCTCGAGGCATCCACCCGGCTGGATGAGATCGAGGAGTCTCTCAGGGCCCGGCTTCTACGGCTGAAGTTGGCCAACCTCACGGTGGTCGCTCCGACCGAGGAAGAGACCCAGGCGCTCACCGAGAGCGCCCAGGACCCTCTCATCGCCCGGGTGGCGGCCCAACTCGTCCAGCAGGCCGGTGGCGACGGGGAACCGGCGGAAATCGCGCGGGCCGCCCTGCGCGAGCTGCATACCGTCTGGAAGCAGGCGAGGGCGTCATGAGGCTCCTTTCTGCAAGGATCCGCAACTATCGGATCCATCGTGACCTCGTTGTGGAGTTCGACCCTGCGCGGACGCTCATCGGGGGGCCCAACGAAAGTGGCAAGAGCACGCTCATCGAAGCGATCCACAGGGGACTGTTCCTGAAGGCCACCGTCACGGGTGAGGCACACGATCGCATGCAGTCCTACCTCTTCCCGGGACATCCGGAGGTGGAGGTAAGGTTCGAGACGCATGGGGCGGAGTACGAGATAGCAAAACGCTTCAGCGGTCAGAGCGGCACGGCCCGTTTGACTCAGAGCGGAGGCCGGACGTGGCTGGGCGAAGAGGCCCAGGCCCGTCTGGCCGAGTTGCTCGGGGTGCTTCCGGCGAGAGGCGGGAAAGGAGTGGACGATCGTGTCTTTGAGCAGTGGTCTCATCTATGGGTCTGGCAGGGCAGGAGCCTGGAAGATCCGTGCGGCCATCTTGTCGCGCAGCAGGCGGACCTGCTGCAACGCCTGCAGGAGTCGGGGGGCGCGGTGGCCATGCAGTCCGAGCTGGACGGCCGGGTGGCCGCCTGGTTCTCGCGGACCAGGGGCCTGATCTTTACCTCGACGGGTAACGCCAAGAAGAACTCCGCCCTCGAGCGGGCCCAGGCCGAACTGGCTGCGGCTACAGCGGAGCGGACCACGGCGGCCGACCGGGTGGACAGGCTACGCCGGGCGGCCGAGGGATTCGAAGAAGCGTCTGCATCGGTCGAGAGATTGACAAGGGAGTGGGATGATCTGAATGCGCAGCGCGAGGAGGTCGATAGCAAGCTGGCCCAAGTCGAAGAACTGCGGCGCTGCGAGGAGCGGCAGGCGGCCGCCCGCGACGACGCCGCCAAGAGATCGGCCGAGCTTGAGGGGCTCGAGACCGTCATCGCTGAGCTGCGAGGGTCGATCGACGACGTGAGGGGGTCGCTCAAGCCCCGGGAGGAGTCCCAAGCGGTCCGTGAGTCTGAACTGGCGACTGCGAGAGAGCGGAAGGCGGATGCGGAGCGGGCTTACGACCAGGCAGTGGAGGCCACCCGAGAGAGTTGGCGCCGCAAAGAGCTTGCCGCAGTCCAGGTGGCCCTGTTCGACAAAAGTGCCCGCTGCGAAAAGCTCGACGGATATATTGAGCGCGTACGAGGGCTTGAGGACGAGCTTGCCGGCATCCGTACCGAGCTGGCGCAACTGGTGCCGATCGATCAGCAGGGCCTTGACGCTCTCCAGGAGCTGGAGAACAGAGCGGCCCAAGCGACGTCATCCCTCAAGGCGATGGCTACTGAAGTAGAGGTGGTCACCAGCGACACTCCGGTGCAGGTGGGAATGGCGCGGCTTAGCCCGGGCGAACGGCGCACAGTGTCCGACCCGACCGAGGTCACAGCGGGAGCGACGCGCCTTCGGATCTACCCGGGCGGCGGTGACAGCCTGGCGGAGGCGCGGGAGAGGGTCCGCACGCTTCGCGACCAGCTCGAACGGGCGCTGGACAGGTACGGCCTCGGATCGGTCGCGCAGGCTGGCGAGGTGGCCGCGCTCCGGGCGGGTCTCATGGCGAAGGAGCGCTCGGTGACCGACCGCCTGCAGGAGTGGCCCGCCGGTCTCTCCGGTCTGATGCAGGAGCGTGCGGCCGCGGAAGCGGAACTGGCGGCCGCCACCGCCGAAGTGCAAAGGCGGGCGGCGCAGGCCGGCCCTGCAGAGGTACCGGCCACGGCGGTCGAGGCGCGGGCCCGGCTGCAGGAAGAAGAAGAGCGACTGGCGCGGGCCGAAGCGGCCGAAGAAGCGCGCAAGGCCGATCTGGAGGCGCTCCGGCTGCTGGTGGTCGAGAAGGAGGGCGCGGTCGGCGAAGGCAGAGGCCTGATCGAGAGGGACAAGCAGAGACTCGCCAGTTACACCGATCAACTGGAGCTGTTAATCCGCAACCACGGCCCCGATGAGATACGCGCCGAGGCCTTGCGACAGGCACGTGAAGCCGCGGCCGGGCTGCAGGCCGAGCTTGCCGCCACACGGGCTTCGCTCGAGGCTCTGCAGCCCGGGCTGCTGACGGCCGATCAGGAAAGGCTGGTAAGGGCTCTGGAGCAGACCGCGGAAGCGAGACTCGAAGCCCACGAGCGGCGTGCCGCTTTTCAGGCCCTTCTGCAATCGAGCGGGGCCGACGATCCTAGGGCGCTGCTGACTGAGGCCGAAGCCCGGCTGCAGGCGGCTGCCGCCAGTCTGAGGGCGATCGAGCGTAAGGCGCGGGCCATCGCTCTGGTCGATGACCTCTTCTTGGCCGAGCAGCGGGCGCTGGCCGATCGTTTCTCCCAACCTCTGGCCGAGAGAATAAGTGCCTACCTGTGTTGCCTGTTCGGCCCGGATGCCCGGGCGGCCGTGATGTTCCAGGATGATCGCTTCAAGAGCATCGAGTTCGCCCGCTCCGGGGACGGCGGTAGTCTCTCCTTCACGCGTCTCAGCGGCGGGACGCGAGAGCAGGTGGCCGCTGCGGTCAGGCTGGCCGCAGCGGAGCTACTGGCCGCCGGTCACGACAGCTCACTTCCGGTGGTATTCGACGATGCGTTCGCGTATTCCGACCCGGAGCGGGTGAAGACCCTGCAGAGAATGCTGGACCTTGGAGCTCAGCGCGGACTTCAGATCATAGTGCTTACCTGCAATCCGTCGGACTATGCGGGGCTCGGCGCCCGGCAGGTCACCCTTTGATGATCATCCAGGCCGTTGTCTTCGACCTCGACGGGGTCATCCTCGACTCGGAGGAGGTGTGGAACGACGTACGTTACGAGTTCGCGCTGGCGCACGGGGGGCACTGGAGTCCGGAAGGCGACCAGCCATTGGTGATGGGCGCAAGTTCCATGCAGTGGGCGGCCTCCATGCGTGAGAACAACGGGGTCGATCTGCCCGATCAAGCGATCTACGAGGGGATCGTGGGGCGGTTACGCGAGCGCTATGCATGCCACCTGCCGCTCATGCCGGGAGCCGCGGAGGCTGTGGCCGGCTTAGCGTCCGCCTATCATCTGGGAGTGGCCTCGTCCTCTCCCCTCGAGATCATCGAGTACGTGCTGGGATTGGCCGACCTGCGGCGGTACTTCAGCGCGGTGGTGTCGTCTGATGAAGTAGCGGTGGGCAAGCCGGCGCCCGATGTTTATTTGGAGGCCTGTGCCCGTCTGAAGACGCGGCCGGAACGCGCTGCAGCCGTCGAGGACTCAGCGAGCGGCATCCAGGCTGCGCACTCGGCCGGGCTGGCCGTCATAGCGATTCCCAATCGTAAGTTCCCGCCTGCGCCGGACGTGCTCGCCTTGACGGACGTGGTGCTAGACTCGATCGGGCGGCTTGATCGCGAGGTGGTGGCCTCACTCGGCGGGCGGGCGAGGGGGTCTCTCGCCCGGGGGAGTGGCGATGGTCCAAGTGCTGGACGACCTTGAGATCCCGGACCGGGAGCTACTTTTCACGACCTCCCGCAGCAGCGGGCCCGGCGGCCAGAACGTCAACAAACTGAGCACCCGTGTCACCCTGCTGTTCGATCTGCAGAACTCGGCGGCCCTGACGCCGGGACAGAAGGAGCTGGTGCGCCGGCGGTTGGCCGGCCGCATCAACCGGCAGGGGATCCTCCGAGTTGTCTCTCAGCGTCATCGTACCCAATTGGCGAACCGGGAGGCAGCCGTGCAGAGGTTCGCGGAGCTGCTTGCCTCAGCGCTTGCTGAGGCCCCGGAGCGCGTGCCGGTCGAAGTCCCGCGGGAGGCGGACGAGAAGCGGCTGGAGGAGAAACGGCGGCGGAGCCGGCTCAAGCGCGAACGGACGATGGACCTTGCCGATGAGGACTAGACTGCTCCGCGAGAATCGCTCCGCAGGTACTGGAGGCATGATCGATGGATACAGGCGAGATAGACGAGCGACTCCGTGTCCGTGAGCCCTGCGGGCAGAATTCACCTCCGTCCGACGAAGCCGCCTCCTCAGATCGCCTGCTGAGAAGGACGAATACGACCCGCAAACGAGTCTCCGTACCCAGACACAGGAGCGGCCGGCGGGTTGCGGTTCTTGCCTCTTTCGTGGTCATAGTGGTGGCCGCTCTTGCGGTCGGCGCTTTCGAGGCGCTCAGGTTCTCAGGTGGGGACCAACACGCACTCGTAGTCGGAGACGAGCCGATGACCGCCACCAAGGCGTCTGGTCTCTACCCCGTCCGCATCGATGACAAGTGGGGCTACATCGACAGTACCGGCTCGGTCAGAGTCGAGCCCCGATTCGACTCCGCCTACGGTTTCTTCGAGGGGTTCGGCCTGGTGTCCATGGGGAGTGACTTCGGCTATGTCGATATGTCCGGCGCCCTCGTCATCCAGCCGCAGTTCGGCTATGCCTGCGACTTCTCGGGAGGCATGGCGGTGGTCGCCAACCTCGACCAGGGCGGCAACCCCGGTGCGTCTGGCTACATCGACCACTCCGGGAGCCTGGTGATCCCCATGCAGTATGAGTACGCCCTGCAGTTCTCCGAAGGCCTGGCCGTAGTGGGAGCTGCCGGTGGCGGCAGTTCCTTCATCGACAAGACGGGACGGACGGTACTGGGGTCGTACGACCTCGCCTGGGGCTTCTCCGAAGGGTTGGCCTACGTGGAAGAGGGGAGCAGGCGCGGCTTCATCGATACGAACGGCGACTGGGTCGTCGAGCTCGAGGCGGCTGTGGTCGACATGTCCTCCTTCCTGTCCTCCGTCGCTCCCTTCCCGGGCTCCTCCACAGGCTTCTCCGAAGGCCTCATGGCGTTGCAGTCGACCTCCGGCACGTCCCATCCGGCGATGGGCCGGGCCGACAAAGGCTACATCGACAAGACCGGTGCCTGGGTCATTGGGCCGCGGTTCGACCATGCCTGCAACTTCTCCGAGGGTCTGGCGGCCGTCGGTGTCCGGGAGAACGGTCTTCTGAGGTGGGGCTACATCGACAAGACTGGTGCCTGGGTTATCCAGCCGCAGTTCGAATACACGTGCCACTTCTCTGAGGGTATGGCGGTGGTGGGGTTCACCGAGAACGACTACATGAAGTTCGGGTACATCGACAGGACCGGCGCGCTCGTAATCCCCATCCGGTATTGGCAGGCCGGCGACTTCTCGGGAGGTATCGCTCAGGTGGTGGAGTGGTCGGACGCCTACTCCGGCCACCCGACCTACATCGACAAGAGCGGCTGCGTGATTTGGCAGGGACGGTAGAGTCGGCCCACGGACCCCTGATAGCCCCGATGGTCCTTGGAGTCCGGCATCCTCACGACGACCAGAGGGCCGCCCGGGTCGTCCCCGGCCCGGCTACCAACACCCGCCATCTACACCTGCTCAGCGCAGCAGACAGCCGTTCTCCTGCAGGTGGGCCTGCCACTCAGCCTCACTGGGCTCACCGCACTTGCGCAGCAGCTTGTCCCACTCCTCGTCCACCCAGGCCTCGACCCTGGCAAGCGCTTCCTCGAAGCCGGGCTGGAACAGATGGGCGAAGCGGCCCTGGCGTTTCAGCCACGGCACCAGCGGCAGTTTGTGGTGGGGCCGGTACGTCAGCCGGTACTCACCGTCCTCACACTCGAACAGTGGCCAGTAGCAGGTGTTGACCGCCTCCCGCGCCAGGTCGATGCTCTCGGCTCCGTCGGAACGCCAGCCGCGCGGACAAGGGGAAAGCACGTTGAGGAACGTAGGACCATCTATCGACAGGGCCTTGGCCGCCTTTCGCACCAGGTCGCGCGGGTCGTGCGGGGAGGCCTGAGCCACGTACGGGATCCCGTGGGCGATCATGAGTTCGGTGAGGTTCTTGCGATTCTGCAGCTTGCCGGGCGATTCCTTGCCGACGGGGCTGGTGGTGGTCCAGGCACAGACCGGCGTCGCGCCCGACCGCTGGAAGCCGGTGTTCATATAGGCACCGTTGTCATAGCAGACGTACAGCATCCGGTGACCCCGCTCCATGGCTCCCGAGAGGGACTGGAGGCCGATGTCGTACGTGCCCCCGTCGCCGCCGAAGGCGATGAACTTGACGTCCTCGTCGATGGCGCCTCTTCTTTTCAGGGCGCGAAAAGCGGTCTCCACTCCGCTCACCGTGGCGGCGGCGTTCTCGAAGGCCGTGTGGATGAAACTGCTCTTCCACGAGGTGTATGGGTAGATCGTGGTGCTGACCTCGAGGCACCCCGTGGCTGCGCCCACCACGACAGGGCCTTCGACGCCCATGAGCACCTGCCGCACGACTATCGGCGCGCCGCAGCCGGCGCACATACGGTGACCGCCCGCGAGTAGGCTGCCCTTCTCGACCAGTTCCAGCCATCTCCGCCGCGCCACTTCGAAGTGGTCGGTGTCGGCGAGGGCCTCCACCGGGCACACTTCGACACACTGTCGACAGAGGATGCAGCGGTGTTCATCGATCCGGAAGGAGGTGAGCATCCGCCGGTTGAAGGTCAGCGCTCCGGTGGGGCACGCGCTGACACAGCGGCCGCAACTGATGCAGTCCGCAAGTTGCAGGGCTTCACTGTAGGGAGTGTCGACGTTCATGGTGAAGCCCCGCCCGGTGAAGTCGTAGCAGGCCGGGCCGGCCACGTCGCGGCAGACCCGCACGCACCGGCCGCAGGCGATGCAGCGCTCCATGTCGCGTCTGATGAAGGGGTGCTCGTAGTGGGGCTCGACCGTCCGCACCCGGTTGCCCTTCACGACCAGTTCATTGGTGGTGATGCCGTACTCTATGCCGAGCTTCTGCAGAGAGCAGGTCCCCAGGCTGGGACAGACGCACTGCAGACAGCGCTTCGCTTCTTCGCGGGCGACGGCCAGGCTGAGACCCCTCTCGACCTCGATATCGACACCGGTGAAGCGCTTGGCCTTCGCCGTCCTCGGCATGGCGGCCCGGACCGCCGGTTCGGCGGTCGTGCCCATCTTGAGCCACACCGGCGTGCGCTCGGCCAGTCGCCGGCCGAGCGCCCCGATCTTTTCGGCCTGTTCGAGCTGCTTCAGATAGGGCAGAGCTTCGTAGGCGGCCAATTCCTGCTCCAGCCGGTCGAGGTCCTCCCCTCGCAACCAGGCGTCGACCGCCAAGCCCGTGCGCTTACCGCTCGCGACCGCGTGGATCACCGACCCGACACCGGCGACCGCATCACCGGCGGCAAAGACACCCTCTTGCGGGGTACGGCCTGTCGAGGGATGCGCCTCTATACGCTTCCCGTCGGACCGTGCGCTCGAGACGATGACCGTGGCGCCGCCGGCCAACTCCGAGGCCTTCATCCTGCGGGCTCCGAACTGGAACTTGACCCCTTCTTCCTGGGCGGCGGTGAGCTCGCGGTTTCCCGCCGGGAGGTTCTCCGGCTGGTAACGGGACACGACCGTGACCTCGGTCGCTCCGAGGCGCAGAGCGGTGCGTGCGGCATCGAGGGCCACCACGTCGTCGCCGAGGACGATCACCTTGCCCGTGAAACGCACTGGGTGCCCTGTGCGTACCTGGGCGAGCATGTCGGAGGCGCTCCACACCGGTCCGGCCCCCGGGGTCCTGCGGGCCCTCGGCGCCGGTTTGCTCCCGGTACCGACGACCACCGCGTCGAAGCCGACGTTCAGCAGCCTTTCGGCACCGTCTACCCCGGCCACCTTCGACCCTCCGAAGAAGCTCACCCCTGCCTCCCAGAGCGGCTGCAGTTCAGCGTCGAGCACATGCTGGGGCAGCTTGAACTCGGGGATACCGTAGCGGAGCAGCCCCCCCGGTTCATCATGACCGTCGTAGATAGTGACCTGATGCCCGCGCTCGGCCAGGAACCAAGCCGCCGATAGCCCCGCCGGACCGGCGCCGACCACGGCCACCCGCCTGCCGCTGGCAGGGCCCGTCCGAAGGCGCACGGCGCCGGACCGGCCGTGGTCGGCCAGCGCACGGTGCAGGTCGCAGATGGCCACAGGGTCGTCCACCTCACCGCGCCGGCAGACCGGTTCGCAATAGCGCGGACAGACGCGGCCGAGGATCCCCGGGAAGGGCAGTTCGGTCCGCACGATGGCGGCCGCCCCGGCGACGTCGCCGGCGGCCAACGCCGCCAGATACGCGGGGATGTCGATGTGGGTAGGGCAGGCATGCGAGCAGGGGGCCTCGCAGTAGGCGTTGTGGTCGGAGAGATACATCCTGAGATAGCTCTGCCGCCGGGCGCGGACGCGCGGAGTATCGGTCTCCACCACCAGGCCGTCGGCCACCCAGGTGGTGCAGGCGGCTTGGAGCTTCTCCATCCCCTGCACCTCCACCAAGCAGAGGCGGCAGGCGCCCCAGGCCGCGGTCCCGTCTATATGGCACAGCGCCGGGATGTAGATGCCCTTGCGCCGGGCGACCTCGAGGATGGTCTCGCCGGAGTGGGCGCGCAGGTTCCGGCCGTTGATGGTCAGTTTCACCACGTTCGCGACGTCGACGTGCGCGCCGGCGCCGCTCAAACCGGTCTCGGTCCGCGCGCTCATCTGCGTCTCCCTTCGACGAGTGAGGGTTTCCCGGTCTCGACCCGGACGGCATCGAACCGGCAGGCCTGGCGACAGGCGTCACACTTGATACAAAGCTTCTGATTGATCCGGTGAGGTTCTTTGCGTTCTCCGGTGACCGCTCCGGACGGACAGGCTGGGAGGCAGGCCCGGCAGCCGGTGCAGGCCTCCTTGTCGATGGTGTACCGGATCAGGGGACGGCACACCCTGGCCGGGCAGCGCCGTTCGGCCACATGGACGACCATCTCGTCCCTGAAATAGCGCAGGGTGGAGAGCACCGGGTTGGGTGCGCTGCCCCCAAGGGCGCAGAGCGACCCCTCGACGACATCGTCCGCCAACTGCTCCAGCAACTCCACGTCGTCCATAGTGGCCAGGCCTGCGCAGATCCGTTCGAGTATCTCCAGCATGCGGGTGGTACCCACCCGGCAGGGCACGCACTTGCCGCAGCTCTCCTCGGCGGTGAACTTGAGGAAGAACTTGGCGAAGTCGACCATGCAGGTGGTGTCGTCGACCACCACCATACCGCCGGAGCCCATCATGGAACCGGCCGCGACCAGACTCTCGAAGTCGATGGGCTCGTCTAGGAGCGAAGCCGGTAGGCAGCCTCCAGAAGGTCCTCCGAGCTGCACGGCCTTGAACTCGCGGCCCGGCAGCATGCCGCCCCCGATGTCGAAGATGACCTCGCGCAGCGTCGCGCCCATGGGCACCTCGATGAGCCCGCCGTTCACCACCTTGCCGGTGAGCGAGAAGATCTTGGTGCCTTTGCTCGTGGCCGTGCCGACGGAGGCGAACTCGTCCGCCCCGTGGTTGATGATCCAGGGGACGTTGGCGTAGGTCTCGACGTTGTTGAGGTTGGTCGGCTGGCCCCACAACCCCCGCGCCACGGTGCGGATGTGCTTACCTCGCGGCATGCCCCGGTGCCCCTCGATGGAGAGGGTGAGGGCGGTCGATTCGCCGCATACGAAGGCGCCTGCTCCTTGATTTATGCGGATATCGAAGTCGAACCCCGAGCCCAGGATGTCCTTGCCGAGCAGTCCCCTCTCCCGAGCCTGCTTCAGGGCCCAGCGCAGACGCTCCACCGCGAACGGATATTCCCGGCGCACATACACGTAGCCTTCGACCGGCCCGTTGTCGGCTCCGATGGCGTACGCGGCGATGATCATGCCTTCGACGACGCTGTGGGGGTTGCCTTCGAGCACCGAGCGGTCCATGAACGCCCCGGGATCGCCCTCGTCGGCGTTGCAGATCACATAGTGTTTCGTACCCGGGTTGGCCCGGCACGAACGCCATTTCCGAGCCGTCGGGAAGCCGGCGCCGCCCCGCCCGCGCAGACCGCTTCTATCGATCTCAGCGATGACCGCCGAGGGATCGGCGTCCTTGAGGACCTTGGCCAGCGCGCTATAACCGCCGTGGGCCAGGTAGTCGTCGATCGAATAAGGGTCGATCTTGCCGTTGAGGCTGAGCACCACCCGCTTCTGCAACGCGTAGAACGGTATCTCCTTCTCCAGAGCCAGGGGCTCGCCGCTGCCGGGGTGCCTGTACAACAGGCGTTCGACGACGCCGTCCCCGGCCACGCTTGTCTCGATGACCTCCTCGATGTCCTGGGGCTTCAGATGAGGATAGAAGATCCCCTTCGGCCAAAGCAGCATGATGGGGCCCTGCTGGCAGAAGCCGTGGCAGCCGGTCTCGATGACCTTCACCGTCTCGGTGAGCCCTCGCTCGGCGAGCGCCTTGTCGACCGCTTTGCGGAGCGCCACTCGTCCGGAGGCGTGACAGGCCGTGCCCGCGCAGATGCGGATCTCGGTCTTCGTGTCGTCGGCGAGGTAGGCGTTCTTGTCGGCCGCGGCCTCGAGCGCCGCGTCGATCACGGCGGCGCGGGTCTTCGCCGGCTGAGTGGCGGCCTGTTCGGAGGCGCCGGGCGCGCCGCCCGGTTTGTCGGCGGCGCGGCTCATGACGCCACCTCCTGCCTGCGGAGCCTCCGCACCAGTCTGCGGGCCTCGGTGGGACCCATACGGCCGAAAGTCTCGTCGTTACCGATCCGGACCACCGGGGCCAGGGCGCAGGCACCTACACAGTTGACGGTCTGTAGGGTGAAGAGGCCATCGAGCGTAGTCCCGCCGATCGGGATCTCCAGTTCCTGACTGAAGGCCTCCACTACGAGGGGCGCGCCGGCCACGTGGCAGGCGGTACCCATGCAGACGTCGATGACGTACTTGCCCACAGGTCTCAGGCGGAACTGGCTGTAGAAACTGGCCACTCCGAACACCCGGGAGAACGGGATGCCCATCTCCTCCGCGATGTCTTCCAGAGCCACCCGGGGGAGGTAGCCGTAGGCTTCTTGCGTGGCGTGCAACGCCTCCACCAGGCCTGTTCCCGACCGGATGCCGGCGATGACCGGGTCAAGGAGCTTCTTGTCGATCTCGGGCACGAACTGGGCCGGCGCCTCGCCCATGACGCAGGCCGACGCCGCTCCGCAACTCTCGCCCGGCAGCGTCGCCAAAGCGGCCGCCCTGGCGGCCTCGAAGTCGAAGGGCTCTTCGGGGAACTCCGGGCAGTACTCCAATTCGATGCAGTCGACCGGGCAGGTGCGCTCGCACAGCGTGCAAGAGTAGCAGCGGTAGCCGCCGTCCTCCTTCGCGACCAGATCGAAGAGGCCGGTGCCCGGACTCTTGCCCACCAACTGGCGGCGCTCGAAGTCGACTCCCTTCAGGACCTCATACAGCGCTGAGCCCTTAGGCTCGGCCCCTCGCGCGTCCTTCAGGGCGACCCCGCGGGGTCTTTTGCCGTTGCCACCGATGCCGTTCGTCATCGTTCCCCCTCAGTCTTCGCGCAGGTTGAGATAGCGACGCCCGGTCGAGGTCCGCCCCTTCTCCTGGGCGGCCTTCTCCAGCACCGCGAAGGCCTGCTCGATGTTGTCCGGAAAGATGTCGCGTCCGCCCAAGCCGTAGATGAAAGGGAGGACCTGGGGCCTCGGGTCGTTGTCGTAGAGGGCCGCCCGTATCTCCAGAAAGAGGGGTCCGCCCTGTGCCCCGAAGGAGTCGGCCCTGTCCAGCACGCCGACGACCTTGACATGCTCGAGCGCGCTCGCGTAGGCGGCGTGGGGGAAGGGCCGGAACACCCGCATCCGGATCATGCCGGCCTTGACGCCCTTGGCCCGCAACTTGTCGACCACCAGGCGGGTGGTTCCGGCCGTCGAGCCTACCACGACGATGGCGATCTCGGCATCGTCCAGGCGATAGGGCTCGAACAGGCCGTAATGCCGCCCGCTCAACTCGCCGTACTCGTCGGCGACGTCCTGGATCACCTTGAGGGCCCGGTCCATGGCCCGGTTCTGGGCCACCTTGTGCTCGAAATACCAGCCGTGCAGGCCGTCGAAGGGGCCGACCGTGACCGGGCGCTTGGGATCGAGTAGCGGGTTCACGGCCGTGAAGGGTCCTATGAAGTCCTGCACTTGGTCATCGCTGAGCATGACCAGGGGTCCGATGGCCCCACTGATGACGTACCCGTCGTACATGTGCATGACGGGCAGGCGGACCTCCAGGTGCTCGGCGATCCGTACAGCCTGGATACAGTTGTCGTAGGCCTGCTGATGGTTCTCGCCGTACAGTTGGATCCACCCGCTATCCCGCCCCCCCATGCTGTCGCTGTGGTCGCAATGGATGTTGATAGGACCCGAAAGGGCGCGATTGACCGTGGTCATCACGATGGGTAGGCGGTAGCTGGACGCCACGAAGAGGAGCTCCCACATGAGGGCGAACCCCTGTGAGGAGGTGGCCGTCATGGTGCGTGCGCCTCCGGCGGCTGCTCCGATCACGGCGCTCATGGCCGAGTGCTCCGACTCGACCGTGACGAACTCAGAGCTCACCTTCCCGTCGGCCACCATCTGAGCGTACAGCTGGACGACCTCGGTCTGAGGAGTGATGGGGTACGCGCACACGACGTCGGGGTCTATCTGGCGCATGGCCTCCGCGGCCGCTTCGTTGCCGGTGACGGCGAGCGTCTCCGTGTTCTGTCCGCTCACCTCTTCACTCCTTCTCCTCGGCCTTCATGGCGATGGCTTTGGCTGGGCACTCCCGGGCACAGATGCCGCAGCCTTTGCAGTGCTCGAAATCGATCCCCGCCGCCTTGCCGTCCTCGATGATGATCGAGGCGTCGGGGCAATAGAAGTAGCAAAGCAGGCAACCTGTACACTTCTCCGGTGAGATGACCGGTACCTGCGACCGCCAGCCCCCCGTCTCGACCTCTTCCGAGTTGCCCGCCACGGGGATGGTGGCCCCGAGTTGGTGCCTCTCCGGCCCCCAGGTATCGATGTCGCTGACATCCCAGTCGGATTTCTTGGCGGCGCTCATTCGCCTTGTACCTCCTCATACGCGCGCATGATGGCCGCGATATTGCCTTCGACCACCTTGGGGGGGAACTTCTTGCCGAAGTCGGCGCGCAGGAACTCGACCACCTTGTCGATAGGGAACAGCCCTGTGATGCGGGTGAGCGCCCCGACCATGGGGGTGTTCGGGATGGGACGGCGGATGGTCTCGGCGGCGATGCGGGTGGCGGGGACGGTGAAGAGGCGGCCTCCCTTGAGCCCGTACTTCCTACGCACCTCGGCCGGCGCCATCTCGCTGTTGACAAGGACTATGGCGTCGTCGGGGGCGCCCTTCATGACGTCGATGTTGCTGAGGAGAGAGGGGTCGAGCACGACCACGATCCCCGGGTGCTCCACCCCGGAATAGATCTGTATGGGTTCGTCGCTGACGCGGGTAAAGGCCACGATGGGAGCTCCGGATCGTTCCGGCCCGTACTCTGGGAACGCTTGGAAGTGCTTGCCCTGGCCCAGCGCCAACTCGGCTACCATCTTCGCCGCGGTCACGGCTCCCTGGCCGCCCCGGGCGTGCCAGCGTATCTCAGTGAGGCCCTCCCCAGTCCGATCGCCTGCCTCGGACGTCCTCGTCGTCGACACGATCACTCCTCTCCGTAGCACCGAGTCCCGGCGCCCGCCGGCGCCGTTCTTTATCGACGCCGCCGGTCGCATGGATCCCGGCCCAGTATGATGACTTCACCGGCGTGTCGCCCGATCGTCGGCTTCGCTGCTGCCAAAGTACCCGCATGAGGACTTGTGAAGAAGCGCCGCCGGTCATGAATGCCCGGGCAAACAGGCACACAGTATCACACTCATCCGCCGCTCTGCTCATATAGCCGGTATGCGACAGCGATGCTATACTGCCGGTGCATTCGACATACCTTGCTAGGGGAGCTTGTTGCTGAGAGTGTGGCTCTGCCACAGACCCTACGAACCTGATCTGGGTAATGCCAGCGAAGGGAAGTAACGGTGACCAGTTTGGACTGGGCAGTCAGGCCGCTCGACTTCTAACGGGCCGCACTCTTCTCGCTAAGCAAAGCTCGATGCTCCTGAGGCACGTGAGGAGGGAGTGTGCACGTTGTCCTAGTGGCCGGTTCGAGTCTGGCCGTCGAGTTGGATGGGGCCCTGCTGGCCGCCGCCGATCTGCTCGTCGCCGTGGATGGAGGGGCTGAGGCTCTCGCAAGGGTGGGTGCCGTCCCTGCGCTCTTGGTGGGCGACATGGACTCCGTCGGACCGGAGACACGCGGGTCGTTGGAGTCACAGGGGGCCGAGGTCCTGCTCCTCCCCACCGCCAAAGATGAGACCGACACTGAGGCCGCACTTCGCCTGGCCGTCGAGCGCGGCGCCGACGAGATCACCGTATATGGGGCCCTAGG
>JAJFUK010000171.1 GCA_021372435.1 Actinomycetes bacterium | reverse complement strand
CATAGACGACTCCATTCGCGACCGCAGGGGATGAGACGATCTCGGCGCCCGTCTCAAATCGCCACTTCTCCTCGCCGGTGGAAGCGTCTAGGGCGTACAGATAGTAGTCCAGACTGCCGACGTAGACGACTCCCTCACTGACGACGGGTATGGAATCGACCTTGTTGCCCGTTCCAAAGCGCCAAACCTCCGAGCCGGCC
Organism: Actinomycetes bacterium; assembly: GCA_021372435.1. Classification (GTDB taxonomy): domain Bacteria; phylum Actinomycetota; class Thermoleophilia; order RBG-16-64-13; family RBG-16-64-13; genus RBG-16-64-13. The sequence goes on along the minus strand of JAJFUK010000171.1, from coordinate 10,948 downwards.
GTCGCATCGATCGCGTAGAGATTGTGGTCAGAACTCCCGACATAGACGACTCCGCCGGAGACCGTCGGGGAAGACAAGATCTGGCCGCCTGTGTCGAACCGCCACAACTCCTCGGCGACCTCGGAGGGCATGGCACCAGAAGTGTTGGCGGTGCTCGTCGAAGGATCCTGCGGAGTGGTCCCGCCACTCTCCACGGTCCCGCCACTCTCCCCGCACCCGGCGGCCAAACTCAGTACGAAAAGTAGTGCCGCCGTGACGATCACCGGGAGCACGCAGGTGTTCATCATCTCGCCGACGGTCGGAGGAGAACGGTCATGTCCGCGCTCACAGTCTATAGGGCTGCCCTTTCAACCTACTCTAGGCCGAATCCCCGAACTGTCAACCCCGCGTGAGACGACGCCGCAGAATCGATCATCTCGCCTCGTCCACCTCGCGTTTCTGTCACAGCCGGGAGCGACCGGGGCCGATTCGTCAGCCCGTCCTACCTCGTGACTTTCCTTACGAGAACGAACGCTACGCAAGGATGGCGCGCGCGATGTGGCCCTGACCAGCGGGTTGCACTGGTATGGCGGTCTCGAAAGCCATTGTGCTCTTTCGGAGCACCGGGGGATCGTGTTCCCCCTCTCCGCTCTCACGGAAGGGCACTAGTGAGCCGTGTTGGACTCGAACCAACGACCATCGGATTATGATACGGAGGAAGAGGCGGCCGCCAAGATCGCGGCGCTGTTCATGCCGGGGTAGGCGGGCGTCAGCCTCCTAAGCATCCGTCTGCCAGCCGCGATACGATGGTTCTCTGGACTCATCGACTGAAGCGGGGTAGGTTCATGAAAGCTGCTCTGAGCACTCGCTACGGGTCGCCGGACGTCATCAAGATTGGGGAGGTACCAACGCCGGTGCCCGGCCCGACCGAGGTACTGGTCAGAGTCCACGCCACGACGGTCAGCAGGACCGACTGCGGCAATCTCCGCGCCCATCCGTTCTTCATACGGCTGCTCACCGGGCTTCTTCGTCCCAAACAGCCGATCCTCGGCATGGACTTTGCCGGGGAGGTCGAGGCGGTTGGCGAGCAGGTGACGTCCTTCTCTGTCGGCGACCGCGCCTTCGGCCTCACCCCCAACAGCCACGGCGGGCACGCCGAGTATGTCTGTTTGGATGAGAAGGGGACCATAGCGGCCATGCCGGTGGGTGTGTCGTTCGAGGAGGCGGTCGTCTGTGAGGGCGCCCTCTAAGCGGATTCGAACCTCCGCGCCGCCGGCGTCAGAGCCGGGGACAACGTCCTGATCTACGGGGCTTCAGGGGCGATCGGCACGGCTGCCGTCCAGCTCGCCAAGTCCTATGGAGCGCGGGTGACGGCGGTCGTAGCAGCGAAGCACTTCGATCTCGTCGACTCGTTGGGCGCCGACCGCATCATCGATTACACCGCCCAGGATTTCACCAAGATAGGCGAGACCTACGACCTGGTATTCGACGCCGTCGGCAAAGCCTCATTCTTCCGCTGCCGGAAGCTCGTCAAACCGGGCGGAGTGTTTGCGGCCACGGACTTCGGTCCCAAGAACCAGAATGCGCTGCCCCTGCTCCTCTCGCCCCTTCTCAGGAACAGGAGGTTCGTCCTGGGTATGCCCGAGAAGGGCGAGCGTCTGGTCGAGTCCGTGCGGACGCAGCTAGAGGCGGGCCGCTTTCATGCGGTCATCGACCAGCGGTATCCGCTTGATCAGATCGTCGACGCTTATCGCTACGTGGAGACCGGCCAGAAGACGGGGGTAGTAGTGATCAACGTGGTGCCGCCCGTCTAGGGGCCAAGACGGCTGGGCGGCCGGGGTTGCATAGCCGGGCGCCGACTCCTCTGGGTGCCCCATGGCCTTCGTCCTGTTTGGTGCCGCCCCGTCCCCAGCCCCGTCCCCGTCCCCATCCCCGTCCTCAACGGTCCCCAACGGTGCGTTGGCAAGTCGTTGGATTTGCCCCAAGTAGCGGCCCATGTCGGGGCGGCTTTAGAGCAGTAAAGCCCTGCGCAATTGCAGGGCTTTAGTGATGGTAGCGGGGGCAGGATTTAAACCTGCGACCTTCGGGCTATGAGCGGTGATATTGACGATTTAGCACATGCTAAATCCAGTCCTTGACTGCCTTCTTGGCTGCAAATGGGGCGTTTCTCGATGACGGTCTTCCTCCGCCTGTCAGTCCGTTCAGACCGGTGCGTTGTGGCCGCGTTGGCTGCGCGGAGGCGGGGGCGACACCTAGATGACGGGTCGACTGCGCAAGACAAGCCATACAGGTGTCGATTCCCCCTTCCGCTGCCCGTCGAACAGCTCAAATGGAACGACGCCCTCTATGTGTTCAGCAAAGGCCTTCCGCCAGTCACCTTCGTCTGCGAACGGAGGGCCAACGTCGCGGATGCCCTCATCGCCCGTGAAACCCAGGTAGAGAAGCACTACGGGTATGCCCAGTTTGGCGAGCTTCCACGTGAAGGCAAGGCGATTGGCAAGTTGATAGTGCGAGCGGTGCGTGATCGACACTCGCTTGTCAATACGCCGCCAGCCTTCGCAAGCTTCCTCGATTGCTGCGCAGATACGGTCGTGGTTCTCGCGAGTGTTGTCCGACGCATCCTTGTCCAACCGCTTGCCGGCCCTGCTGAGTTCCTTCCAGTGGGCCTTGGCCTCGACGAGTACGAGACCAGGTTTGCCCTCGATCTTGCAGGCGACGGCAATATCCCAGTTGGGGGTGTTCGCGCCCTTTTCGTGGCGAAGCCACCAACGCCGGAGACAATCCCAATCACGGCCCGGAAGGCACTGTGGCCCGAAGGTCTCCAGGCGCGCTTCATCGGGAGCGTTCTCCCCACAGGGCATGTACTTGGCATCAGCCGAAAAATAGACGGGGATCGGGGCGAGGAACGCCCTTAGCTCCTCCAGGAACGACGGCCGTCCGGTCCAATCGAGCACGTGCTTGCGGCTTCCCCGATACGATACACGGTCTCCATTCCTCGTTCTGTTGCTTGCACCCGAGGACGAGCCGTTCGGATAGGTGTCTCGTAGGTCCTTGAGCCGCCTGAGTATCGCCGTGATGTGACCATGTTCGATCATCGCGGGTAGATGGCCGTTGCAGAACCGCTCCTTTCTCACATGAAGAGTGAGCAGCTTTCGCAGGGTCTGCAAATCGGCGCCGCCGAGAGACTCGGGCTCCTGGTAGTAGCGGACCGCCTCGTCCTGCCAAGCACCCCAGTCGTAGGAGAATATGAAGCCGCTATCGTAGAGGGTCTTCTCGAATTCAGACAACTCGGGTGCAAAGACGTGCGGGTAGAGAAGATCACCCGGGTCGATAGTCGATGGAACAAAGTCCTCTCGCTCGAGTATCGGTAGAAAGCGGAGGACACTATCGATCTGCTCAACTGACGGAATGTAGTCTGCGTCCGCAATCATGGTCTATCCCTTGCGTTGAGGTTTCGATTCGACGACCAGCTCTCGTCCCAGGCCTCGAACACGAGCCATTCGTCCGCAGGACTCGTTCAGACAGTGGCTTCGTACGACAGCGTAGCACCGGCGACAGATGGGGACGGGGACGTACGTCACGTCTTTGGGGCCTCATGATTTGTCCTGCTGGTTCTTCTGCTCATCCTCGAACCACTTGGACGTCCTTCCCCGGCTGCGGCTGTACTGCGACATGTGAGTGCGCTTCTGGAGATCTCGGTCCCGGCGCAACGCGTCCGAGCCACCAGAGCGAAGCTCTTCGTTCAGACGTCTCTGCTCCCGAACGCCTACGTCATCCGTGTCTCCCAGGATCTCAAGACTTCTCCGTGCCTTCTCCACGTGCAGCTGGAACGTCGCTTCGTCGCCCGCCCGGGCTGCGCGGCTGGCGGCTTGGTTCTCGTCGGCGGCCAACTGCAGCTGAGCGGCCCGCAGCACGTCTTCATCCATAGCCTCTTGGAAGCGCTTGAGATCTGAGCTGCTCACGGCGCTCACGGTGATACGTTCCTCTTGGGGGACAAGCGCGTCATCCAGCGCGGTCCACCGGCAGATCACCTCGCCAAGCACCACTTCGCCATCGTCCCTGGGGGGCACCGCGAGCGCCAGCATGATCGAACGCACGGCTCCCGCACGCACGTCGCCGGCCTGCGCCGGGAGGTTAGGTGAGTTGAAACCCAGGACTCCCAGGATCTCCACCCCCTGCGCCTTGAAATCGAGCAGGACGTTCTGAGCCACGATATCCCCGAGTTCCCCCAGTTCCTCCATGAAGATGCCGGGGATGTCGTCGGGAGAGGCGATGTAGTAGTAGTTGCCTCCGCCCACATCGGCTAGGGAACGGAGCAGATCCTCGTTGAAGTCCGCACCGACTCCGAACGTGGAGACGCCCTTGCCCGCGTTCACTCCCTGATGAGCGAGGTCAGCCAGCCCGTCGAGGTCGGTGACCCCTCGGTTGGCGAGTCCATCCGACAGCAGAAGCACGCGGCGAAGCGCGCCCTTGTCCGGGCCCAGTTGCTGGAGACCCTCGACCAAGCCGCCGGACAGATTGGTGCAGCCCCCGGTTTCGACGAGTGCCGCTTTGGTCTTCATCACCAGGGCATCGTCCACCTTTCGCCGCGCAAAGACGGTGTCGACGATGTCGTCATACACCACAAAGGACATATGGTCGAAGGGCAAGAGGCGGTCGATGAGCGTATCGACGGCCTTCTTGGCATACCGCAGCTTCTCCCCCTGCATCGAACCGCTACGGTCGAGGACGACGGCCAGGTCAAGAGGAGGCCTCTTCCCCGTCTCGCCCAGTCCGGTCACATCGACCCGTAGGAAGATCTCCGTCGGTTCGCCCGTGCGGACGACCGGATGGCTCAGGCGCGCCTGTACCTTGATGCTGTTGGGATTGTTGTCTGATCCACTCATAGCCGTTACCTCCTGTGGAACTTGGCTCTTGTTTCGTCTGTTCGGTCGAGGCGCATTCAGCAGCATGGCGCCCCCTCAAGCTCGCGGGCGTGGTCGGCGGCGGGGAGGGGGGTGAGCGTCCCCTCCTGCACGCGCACCTTCCCGTCTTCGATCACCGCGTAGCGAAACCGTTCGGGGTCGTCCATGCCCAGCCACGCGCAAGGGTCGACCATATAGAAACCTGCCTCCTCGAGCTCTGGCATGGGCCACGTGTGCCCGACCACCTGCCGGAGGCCGGAAAGAGGCAGAAGACCGGAGTGCCGAGGCCGGAACCAGGTGGGACCATGGTCGCCCAGGATGCCGTCTTCCTCCCACTCTCCCGTTTCCAACTCGTGCCTGATGGCAGCTAGCAGGGTGGTGTTGAGAAGGGCCGCCAGAAGCGAGGAATCTCCCTGGCACTGCTCACGGAACACCCGCTCATACCGCGACGAGACACCGGCGTGAGTGACGAGCACGCCTTCAATGCACGTAGCCGCTTTCCACGCTCTCCCGGGATCGGCGCTCAGCACCCTGTCGAACAAGACCTGCCGACAGGCAGAGCTCCCTGGGGTCTGGGGGTAGACGGCGAAGTCGAGCATTACGCCGACCTCATGGTTTCCCAACAGCACCTCGGTGGCATAGCGGTCGACCAAGTCGATGCAGCCCTCGGGGTCGGGCCCTCGGTCGAGCAGGTCGCCAGCGTAGACGAAGCCGTCCTCGCCCGGCTGGAAGTCCCCATGGTCGAGGGCGTTGTGGATGAGCTCCGGGTAGCCATGAGCGTCGGACACTACGAACGTTCGCATCTGTAGACTCCTTCTACTGGCGCCCGGACTGTATTGCCCGTGTCACCAATAGCGTACTATACACACTATTAGTGACGCTGTCAAGGTCAAATCACTGGGTTAGCGCCGAATAGCGTGGTATTGTGTAGTTGTAGCGTGACACACGGGTCGGACAGGAAACGCATGGGACGCAGAAGCAGTCAGGAAGACGAGTCGAGATACGCCCAGAGATTCTCAAGAGCCCTGGGGCGGACGATCAAGGTGAGACGCACCGATCTGGGCATCGGACGGCGGGAGCTAGCCGAGCGGGCCAGGATCTCCTACTCGTATTTGACGGAGATCGAGAACGGCAACAAACCCCCCTCGCCGTCGGTACTGGGCCCCATCGCCGAGGCGTTGGGCCTGCGCCTGTCCGAGCTGACCCAGGCGACCGAGAAGCGGATGGAATCCCCAGAACAGGCGCCGACTCCAGTCTCAGCAGAGGCGGAGTGGAGCCGCCGCTTTGCCTCAGAGCGAGCGGCCCTTGAGGTGCCTTTTGGCGAGTTGGCCGACCCGGGGCCCTTCCTACGGGAGCCTAGCCGCAACCTACGAGCCACGATGGTGGAACTCGAGCGACTGATACGGAACATGGCCCAGGAGGACGTCGAGCGTCTCCTGGACTACGCACGCCGGCTGACGCGGTAGGCGCGCTGGAATGGAGGGACGTGCCGCCGGTTCGCAGCGTCTTTGCAGCTCGTGCGGTCTTGGATAAACATGTCAGCAAATCTTCAGAAATACTGCTATCTTTATCCACACGATGGACACAGCGGAGATAGCCCAGAGCGAGCAACTCGCGATCGCTATCTTCCGCGAGCACGGCGGCATGCTGAGGACAGGGGAAGCGCTCCAGTTCGGCATCCATCCGCGTACCCTGTACTCCATGCGCGACTCGAGGATCCTTGAGCGAATCAGTCGCGGGGTCTACCGCCTGGCCGATCTACCGCCCCTTTCGGAGCCCGACCTGGTATCGGTGGCTACGCGCATCCCGGCGGGAGTGATCTGTCTCATCTCAGCGCTGGCATTCCATCGGCTCACCCGGGAGATCCCTCACTACGTGTACCTTGCCCTTCCCAGGGGCGACAGGCCACCCCGGCTGAGTCATCCACCCCTGCGGGTATTCTGGCTCAGCGAACCGGCCCTAATGGCGGGGGTCGAGACACATACCATAGATGGTGTGTCGATTCGCATCTGCAGCCCGGCCAAGACCATCGCGGACTGCTTCAAGTATCGCAACAAGCTCGGCATCGGTGTGGCAGTTGAGGCTCTCAGGATGCTTAGGGACCGAGGGGAGCTTGATCCCGACGAGATCCTCCACTTCGCGCGAATCTGCAGGGTGGAGAACGTCATGAAGCCGTATCTTCAGGCGCTCACGTACGGCCTATAGCGGCAGGCCTTCCCACGGTTCGCCCGGGATCCTGGCGATGAGACGCTCATGCACTAACCTGTAGGCTTCGTCGATGTCGTAGCCTGACTCGTCCCGGAGTAGGGGCATGACGTCGTGGCGGAAGTCGACGGAAGCCAGCTTCTGCGCCATGTTCGCTTCGTACTGTGCCCTGGAGACAGACAACCCTCCGTGCTTCAGGTAGGCACGAAGGCCCGCGACTACGCGCTCCTCATCCGGCGCGAGCATCTCAAGCGCAAGCCATAGGTCGTAGAGATCGCGACCCTTCCTGCGCTGATAGAGGGCCCGGAGTTTTGTAGCCATCAGCTCCTCGAGCGCATACGTCGTTACCGGCGTGGTAGCAGCGTACCAAGGGTTCCTCACGGCGAACGAGACGTGTCGAAAGCCCTCGACCGCGAAATGCTCTCGGGTGTTGATCTCGACCTTCATCCGCATCCGTCGGACCGGTTGGGCCGTTGTCTCAAAACCGTATAGTAGCTTCACGCTGTCGGCGGCCTGCTCTGAACGCGGGGAGCCGAGCCAACCATCCAGTGCCTCCTGGACTTCCAGAAGAACCGGTTTGATGGGCCCCGCCCTCACCTGCACCAGGTCCAGATCCTCGGAGTACCAGCCGGGAGGATCGAAGAACAGTCTGTGAAGCGCCGTGCCTCCCCGGAAGGCGAGCATCTCGCGCAGCGCCGGTCGCACGAACATCTCGGAAAGAGCGCGGGACAGGACCAGGTCTTGCTCTACCTGCTCATCGAGAGCCCACGGCGCCTGTGCCCGCCAGGCCGTGATGTTCGCCCGCGGGATCACAGATCAAGCTCTATCTTTACGTTGGGGATCACCCGCCAGGGAGCTGCGGCCACCGCGTCGCCCTGCGGCATATCATGGGCCAGCAGTACCGGACGATAGCGTCGCACCGCGAGCGCTCGCAGAAGCGCGTCGGCCAGGCGAGACTGACCCGCCTGATCGAGAAGGAAGCCAAGCCGCTGTACCTCAGGGCTCTTCCGTAGTTCAGCCAGGGCTTGGAGCGACCCCGGGTCGATGCGTTCTGCCAGCTCGGAGAGCACAGTCGCCACATTACTCCAGCCCCCACACGCCGCCGAGAACTTCACCACATCGAACGCCGTCGCCTCGGGGGTTGAAACACGCATGGAGCCTGTCTCCGTCTGCATGCCGGAGACGGGCGTCTCTTCCACGGCTCGAGTTGCATGGAACTCCAGACGCGCTCGCCCGACCTTCGCCTGACGCGTGGGGCGGTCGGTTATGACCTGAAAGACCATGGACTGCTGATGCGAAGCGCCATGAAGACCGGCAGCCGAGAGAAGACCGACGTAGTAGGGCTGCCCCAGGAACCTCATCAGATCATCGATGAACCACGATGGCGGTGGAGCGCCCGCGGCTCGGTACTCCGTGGGGACGATCACCAAGAAGCCACGGCGCGGCGCGATCAGTCGCCCCCGATCCTTCAGGCGTCGGACAGCGTTGTCGAGTGCGATCTCCGAGACACCCAACGCACCCCTAGCCTCCGAACTCAAGAAGGTATAGCGGCCGGCTGCCTGGGTGTCATCGATGAAGGCAGACAGATCTGGAAAGCTGGTATCACCTGATAGCGCCATTATGCTTGCAGAATATAGCGTCATGCGCTCAGTTTTGCAAGAGGAATGGCCGCTAAGCACGTCTGCTTCTGCCTTGGTTTCGGAAACCGCCCACATTCACGCCGGCGTGAATATCGCGAAGAAGTGAAATCTAGGCAAGAGGCTCGGTTAGACCTAGTCCTCCGCGCGGTTGTCGATGATCATCCAATCCCGGTCATATCGGCCACGCCGGATCCGGCCTGGGTCCAGAGGACTGTAGCTGGACGATCTGAGTTCACGAAGCGGGGCAAGTACGGCCGGGCTCGCATCGACCGCTTCGAGGGCCCATCCCAGGCGTTTGACTACAGCAACCGAGCCGTACCGGAGAGCGTATGCGACCAGCTTCGCCAGGTCGATGTCCTCCCGACACTGCTCGAGGACTGTCATGCCTTCACCCACTCCTCCGAAGAGCCGCGGCAGGGCGAACAGATCCAGCACAGTTCGCTCTCGGTCGGTGATGGGCACCCGAAAACGTTCGTCTAGCCAGATCATCTCCAGTCCGAGATCGAAGTGTTCCGGGACCACCACCACGTACCGGAAGTCCAGTCCGGCCGCATGCCAGACGTGCGCGCCTTCCAGTGGCTGCCCCCCTCGCATGCTGGGCACCACCACCTTGCGAGGGGTGATCGCAGAAACCACTCGCGGAATCTGATCCGTCAGGCCATGGTGGGCAAGAGCAGACAGATGGGCGATAGCCGACGGTTTGACCAATGAAGTCGCGATCGCGAAGGGCGGCACGTCCACTCCTCCGGGGAGCTTCCCCGTTCCGGCATACAGGCCCCGACGCAGGCGGATGATCCAACCGGCGTCGGCGAGCGACTTGAGCAAGCGGGACACGGCCGCCGGACGGACGCCCGGAGGACGCAGCTCGACCGCATCATCCGTGGTGAAAACGTACCGACCGGCGTCAGCCAGATTGCCGGCCAGAGCGATGCCTGCCGAAAGACCGTATTCACCTGTGGGGCGTTCGTGCATGTCTGCAATTCTACTGCGTTAATGCACTAATAGCAAACTATAGCAGTAGTCTTACATCCACGGGACGAGTTGGATAGTGGTTCCTACCTCGTCGTCCGAGAAGCATCGGACGAACACGCGCTACTGACCAGCACCACGCGCTTCTTGAGCCGAGGGCACAAGCCTGATCTCCACGTCACAGCCGACGGCTTTGGCATACCTCTTGAGCGTGCTCACCGACGGCGAGTGTGCGCCGGCGCCCTCGAGCCTAGAGACCGCGCTCTTGGTGGTGCCCATGGACGCGGCGACCTGCTCTTGGGAGAGCCCCGCGCTCACCCGGGCAGCCAGCAACTCGCGCACCAGCTTGTACTCATCTTCGAGACCCTCGTAGGCCTCGGCGAAACCCTTGCGTTCAAGAGCCTTCTTCAGGAAAGCCTCATGGTCATGAGAAACCGGCTTGTATTCAGTCTTAGGCATCACCCACCTCCTTCATTCTCTTGCGGGCAATCGCTAGGTCGGACCTCGGGGTGGCCTGCGTCTTCTTGACGAAGGCGTGGAGCACCACCACACGCTGTCCAACCACGAAGCAGTACAACGCTCGCCCGATACCCTCCCGCCCATGAGGGCGAAGCTCAAAGAGGCCGTCGCCCAAAGAACGGGAGTGCGGCATCATGAGCCCGGGTCCGAACTCGATCAAGAGCTCCACCAAGCGAGCATAATCCGCCAGAATACCGACCGGCCACGACTCGATCTCCTCGAGCACGCGCCGGTTGAAGTATTCAACGGAGTAGACCACGTCATCAGGTTAGCAAATATGCTAACCGAAGTCAGCGGAACTACGGACTAGAACCACTTCCAGTCTGATCCCTCACGCCCCGGCCCCGAACCTTTTCCCTACGTACTCGTGTGTTTGGCTGGCCGTCAGCTCAGTGGTCGACGCTCCCGTCCCTAGGTAGAAGCGCTCCACGCCTCCGTCTTTCAGAAACACAGGTGAGCGAGCCACGCCAGAGGTCACCACCATCACCCGACTATTCTTGTAGTCGTCGAAGCGCACCTGGAGATACATCATGTGCTTGGGGCCGATGCGACTGTTTATGAGGTTGACCAGATGCAGATAGGCCTTATCCTTGCGCATTCCGGCGAATTCGGCCGCCCAGTCCGGTTGAAATCGGCCACTTGGTCCGGCTCAAATCGGCCACCCAGTCCGGCTCAAATCGGCCACCGGAGCCGCAGGCGACACGTCGACGGTTTGGGGTCCTTCACAGTGTA
>JAJFUK010000163.1 GCA_021372435.1 Actinomycetes bacterium | reverse complement strand
GCCCAGGCCGGGGTCTTGGGTATCCCGTCGGTCCTTCCCAGCACGTAGGCCGCGAACTTGTCAAAGCCGTAGGAGTGAGTGGCGATGTACTGCTGGTCGTAGGTTTCTTCGGTGAGCCACACATAGGCGATGGCCAGCTGGAGCGCGGCGTCGGTGTTGGGGAGGATGGGGATCCACTTGTCGGCGTGCACAGCGGCGCCGTGGTTGAGGTCGGGGCATACATAGACGGACTTGAGACCCACCTCGGTCAACCAATAGCACAGACGGCTGGCGAACATCCCGCCGATGGGATAGGGAGTGGTCTCCGGGTCGCAGCCCCAGAACAGGAGCAGCTCCCCGTGCTCCGCGATATCGGCGACGACGTTGGCCCACGGCATCATCTCGCCTACCGGCTCGCAGCCCCAGACATGCTTGGCTCCCCAGTTCCAGCCTTCCCAACTGTCTAGATTGCGCATCTGGATGGTGTAGCCGCCCAACAGCGAGAGCAGGCGGTTGGCGCAGCCGTGGCTGGGGCTGAGATGCTTGGTCTCGCCGTGCATGTCGGCCTGGGAGAGCACCGCCTCCGGGCCGTAGGCCTCCTGGACCCGCTTCAACTCCGAGGCGACCAGTTCCGTCGCTTCGTCCCAAGAGATCCGTATGTACTTGCTCTTGCCCCGGTTCTGGGGATTGCGGCCACTGGGGCCGGTGGAGCCGGGAGCACCGTTGGGATCCCAGTCAACGCGCTTCAGGGGGTAACGCACGCGGTTTCGGGAGTAAACGCGCCCTTTGTAGGCAAGGCTTATGGGGCCCAGGGGTGGACGCAGCGGCGGTTCGAGCGTCTTGCCCTTAGCCTCCAGTTTCCAGGGATCGAAGTCCTTGGGGTCGTAGCTCATGTCGTAGTGAAGGGGGCGGATGCGGGTGATCCTGCCGTTTTTGACATCTACCAGTGTGGGCGCTCCGCTGTCGCCTCCGCCGGTAATACTTGACGCGCGCAGGACCTGCTTGTCGGCACTTGGGGCGGGTTTGGTTCTTCTTTGGTTCATGCCCCGGCGACCTCTCAATATGTGCTCAACGTGTGCCCGTGCCCAGCGGGTGGTCGCGCCCAACAGACGGTCGTGCCCAACAGATGGTCGCGCCCAACAGGTGGCCGTGCCCAATAGGTGGCCGTGCCCGGCTCTCCCTGCACTATAGACTCGTTGCCGCGATGAAGCCCTCTCGAACGGCGTGCTCCACGTTGCGCGGCCGGATGCAGTCGCCCGCCTGCCGGTAGTCTTCCGCTGCGCCCCTGAAGCCGTCCGCGAGCTCGGCAAGCGGCTTCATCCCTACGGCAACGATGACTGTGTCGGCTGCCAGGTACGCGGTGTCGCTGCTCCGTTCCTCGCCGGTCGGCCCTGCGCCGGCCTGATGCCCCCCGGCCTGGCCCGCACCGCTCGTGCCATCGCTCCTCTGCGGCGCGCCGGGCTTGTCTTCGCCGCTCTGCGGCGCGCTGCTCTTCTGGTAGGTGACGCCATCGGCTGCGATAGCGGTGCAGCAGGCGTCCAGGATCACTTCCAGATTGGCGGAGACCTTCTTCATCTCATGAAGAAGCGTGGCCCGGTATGTCACAGACGCGTCGGGCGCCAGCTCCGGCTGCATCTCGAGCAGCGTGACGGCCTTGCCCAGTCGGGCCAGCTGGAGCGCGGTCTCGCAGCCCACTTGGCCACCGCCTACGACCACCACCTCATCGCCCAGCTCCGCCTCCCTGCCGAACACCTCGGGGGCTACAAGGGCACGGTAGGCGCCGGGTATCGAAGGAACGAGCGGCTCACTCCCTACGGCGGCGATGACGGCGTCGAAGGTGGAACCGGAGCAGGTGTCGAAGGTGGCATCGGAAGCGGCACCGAAGCGGGCGTCCGAGCCGGCGCCGCCGCCTCTCAGATCGTGGGGCGGTCTCAGATCGTGGGACGGCCGCAGATCGTGGGACGGCCGCAGATCGTCGGGCGACACCTCAGTGCCCAGCCGTACGCAGACGCCTGCTTTCATCACTTGCGCGATGAGATGTCTTCTGAAGGCTTCGAGCGGGTACTTGAAGGGCACGTGCCCGGCGAACTTGAGCTTCCCGCCCAAAGTGTCGCTCTTTTCGAACAAGGTGACACTGTGCCCTCTTTGGGCGGCCGTCAGCGCGGCCTGTAGACCGGCCGGACCGCCGCCCACCACTGCGACCCGCTTCGCCGCCGTGGGCGGCTTTACTAGGCGCCCCATCTGGTGCGCCAGACCCACCATGGGATTCACGGTGCAGACGAGATGACGGCCGTAGGCGTTGCTGTCGTGGCAGCGCAGGCATTTAATGCAGGGGCGCACGTCGTCCGCCCGTCCCTCGGCGCATTTGCTGAGTACGTCGATGTCGGCTATCAACGCCCGCACCATCGTCACGAAGTCGGCTTTGCCACTCGCGATGATCTCCTCGGCCTGGGCGAGATCGCCTATGCCGCCTATCGTCGAGATCGGTACCCGCATGCGGCCGGACTTCTTGAGCTTCTCCGCCAGGAACACCAGGGGAACCGGCGGCAAGAACCCGCAGGGGTGGGCCACCGCCATGCCCTCGGGGGTGAGGGTGCCGCCCGATACCTCCAGGATATCCAGGTCAGCCTGGATGCACTCCGCTATGCGCAGCCCCTCTTCGGGGTCGATCCCCCCGTCCACGAATTCGGAAGCCGAGATCCGCACGTCGATGAGCATGTCCGAGCCGACTTTCTCCCCTGATGGCCCGGACGATCTCGTTTATGTAGCGGCAGCGGTTCTCCGTGGAGCCGCCGTACCGGTCGGTGCGTCTGTTCGTGAGCGGAGACAGGAATTGGGCTACCGGTAGGGAGTGCCCGAATTCAAGCATCACGGCGTCGTAGCCAAGGGAGCGCAGGATAGCGGCGTCCGCGGCGAACCAGTCTTTGACCTGTTCCATCACGTCGGTGGGGATCTCGCGCCCGGGCTCCCCGTTCATCCGAAGGGCTCCGTCGGAGACTGCGTATCCGTCCGGGAATTTGGCCAGGAGCTCCATGGCGGCCTTCGTGCCGTAGAAGTGGATACGCTCGGCCAACTCCGCCAAGGCGTTCGTGCAGTTAGGCTTGAAGAGATCCCAGCAGGTGTGGATGCCGTCGTCTGTCGCCGGCCCGACGCTCACCCCCGCGACCGTGACCAGACCCGCGCCCGCCCTCGCCCGGCTTTCGAAGTACCGCATGGCCGCCTCGGTGGGATAGGGCTGGCCGTAGGACAGGCAGTGCATGGTGGACGGGCCGGTGATGATGCGGTTCTTCAGCATGTGCGGTCCCACGCGAACGGGGGACAGGGTAAGGGGATATCTGGACATATCGCTGACTCCTTGCCCGACGGCGGGCGATTGTGTCGTCCCGTTGGGCGGATCACCCGCCTTACCGGGAGCGCAGACAGGCCCGCCAAAGGAAGCCGACCGGCCTCCATCGTAGCTGCTGCCCCCCGGCATAGGAAGCGGCCGCTGTCTTCTGTGTCGCGAGGCCGCCGGACCCGGCCCGGTGATCGCTGAAGACGAACGGCCGTCACCTCCACGACGCGGAGCAAGTTGCCGGTCCGGGCGTCCCGGCAGTCATGGGGGGAGAGCCCTGCGTTCGGGGCACCCCCGTGACTGTCGGCACACCACTCGGTAGCGGAGCGTCATGACTCGCCGGCATTTCCGAAGGAGCCGTTGGAGCTGTTCTTCTGGAAGTCGAACTGGGCCGCGGGTTCGAAGCTTCTCACCCCACCTTCTTCGGGATTGCCGCTGCCCTAGCTCCCGGGGCATTGCGCGGCTTAGCTTTCGCCCTCTCTTGGCCCCTCCTCCCCAGCACCTCCTCCAGATCGAGCACCTCCTCGGCCACCACGGCCAGCCCGCGCTTGTGGTTGTTCTGCAGCCGCCCCCGGACCAGGAAGTAGCTGGCCCGGGCTACCACCGGCGCGATCTTGGCGAGCTTGCTTTCAAAGCAGACGCACTCAAAGAGGCCGTAGGCGTCCTCCAGGGTGAGAAACATGGTGCGTTTCCCCGAGTGCATCCACGGGTTCTGAGCCCGCTCGTAGACCCCGGCCACCGTCACCGGCACCTCGTCTCCCAGGGCCGGGAGCTCGTAGCTCATGGTGACACCCATCCGGCGGAGCTCCTCCTCGTACAGGGAGAGGGGATGGCAGGTGACGGTAAGACCCAGGAGCTCGAGCTCGGCCCGGACCTTGTCGTCTACGCTCCACTGCCGCTCTAGTCCCGCGCGGCTCGGCGGGCTGAAAAAGGCCCGCAGTTGGCCGCGCCTCGCTCCGGACGAGCCGGCAAGCGCCTCTAGGCGGTCGTGCAGAAGTGGTAGTCTCCAGAGCAGTTCGGTGCGGTCGGGCTCCAGTGAGTCGAAGGCGCCCACCCGGATGAGGTTCTCGGCCACCGGATACTCCACACGGCTGCGCAGGTAGAAGTCCTCGAAACTCGTGAAGGGGCCGTGGCGGCGCTCCTCCTCGATCCGGGTAAGGGAGCGTTCCCCCATCTGCTTGAGGTAGCTGAAGCCCACCCGAAGCGCCCGGCCGGCGTCGGGAGCCCGCGTCGCAACAGTAGGTGCATCAGCGGTATTAGTACACTGGGAAGCGCCTCTGTGAGGTATGTACGTTGTACGTACAAACACTGGGTTCCCCGTCGATAGTACACAAGGATCCACAGGAGGGTTCAGCTCCGCCTTTGGGGCCGCTCGGTGGTTCCCAAGCTTATAGGTCTGCTCCATCGCCACCCGCGGGGCCTCGGCGTAGGCCGCTTCCCCCTCCTGTTCGGCGCTCAACTCGGCCAGATCGGCCTCGGTGAGTCCCCAGCTGTGTTCGGCGGTCCAAGCCTGGGCGAAGGGATCGTAGGGGGCCTGCGGTGCCGGGTAAGGCTGCGCCTCCTCGGTGTCGGTGACAACCGGGCCTTCCCATCCGGCCCATGGGTCCGGCGGCTCGGCATCCTCTACCGTGAACCCCCGCCCTGACAGGTTGATATCCAACGGCCGCACGTCCAGCCCGAACCGCCGTGCATCGTTCAGCACCGTGCGGGGCGTGTAGAAGCCCATGGGCTGGTTGTTGAGGACGGCGCAGAGGAACTCCGCCGGGTAATGGGCCTTGAGCCAGGCCGTCGCGTAGCTGATGACGGCGAAGCACACCGAGTGGCTCTTGTTGAACCCGTAGGCGGCAAATCCCTCCAACTGGCGGAAGACCTCCCGGGCGGCGTCCTCCGGCACTCCCCGCTCCACGGCGCGGGAGATGAAGGTCTCGCCGATCTTGGCCATCTCCTCGCGGCTGCGGTCGCGGGTCATGGCCCGGCGGAGCAAGTCGGCGTCGGCGAGATCGAAGCCGGCCACGGCCTGCGCGATGCGGAGCACCTGCTCCTGGTAGAGGATGACCCCGTAGGTATCGGCCACCGCCTCGGCCATGGCGGGGTGGGGGAGGGTGACCGGCTCGAGTCCCCAGCGGCGGTCGATGAAAGGACCGATCATCTCGGCCTCCAGCGGGCCGGGACGGTAGAGGGCGATGGCGGCGATGATGTCGTCGAAGTCGCGTTCCTGCAGACGGCTGGCGAGGTTGCGCTGCCCGGCGGACTCCAGTTGGAAGAGGCCGATCGAGCCACCGTTCGAGATGATCTCGTAGGCCGCCGGGTCGTCGGGGGCGAAATCGTAGGGGCGGATCCTGCGGCCCGTGCGCTGCCGGATGATATGGACGCACTCCGACACTGCCGAGTGGGTGCGGAGGCCCAGGATGTCCATCTTGACCAAGCCCAGGGCGGCGACGTCGTCCTTGTTCAACTGGATCACGGCGATCCCTTTCGCGGCCCACTGGAGCGGGGCGTAGTAGGTGATGGGCCGGTCGGCGATGACGAAGCCACCCAGGTGCGTGCCCAGGTGCAGGGGGAAGGAGTCGAGGCGCTCGACCAGGTCGAGGAAGCGGGCGTAACGGCCGCCGGGGGTCGCGGGAGCGCCGGGCGTCGTGGGGCGCGCCCCGTCCTGCAACGGCGAGTCACGCAGCTCCGGCCAGCCACCGGCCAGATATTCCCGGATGCGGGCGGCGTCTCCGTGCTGGGGTACATTACGGGCCAGGGCGTTGATCTCAATGGGGGCGAAGCCCAGGGCTTCGGCTACGATCCGCACCGCCGAGCGGGGGCTCATGGTGTTGACGTTGGCCACCACCGCTACGTTCTCGTTCCCGAAAGTCTGGTAGATGTGCTCTATCACCTCATCCCGGCGCGCGGAACAGAAGTCCACGTCGATATCGGGCATCTCCCGGCGGTTGGGGTTGAGGAACCGCTCGAACAGCAGGTGATGGCGGATAGGTTCGCCGGCCGTGATATCGAGTGCGTAGCATACGATGGAATTGCCGGCGCTTCCCCGGCCGCTGCACGCGATGCCGTGGGCCCGCGCCCACCTCACGATGTCGTGCACCACCAAGAAATAATGGGCGAATCCCATCTGCTGGATCGTGCGGAGTTCTTTCTCGAGAAGCTCGACCGCTTGGGGCGGCACCGGCTTGTAGCGGCGGGCGATACCCCGGAAGCACCGCTTGGCTAGGAGAGAGTAGGCGGTTTCACCCTCCGGGACGGCGACCTGGGGGAAATGGAAGGTGCCCAGGTCGAGGTCGACGTCACAGCGCTGGGCGATCTCCCATGTCGCGTCCAGCGGTCCCGTTCTGGGGGCTCGCTCTGCTGCGGTACTTGCAATATTCATTGCATTGCAATGCCTATGCATATCACTCCAGTATGCCTCTCCAGGGGGCACCGGCTCGGCAGAGAGCTGTTCCTCCCACAGCAGTGGGAGGAGTACAGCCACCATACCCTCTAGTCTCGATTTAGACTGTAGACAGCGCACACCAGGCGCGGTATCGGGATAGCCGGACAAGGGCTGATCCCGGCCGGCGGCGCGGCAGACTAGATGAAGGGGTCGGTCATTCTCTCGGGCATAATGGGCATTTGTGGTAAGGACGGTGGGCAGGTCGCAGGCGGCGGCCAGGCGGGCGAGGGCGTGACAGTAGGTGAGGCAGGATAGGCGCCAAGGAGTGCCGTCGCGGTGGAAGCCGACGTCAGAGTCGGCGGGGTTGAGACGCTGCGGCAGGGCTGGGGGGAGATCAGGCGGGGGGGTGGCGGAGAAGGGTCGGCCGGCGTGATGTGCGTGTGCGGGGGGGCAGGCACCGGCGCGAGATGCAATAGATGTTGCGATATATTGATGATGCAATGGATGGGCCTGCGTACGGGCGCCGGAGGGGGGCGTACGAGCGCGATGCCGGAAGCGTTGACCGTCGGCGGAGATCTTCTCGTAAACGGGGGCGCCATACTGGCCGGCGCGGGCCTCGGTGTGGGGCCGGTAGCCGAAGTACTGGAGCTCCACGTAGAGGCGGTCGGGCCCGAAGATGTCGCGGAGGCGTAGAAGGGCTGCCTGGGCGTCATCATAGCGGCCGGCGTCGATAAGGTAGCCTACCTGGCCTTGGCGGCAGGCGGTGAGGCAGATGACCCCTTCGGCATAGGTGCGTAGGGAGTCGATGGTGACGAGCGGGGGCCGCTCACGCTGGGGGTCGGCGAGGTGGGCGGCGGAGATGAGGCGGCAGAGGTTGGCGTAACCCTCGCGGGTCTCGGCGAGCAGGACGAGATGGTGGGGATCAGGGGCCGGGCCGTCGGGAGACGCGGCGGGCCCAGGTGCCGTTCTGATGTCGGCGCCCCCTCTGGTGTCGGGACCCGGCCTGATGTCGGAGCCTTGTCTGATACCGGCGCTCTGCTGGGGGCCGGCACCTTCGCAGGAGTCGGTCGTGGTCTGTGGTAACAGCGACTCCACGCTGATCTCGGCGCCGAATATCGGCTTGATGCCGTGCTTTGCGCATGCCTTGGCAAAGCGCACCGCGCCGTAAAGGCCGTCGTGATCGGTGAGGGCCAGAGCCGGCTGCTCCAGCTCGGCCGCCCGGGAGACGAGTTCCTCGATGTGGCTTCCTCCATCCAAGAACGAGAAGTTCGAGTGGACGTGCAGGTGCACGAAGGGGGTGGGATCGGCGGCTGGGGGCGGATCCTCTGCCCGGTGTGCGGCGCCGGCGACAGGAGCAACGCCGGCGACAGGAGCAACGCCGGTGGCAGGCTGAGCAGCGCCGGCAGGTGGGGCGCCGGGACCGGCCGGTCCCGGCGCCCACCCGTCTTTAGGTCCGGTGCCGTCCCGCCGGATGTAGTCGTGGGTGGGCGGGATCCGCTGAACTGTGAAGCGGGGGGGCTCACCGGTGCGGTGGCTGCCGGAACGCATGGGGTGGCTCTCTGTCATTGCAATAAACGTTGCATTTTTAGATAGAAGAAATACAAACTACCAGAATCTGGGTCGTTAGTGAACATATGTTCGTAGAGGCACGAGTATATACGAACAAATGTTCGCATGACAAGGGCCGGCCCGCCGCGGTGGCGCCAAGATCAGTCCAAGGGTGGAGGCCCGCAGGTGCCGTAGCGGCTAGTCTCGGCTGGAGTCGGGCTGCCTGCCCTGGAGGTTCAAGTGACGGGTGGGCACCTGAGAAACAAGCAGGCGGGCACCCAGGGGACGGATAGTCACGGCCTTGCCTCCATGAGGAGTGATGAAAAGTGATAGTATAGCTACCCATATGAAGACAACCATAGATATTGCTGACACCCTTCTGGCGGAGGCTAAAGCCGTAGCGGCTGCCGAGGGCACTACCGTGCGGAGTCTCGTGGAGGAGGGCCTACGTTTGGCGATCACCCGGCATCAGGAGGGGCCGGCATTCCACCTGCGCCGGGCGAGCTTCCGCGGGGATGGACTGTGCCCGGATGTCGCCCTCGAGCGATGGGACGAGATCCGCGCGCTCATCTACGGAGGCCACGGAGGATGAGGCGGCATCGGCGATGATCGCGGTCGACACCAACATCCTCGTCTACAGCCATCGCGAGGATGTGCCCTGGTTCGAGCGTGCGCAGGCATGTATGCAGTCGCTGGCGGAGGGCTCAGAGCCGTGGGCGATCCCCTGGCCGTGCCTCTACGAGTTCCTCGCTGTAGTCACTCATCCTCGGATATTCAAGACTCCCACTCCCTTGGGAGCGGCCGTCGATCAGGTCGGAGCGTGGCTGGAGTCGCCGTCGCTCTCACTTTTGGTCGAAGGGCGGGGCTTCTGGGACTACCTCTCCGCGCAGTTGGCCGTCTCAGGGGTGGCCGGTCCGGTCGTCCATGATGCCCGGGTGGCGGCCCTCTGTCTCGCTCATGGCGTCTCGGAGCTCTGGTCGGCTGATCGTGACTTCGGGCGTTTCCCCGACCTTCGGGTGCGGAATCCTCTGGTGGGGGTCGGGGCGTAGCGACTGTGGCGGCTGCAGACCGGTCTACGGTCGCAGTGGTGCCTTGGGGCGGTCGAAGCGGCGGTTTCGAGCGAATGGCTACGGACATGAGAGGCCACGGCCGGCGGGAGTCTGGGATGGAGCCCGGCTATCTTGCTCTGCGCAGTTCTGGAGAACTGGCCGCCCGGGCGGTGCGCGCGTGGAGCCGCCTGCGGCGGTGTTCCTTTTGCCCACGGGATTGCCGGGTCGACCGTCTTGCCGGCGGGCTGGGCGAATGCCGGACGGGTGCACGTGCGCGGGTCGCTGGCTACGGGCCGCACTTCGGAGAGGAGGCCCCGCTGGTCGCTCGCGGAGGCTCGGGCACCGTCTTCTTCGCGGGCTGTAACTTGGTCTGCGTCTTCTGTCAGAACCACGACATCAGCCATCCGGCGGGCGACCCGGCGGCGAATGCCGCGTTGCCCGGGGGTCAGCGCGTCGCCCGCGGTGCTGCCGGGCGCGGTGTAGAACGCGCCGCGGGCACCGGCGGGGCCGTTGACCAGGAGGCGGCCGGCGCCACGCGGCCGGCCACGCCCCTGGGTGCGTCGCCCGCTCTGCGCTGGGAGGTCACTCCGGAGCGCGTTGCCCGGATGATGTTGGAACTGCAGGACCGCGGCTGCGAGAACATCAATCTCGTCTCACCCACGCACGTCGTCCCGCAGATCCTGGCAGCGCTGGTCCTGGCGGTCGAAGACGGCCTGCATCTCCCTCTGGTCTACAACACCGGCGGCTACGATTCCCTTGCGACCCTGCGCCTGCTGGACGGTATCGTCGACATCTACATGCCCGACATGAAGTATGCCGATGCTGAGGCCGGCCTACGGCTATCGGGCGTGCCCGACTATCCGCGCCGGAACCGCGCCGCCGTTCTCGAGATGCACCGGCAGGTGGGCGATCTGCGGCTGGATGAGCGAGGCGTGGCCCGCCGTGGTCTGCTGGTGCGGCATCTCGTTCTCCCGGGAGGGTCGGCGGGGACTGCCGAGGTCGCCCGCTTCCTGGCCGGCGAGGTCTCCCCCGACACGTACGTCAACGTCATGGACCAATATCGCCCCGCCTACCTTGCCGCGAGGTACCCTGAGATCTGTCGTTCCCTCACGGTCGCGGAGTGCCGGGAAGCGGTGCAGGCTGCACTTACCGCCGGTCTTCGGCGTCTGGACGGTCTGGATGTCGTCGTTCGACCTGAACGGGACCATGAGTCCGAGCAGTGGCCATGAGTCACGACGAGGATCGTGGGGGACCGAGGCCTGTCAGCATCTGGACGCCGAGGCCACCATCTTCGCCGGCCGGACGTCCTCGCCCCCTGGATGCAGGCGCGGCCCTCCGGCGGGTCGGCCGGGCATGGCCCGACTCCTGGCGAAACGGCTCAGCGGCCGTCAGGCGCCCTTGACCTGGTTGTACGCCTCCATGAAGGTCGGGAAACCGCAGGTGGGGATCACCAGGAGCAAGGCGTGGTCGATCTCTTCCTGGGTCGCCCCTGCTTCACGCGCGCGTTTCGCGTGGGTCGCCACACCGGTCTGGTGACGGCCGGCCGCGGAGATGCCGAGCTTGATGAGCCAGCGGGTCTTCTCGTCGAGCGGCCCGCCGTGCTCGTGGATGAACCGGCCCAGTTCCTCGTTCTTTTCTAGGATCTCGGGGAACCTGTCCTTGAACTGCGCGTAGGGTTTGGGAATGTCCTGCATGATTCCTCCCTTCAGTCGGTGTGCATGTTGTCTCTGCCCGCGTGCTCGGGTAGTACCCACGGGTGGCGGCGCCCAGTCACTGCCGCGGCGGGCGGTGATATGGTTGACGCGAGCAGGCCCCTCGGCGTGCGGCAGGGCGGCCGGCGCAGAGCAGGCCCCTTCGTGCGAAGCGGGGCGGGCGGCGCGGGCGGGGCGGCCGGCGCGGGCGGGCAGCTCAGGCAAGCATGAAGTGGGGAGGCTGGATCGTGGGCGGACTCGTGACCCTGGATCTCAAGAAACAACTCCGGCATCTCTATGAGCCGCCGGCCGGACAGGTGGTCGAGGTGCAGGTCCCCGAGATGCAGTTCGCGATGATACACGGGCAGGTAGAGCCGGGGAGGTCGCCTGGTGACTCGCCGGCCTTCGCGGAGGCTCTCGACGCTTTATACGGAGTCTCCTATACGCTGAAGTTCATGTCGAAGAAGCGGCCGGAGGAGCCGGTCGATTACGCGGTCATGGCTCTCGAAGGGCTGTGGACGACCCCCGGGGGCGGCGCCGACTACGCGTACTCCGACGACTGGGCCTGGACCCTCATGGTGATGCAGCCGGACCACATCACGGGGGAGATGTTCGCGGAAGCGTTAGAGAAGCTGGGGCAGAAGCGTGCAAAGGACGGGCGCCCTACCCAGGCCCTCGACCGGGTGCGCATGGAGCGCTTCGCAGAAGGCTTGTGCGTGCAGATCATGCACGTCGGCCCCTATTCCGACGAACCCCGTACGCTGGAGAAGATGGGCGTGTACGCCGAAGCGCACGGCTTTGTCTTCCGCGGACGTCACCACGAGATCTACCTGGGAGACCCACGCAGAGCGAAGCCGGGGAACCTTAAGACGGTGCTGCGGCACGCCGTCATCAAAGCCGGTTGAGACCGCCGGCGTCAGGCCCAGCGACAAAGCGCCCGGACCGTGCGGCGCGCGCGGGCCGGGCGGTGGACCTGGGCTCTGCGGCGCGCCCGGCCCCTGCGGTGCACCGGATGCGTGCGGCACTCACGGGTCGTGTGGCGCGCTTGGCCTGTGCGGCCGTCCTTCTTGTCGCCTTCCTCGTGATCGCCTGCGTGGCGGGAGCCGTTCCCGCGCCTGGTGATTGGGACGAGAGCCTCACCCGTGCGGTCTTAGCCCGGCGGGGGCCCGGCTGGGACCGTTGCTTCTGGGCGTTCACGGTGTTGGGCGATGTCCCGGTCCTTGCCGCGCTCGGCAGCTCAGCGACGATAGTCCTAGCCGTCTGGGGGAGGCGGGCCGAGGCAGCCGTCATGGGCGGCGGCATGCTGGTGGCCTACGGAGCGATGCAACTCGCAAAACAGCTGGTGCAGCGGACGCGTCCCCTTGACGTGGTGGCCCTTGTGCAGCAGCCGGGCTCGTACAGCATGCCCTCGGGGCACGCCACGGTCAGCCTCGTGTTCTGGGGATTCTTGGCCTATCTGGCCTTCAGGTCGCTCGATGCCCGGCGGTCGCGACATGCCGGCGAGGCGGGCGAGGCCGCGCGCGTGGGCGGCGCGGAACGCCTGTTCCTTTCGACAGCCAAGTGGGCGGTCGTGGTGGCGACCGCCGCGGTGGCGTTGCTGACCGGAGTATCCAGAGTGTACCTCGGAGTCCACTGGCCGAGTGATGTGCTTGCGGGCTGGTGCCTGGGCGGAGCGTTCTTGATCGCCATGCCGGTCATGCTGGGAATGGTCGAACAACGGGGCAGGTCGCGAGGCGCCCGCGACGTCTCCAGGCCCTGGGGCTCCAGGAGGATCCGCATGGCGCTGGCCGTGGTGTTGGTCGTGGTAGTGGGGGTGGCGACCCTCCTGACCGCCTGGGCTGATCCGCTGGTGCTGGCGCCCGCGCCGCTCTCATTCTACAATCCTTCTATGGGCTGATCGCCTTCTGGGCAGGCGGGCCACGACCGGCGGATGGCGCGGACCGGGGGTCATCGTCATGAGAACGCGGAGATCCAGAAACACGAGCGTCGCCTCGGAGCGACGAGTGAAGGCGGTGCTGGTGGCGGCTGTGGCGCTTGTGGGCGTGGCCTGCCTGTCGGGGGGCTGCACTGAACAGATCACAGTCACACAGGAGTTCGTGGTAGACGAATCTCTGGGCAGCGCCGCCGTCACCGACGTGGAGATAGAGATGGGCGCCGGGAGACTGATGCTCACGCCCGGGGCCACCGGCCTCGTCTCAGGCACCATCCGCTACAACATGGAGTCGTGGAAGCCGAAGATCACCCGCAGTGACAGTCGTTTGAGCATCAAGCAAGGCGCCCCGAAGGACTTCTCCGGCCTGGCCGGGAAGGTCGTGAACGACTGGAACCTACAACTAGGCAAGGCTCCTATGCGGCTCAAGGTCTCGGCGGGCGTCTACCAGGGCACGTACGAGCTGGGCGGGCTGACTCTGCAGAAGCTGACGATCAAGGACGGAGCGGCCCATACCCAGGTCTCGTTCAACATCGTCAACCCGGGCCAGATGGAGAGCCTGGAATACCAGACCGGAGCTTCCTCGGTGACGCTCATAGGTCTGGCCAACGCCAACTTCAAGACCATGAAGTTCAAGGGCGGGGCGGGAGACTATTCGCTGGACTTCTCCGGGGAACTGCGCAGCGACGGCACCGTCGAGGTGGAGGCCGGCGCGGGGACCGTGAGGATCATCGTACCGGCGGCGACACCCGCCCGCGTCACAGTCGACGCCTCCCTGGCCGGTGTCTCGACTGAGGGGGTATGGACCGTCCAGGGCGAGACGTACAGCACCACGGCCGTCGGAACAGTAGGCCGGGTCAAGATGCTGACTATCGCCGTGGAGATGGATGTGGGCTCGCTCCGGCTCATCGCCAAGTGACTGCCGGGAGCCTCCCGGGCAGAAGCAGTCCTGCCTAGGCCGGCAAACCCTTCGGCGCGACCAGCGCGACCCCGGTTGAAGACCATCGTTGAAGAATATCTCTGCGCGTTCATGCCCGGCTGCGATCCGCGACCCGGCGGTCACTTCAGGGTGTCGTCTGTGGTCTCGCCGCCCGTCTTGCCGGCGGCTTCCCGGGCCGTCGCGATGCGGAGGGCGCGGCGCCGCAACAGCACGACGAAGGTGAGAAGGATGATGGTGCCGACGGCCGTGGTGACGACGACGGCAGCCCCCATCCTCTGCAGTATCAGTGCCAGCAGGTTCGTGGCCAGAGTGACGCCCCACAGGATGAGGGTGGTGCGGGTCTGGGAAAGGCCGCGCGCCAGCAGCTGGTGGTGAACGTGGTCCGTGCCGGGGCTCGACAGCGGGTTCTTGCGCTGGAACAGGCGTCGTATGACCACCTGGGTGGTATCCAGCAGCGGCAGCAGAAAGAAGAGCAGGAGGAGGAGCACGGTCGGGACAAGGCCGAAAAGCGTGGTTATCTTCAGGCTCCCGAGGATGCTGGAGGAGGCAAGCACAAAGCCCAGGAAGTAGGCTCCGCCGTCGCCCATGATGATCCGCGACGGGGGGAAGTTGTGGCGTAGAAAGCCCAGCGCCGCTCCGCCGAGGGCGGCAAGTAGGAGGGTAGCGGCTGCCTTGGCCGGATCCTGGGCGGAGGCGGCCAGCAGGCTCATCGCCGTGATGAAGCTTACGCCGCCCGCGAGACCGTCCACTCCGTCCAGCAGGTTGATGGCATTGGTGATGGCCATGATCCACAGGACCGTGAGGAACCATGAGAGGACGGTGGAGAAACTGCCGCCGAAGTCGAGTTCTATGCGGATATCGGCTCCAATGAGGAGGAGGGCCGACAGCAGCTGCACCAGCAGGCGGAAGACCGGGGGGAGGCCGAATTGATCGTCGATGAACCCGGCGATGATCAAGAAGGAGCCCCCGAGCAGGATGACCAGTATTTGAAGCTGGACCTCCTCGACGGCGATGCGGCGCAGCAGGGTCACGATCACCAGGGAGACGACCACGGCGGCGAAGATGGCCAAGCCGCCGGCGTTGGGGAGCGGTTCCCGGTTGAGGCGCCGGGGGTTCGGCTCGTCCGCCCAGCCTACTCGAAGGGAGAACAGCCGCACGTGGGGGATGAACCACCAGGCGACCAGCGCGGCGATGACGAAGGTGACGATGACCGTGACCCAGCCGAGACGGCCGGGGGCAGCAATACCGAGGGCCTTCAGAAAATCCGTTATCCAATCGAGCATTGCAAGAGCATCGTATCATCAGAGGAGTATCGCCAGGGGTCCTGCGTATGGCTCGGCGAGACGGCGCGACAAGCGCCGGACCGGAAGGTGCGATAGACCGGGCCCGCGACCGCCGGAGCGCGGGCCCGGTCCGTCGCTCCGACCAGGATGCGCCGGCGCGACCGGTGCGGTAAAGTTCCCGAGGCAAACAAAACGGCCCGTAGGGCCCCGTCGGAATGAGGTCGACCCGTACATGAAGACCAGCGAAGCGCTGAAGTTCGCCATGCGTTCACTATGGAACCGGACCCTTGGCCTGCCGATGTGCGTGTCGTTCGAGGTGACGCATTCGTGCGTGGCCGACTGCCTCCATTGCGACAAGGGAGGGATGAAACCCGACCCGAAGCTGATGAGCCTGGACGATTACCGCCGCTGTTCGGAGGAGCTCAAGCCCGGGACGTGCCAGCTATCGGGAGGTGAACCGCTCCTCCGCGACGACCTCGAGGATATCGTCCGCGCGATCAAGCGCCCGAGCGGATTGCCCATGGTGGTCTGTGTGAGCAACTCCTGGCTCATGACGGAGGAAAGGTATCTCTCATTGAACAAGGCGGGCGTCTCCCTCTTTTCCTTCTCGCTGGACTTCCCCGACGAACGCCATGACGACTTCCGCCGCGTCCCGGGATTGTTCGCCAAGATGGACGAACTCATCCCCTACCTGGCCAAGAGATACGATCGCAACGACATCGTGCTGAACACGGCCCTCACTCATGCCAACTTCACGGAGATCCCGGCCCTGGTGGCTAAAGCCGAGGAGTGGGGGACCCAGATCTCGTTCAGCGCCTACAGCACCCTGCGCACGGGAGACCGGAGTCTGTGCATCAGCGCGCCGGACGATCTGGCGCTACTCCGCCGTCATCTGGACTGGGCCAAACATCATAATCGTAGCGCCGGGAGCATCGTGAACTCCGACTACATCCTTGATCAGACCTACCGCTTCTTCGCCGAGGGAGGCAGGGGAGGATGCCAGGCAGGACGGCGCTTCTTAGTGGTGCGGCCGGACGGTCTCATCAACGCCTGCTCGATGTTCCCCGACCTGCAGTACCGCTCTCGTAAAGAGGCAGTCAAGGGATTCAAGGCCACCCGCCGGAGCTGCGACCAGTGCTACGTGGCCATCCGGGCGAGTACCGAGCGGCCGCTTGGCCGGCTGATCCAGGAGAACATCGTGTTGGCTGTGAGCACGCCCGGCTTCACGCGGACGGAGTAGGCCCCGGCAGGTCCCCCTCCTCAAGCTTGCGGCCGGGCGCCGGCGAGACCTTCGGGAGGAGGCCCGCTAATGCTTGCGGCGCACCAATCTGAGGGCCGCCCAATCTCGGTCGAGGGCGACCACCTTCACGTCGATCATGCCGTGGGTGAGGGCGATGCGCCGGATGACGGTCTCATTCAGGTCGGTGAACGTCCCGCGGGCTCGACGGTCGGATGACTGTTTCATCCAGGAGACCCAGAGACTGCCCCCCGGGGCCAGCTTGTCGCGCATCCCGTCGAATGCGGCCGCGAGGTCGCCCCGGTCACGCGCGAAGACGTGCATGTAGTCGTAGGGACCCGTCAGCGTCGAGACCTCTTCGATGCCGGCCAACACGGTGAGCCCCTCGGGCAGAGGCGCCAGCGGATCGTCGTCGTCGGCCGGAGCGCCTATGACCGCTCCGCTGATCCCCGGTCGCAGGCCGAGCTTCTTGTGCAGGGGGTTCTCTCCGGCCGGGTTCTCTCCGGCCGGGCTCTCTGCGGCCGGGCTCTCTGCCGCCGGACTCTCACCAGCCGGACCCGCCGTCGCCTCGATCGCCGGTTCGTTTGGGGCCTCGGGGCCTTCTATCTCTGGGCGCCGTTTGCCGGACGCTTTTGTCGCCGGCCGCTTCTTTGCGGGAGTCCTTGCCGTGTCGCCACCGTCGGCTCCCGCGTGGGATCCCGTGGCCGTCTTCTTGGCGGCCGACCCTCCTTGAGGCTCTGGGTTCTTCAGATTCTTCCGTGTCGCCAGCTTCTTGGCTTCGGCGTCTCGTTCTTCAGGCATCGTCGCTCCGGACATGCTCAAGGACGGATCGTCTCGTCTGGGCTGCGTATCGGGCCATGTTAGCATCGCTGGGGAGTCTGGACTATCACCGCGCGCTGCTCTACGCTTGCTCAACGGGTCTCACAGAGGGCGCATGCACGTCGGCGAGGGAGGAGGGGTCGGTGTTCTGTTCGAACTGCGGTCGGCCCGTCGAGGAGGGCAAGGCCTTCTGCAGAAGCTGCGGCTTCCCGGCTCCGCTCTCCCCGCAGGTGTATTCCGAAGAGACGGCGGTCAAAGAGACGACGCTCAAAGAGACGGCGGTCGACACTGCGGCGCCCGTCACCGCGCCGGCACCGGCCGCCATGCCAGCACCGGCCGCCACGCCGGCGCCCGTCACCGCGCCGGCGTCCGAGGGCCGCGATGATTCTGAGGTCGCTCCTTCGGCCTCGCCGCCGCCGTCACCTTCGCCGCCGCCGTCACCTCCGCCGCCGCCACCTCCTCGTCCCTCTGTCGCCGGATGGCGGCCTCCGGTGGGTCCTACCGGGCGGAAGAGCCGCACCGGGCTCGTACTAGGGGTGGTCGCGGCCGCCATCATCGTTCTGGCCGGGGCCGGAGTGGGCGCCTACTACGCCTTCTTCCGGGACGAGGGAGGGACGCAGACGACCACCACGTCATTCACGGGCCTCTCGAGGACCACTGAGAGGGTGACCACCTCCACCGGAGGCCCGGCCACCTCCGGGCCCGAGACGGCAGCCGGGGCCCACACGACCCAGACGATCCCACGCGTGACTACTTCCACCGGCCCCACCGCCGGCTCCTCGACCACGGAGGACATCATCCGGCCCTACCTCCGTGCCGCCGATGATCTCGTGGCTGAGCTCGCCTACGACGACACCCGGATCCCGGAACTCGCGGCCGAGATCAACCGGTCCGCTCCCGGTGTTCCGGACTGGGTGCGCGACGAGCTCTCGACCATGTTGGGACTGCTCGATGCGTTCAGTATGGAGCTGGCATCGCTCGACGTGCCCCCTGGGTTCGAGGAGCCGCATCAGTGGCTCGAAGAGGCCGCCATGCACATGGGCAACCGCATCGACGCGACGATCCAGGGCATAGAGGCGACCTGGGATGCGGGCAAGGTGGACGCCGTAGCCAACGACTTCTTCGACAAGGGACGGAAGGAACGCGACGCCTATCGGGAGGCGATGGACAAGTACTACGAGGCGTTACCTATCGAGTGAGCCGCGGCGGGAAAGCAGGGCGCTCCACGGCGCATGATCCCGGGGACTGCTGCTCCGGCGGGCCTTTTCACGTCAGCGCCTTGAGGACGTGATTCGTGATAGTGTTCAGTATTCGGTAGGCACTCCCCGCTCGACCACCGGCGGTCGGGCCAAGCCCCAGTGGATGTTGAAGGAGACGGTATGAAAGTGCTGGATGAAGGGGTCAATCCTCTCTTCATGGA
The DNA here is from genome assembly GCA_021372435.1 of Actinomycetes bacterium. GTDB lineage: Bacteria > Actinomycetota > Thermoleophilia > RBG-16-64-13 > RBG-16-64-13 > RBG-16-64-13. Next base: position 37,964 of record JAJFUK010000163.1, on the reverse strand, counting down.
CCCTGATCCGGACAAGGCGCGCGAGTTCTTTCGCGGGAAGACCCGGGCGATGATCGATAAACGCATGAGTGCCAAGGAAGCGGTGGAGAAGTACGTGACCGACGGGTGCTACTTCGCCATCGGCGGTTTTGGGGCGAACCGCATCCCGAACGCCATCGTGCACGAGATCGTCAGGCAGCGGCGCAGGAACCTGGGGTTCCTCGGCCACACCTCCACCCACGACTTCCAGGTGCTCGCCGCGGGCAAGGTCTTCAACCGGGTCGATGCCGCCTATATCGTCGGCCTCGAGGCCAGGGGGCTCTCACGCAACGCCCGGCGTTACATGGAATCGGGTGAGGTGGAGGTGACGGAATGGACCAACTATGCGCTGGCCGCCCGGCTCCGGGCCGCCGCCAACGGCGTGTCGTTCGAGCTGACCCGCTGCATGCTCGGCACGGATACCTTCAAGATGTCGGCCGCCAAGGTCGTCGAATGCCCCTTCACCGGGAAGAAGCTGGTAGCCGTACCGGCCCTCTGGCCCGATGTGGCCGCCATCCACGTACACGAGGCCGACATGTACGGCAACTGCGTCATCCGCGGCATATCAGTAGCCGACAGGGAGCTGGCGCGGGCCTCGAAGCGAGTCATCATCACTGCGGAGCGCCTGGTCAACAACGCCGAGATACGCAACGACCCCGGCGCCACGGCGATCCCGTTCTATGTGGTCGACGCCGTCGTCGAGGTCCCCTACGGCAGCTACCCGGGGAACATGCCCTATCTGTATTTCTCGGATGAAGACCATCTCTCCGAATGGCTCGAGGCGGAGAAGGATCCCGAGGAGTTCGAGAAGTTCCTCGACTACTACATCTACAGCGTCCCCACCTTCGAGGACTACCTAGTGCGGTGCGGGGGACTGAAGAGGATGGAGGAGCTGCAGAAGCTCGAGAACCTGGTCGATGACTGACGGACGCCCGATACGAAGGAGCTGGTAGAGATGGCCCCCGAATACAACATGATGGAACTGATGATCTGCGTGGCGTCCCGGTATCTCGAGGACGGGTCGAGCGTGGCCGTGGGCACCGGAGCTCCCTGTGCGGCGGCGATGCTCGCCCAGAAGACCTGCGCACCCAATCTGGTCATCCTTTTTGAGGCCGGCGGGGTGGCGCCCTTGCTGCCGCGGATGCCGATCTCAGTGGGAGACTCGCGCACCTTCTACAAGGCCGTCATGGCGGCGGGGATGGCCGAGATGATGACCACCTGCGCCCGCGGCCAGGTCGATTACGCCTTCCTGGGCGGAGCCCAGATCGATAAGTACGGCAACATCAATTCGACCTGCATCGGCGACTACTACAAGCCCAAAGTCCGCTTCCCGGGGAGCGGGGGAGCGAACGATTTCGCCTCGCTCTGCTGGCGGACCATGGTCATGACCGTCCACGAGAAGGCCCGGTTCGTGGAGAAATGCGATTTCATCACCTCGCCGGGGTTCCTGACGGGCGACGGCGCTCGGGAGGCGGCGGGTCTGCCCGAGGGCGGGCCGTACAAGATCATCACCGACCTGGCGGTCATGGGCTTCGACGAGAAGACCCGCGCCATGATGATCGAGTCTCTCCACCCCGGTGTGGATGTGGAGAAAGTGCGGGCAGAGACCGGGTTCGAGCTGATCGTGCCGGCGCACATCGGCCGCACCGAGCCGCCGATGACGGAAGAGCTGCGGATCCTGCGCGACGAGGTGGACCCGGGAAGGCTGGTCATCGGACGCGCTTGAGAGGCTGTGCCCGCTCCGGTCGCTAACGTTCTCTGCGCCGCTTCGCGGCGATCAGCGCGTCCCTGATGGCGCGACGGCCGAGGGTGCGGCCCTACTCGACGAAGCCCTCCACCACGTACGTCCAGCCCGCCTTCTTATCGCGATGCAGCTTGATGAGCCCGCGCTTCTCGGCATCGAGCAGTAGGCTGCTGAAGCTGCGATACCCGTAGGCGGACTCGTTGAACGACGGCCTCTTGCGCTGCATGGTGTCTTTGACCATCGAGGCGAAGATGGGGTCCTTGTTCTCGCGGATGAGGGCCGCGATCGATTCCAGTAGCAGGTCGAAGACCTCCTTCTTCTCCGGCGGCACGTCTATCGCCTGGGGCCCGGGCGTCGGCGCCGCCGGCTGCTTCTCCAGGTCCTCGTAGAAGATGAACTCGTCGCAGTTCTGGGCGAGGAGGTCGGAGGTCGATTCCTTCATCCCTATGCCGATGACGTGCTTGCCGTTCTCCTTGAGCTTCGAGACGAGGGGAGAGAAGTCGGAGTCGCCCGACACGACGACGAAGGTGTCGATGTGCTCCTTCGACCAAGCCAGGTCCATCGCGTCCACCGCCAAACGGATGTCGGCCGAGTTCTTGCCGGTCATCTGCCGCCGGGGGATCTCGATCAGCTCGATGGCGTTCTCATGCAGCGGCTTGGTGTACTGCTTGTACTCGCCCCAGTCGGCGTAGGCCTTCTTGACGATGACCTTGCCCTTCTCCACCAGGCGCTCGAGGATCTTGTGGATGTCGAACTCCCCGCGCCGGTGCTTGAAGCCGATAGCCAGGTTCTCGAAGTCGATGAAGACGGCCAGAGTGCGTTCGGTCTCGGCCATGTGGTTTCGGTGCTCCTTCCCCGAGATAGCGGCACCAGTGTGTTCTTTCGGATGAATTCTTGCACGTTTCCTTTGATCGTGTGGCGCGGAAGCACTTGCGGAGGTGAGGAGCCGCACACAGCGGGGACAGGTCCGGCGCCCCTGCGCCTAGAGTAGTTCGAGAAAGCTCTCCATGGCCTGCCGGGACTTCTCCTGCTGGGCGCCGCCGCGACCCAGGGCGTCACCATCGATGGCGAGGAAGGGGATGCCTGCTTCGACGAACGCAGACCTCACCACGGGCAGAGAGCCCAGCCCGTGCCGGCAGCCCCAATGGTTGAAGTGGACGGCGCCGTCCACTTTGAGCCGCTTGGCGAGGGCCACGTTCAACCGGGCGCGACGGGTCGAGCTGCCCCAGAGGACGTTGTCGGTGAGCCGCCTCGCGAGACCTGGGAAGGGATCGTCCGGGTCGACGGTCTCCAGATGCATCTGCCCCATCTCCTCGAAGATGACTACCGCGCCGCGCCGTTCCATCATCTCGAAGATCTCCGAGTCGTGATGGGGGACCGTGTGCAGCCAGAGGAGGCGCTTCAGTCTGCGGCCCTCGTCGAGCGCGGGAGCCAGGAGGTCGCTGCGGCCCCGCTCGGTGAGGAGCCGTTCGAAATCCCTGGCCCCCTCTTCGGTGCCCCAGAGGAGTTGGCCGAGGAAGACGGTGGCGAACGTGCGCCGGCCGTTCATCTCCAGGCGGCCGGCCAGGCGCTCGGCCATGACCCGGCCCCAGGCGGCCGAGGCTCGATTGGAGAGTCCGATGGCTTTCTTGAGATCCGGTTTCCGTCCGGTCCACCGACCGATGTCCTCGTGGAGGACACGCATCTGCTCGGCCACGTCGGCGACCACCTCAGATGAGGCCTCGACTTCGTCCGGGGGCAGGGGCACGCGGATCTCCCGGAAGGGGGCATCGTATCGGAGGGCCAGCATCTCGAGGAGGCATTCCTTGCCGAGGCAGAGGGGCGTGGTGCCTAGGCACATGGTGGGCGCCGGCAGCATGTCGTTCTCGACCGCGGCAAGGGCGATGCGGTGGTAGCTGCAGACGTCGCGCGCCAGGGGCATGCGGTCCGCCGCGGACTCGACCGGCCCACGCAGGTCGGTCCCGGTCAGGGTGGCCGCGCCGATCTCCGGGATCATGGGCGTGATCCCATACGAGGCGAGCAACTCGGTGGGGAAGAGGTACGACACCCAGGGGACGACGGCGCCGGGCTTGAAGAGCTCGAGCGACGCGCTCAGGGCGTGGAGCTCCATGTAGCGGCGGGCGGTGCGGGACTTCATCGCCTTCCAGCGGGTCTGCGCAAGGAAGGCGCCGCGGATCAGCGAAGCGCTGAAGGAGTCACCGGTGACGTCGGCCATGCCGGGCATAGACGGCTAGTCCTCCTCTGGTGAATGGCCACTGCGGCGATCGCCCGGACGCCTGCCAAACCGACAGCCGACCCCCGGGTCTCTGAAGTATGCATATGGTTGCCGCGGCACTTGCTGTTGTACGCACAATGTACTCACATTCCACAGGATGATCAGAGAACACATCACGATAGAGCTGTGTCGCCTAGGTCGTCGTCCAGGCCGTCGTCCAGGCCGTCGTCGAGTCTGTCGTCCAGTCTGTCGAGCAGGTCGTCGTCGAGAAGCTGCGCCTCCAGGAAGGCCTCCACTCGGGTGAGGAGCGGTCCGTTTGCCTCGAACGGGAAGTCCACCTCGATCTCCAGGAAGGGAAGCCCGCGCTCTCGGGCAAGCTGGGCCATGAGCAAGGCGTCGTAAGCCCCGGGGTCACAGAAGCTCTGGCGTGCGTAGATGATCGAGGCGGGACGGCTCTCATCCAGACGCCGACCCAGGTGAGCACGGCGCTGGGTGGTGGAGCGGCGTGGACACATTCCGGTCTCCAGCATCTTGGCCGCCAGATCCCCGTGGTCGCGACCCGCCGCGCCGGCCGCGACCGCCGCGTCGGCCGTCTGCCCCGGCGCCGGCGGAGCGGCGTAGTCCAGGGTGGCCAGCGGCCTCCAGCGGTCTGGCGACGTGCACGACTCCAGTCCGGAGACGTGAGCCCCTAGTCGTCCGATGAGGCGGAGCAGTGAATCATCGGTCAGCGGACCGGCGACCACGAACACCCCGCCGGGACGCGGCACTGCCGGATAATCGACGCTGGGAGCCGTCCCTGGTGCTAGGCCGGGCTTTGGATCGTGCGCCGGAGTCATGGCGCCGCGTGTGAGCAGCCGGTCTTCCAGCCGGCGCAGATCGGCGGCGAGGGTCTTCACCGCTTCAGGCCCCGCCGAACGGGGCATGGAAAGTACGAACACCAGTTCGGGATAGGTGGCGGCCAGCAGGTCGCCCATCCGGCGGGCGGCGTCGCATCCGCCCGGTACCACGAGGCAGTCGTCCGATGAGCCGCCCAGGTCGCCGCGCAAGGCGCCGGTCAGGTCGCGGGTCTGGGTGCTGCTGGCGGCGGCTTCTGCCGCTCCTGCGGCCTCGGCGGCCCCGGCGGCTCCAGCGGCCCCAGCGGCCCCGGCGGCGCCGCCTCGGTCGCACGAGGCTTCGCTCGGCGGGCCGCTCCGTCGCTCTTCGGCCTCGCCGCCGGCCGACCCGGCGAACAGTGCGTCGGCCGCCGCGACCAGCTTCGTCACATACGGACAGGTCATGGGGTGGATACTGAGCGCCTCCCGGCGGGCCGGAGCGTTCGCATCCACAAGCCGGCTCCCCAGCCATCGAGGGGTGTAGCCGGCACGGGCGATCAGCCCCAGGGGCAGCAGGTTACAGGTGTAATAGCAGTAGGGCATCGTGGGTCCCTGACAGGGTATGGCCCGGAAGCCGTGATTGCAAGCCCGGCGCGTGTGACGCTGGCAATCGCGACCGCGAGGCTCGGCGCCTGTCGAAGCGTCCGCGACCGAAGCACCGAGGGCGGGTCGCGTATGCTATAAATGCCAAAGGTCAACAGTGCGGGGGAGGCGACGCGCAATGAACAAGGTGTTCCCGAGCTCCGAGGCCGCGATCTTCGATATCGAGGATGGGGCGTCCATCTTAGCCGGTGGATTCGGCCTGTGTGGAAACCCAGAGAACCTTATCCGGGCGCTCCATAAGAAGGGCGTCAAGGATCTCACGATTATCAGCAACAACTGCGGCACCGACGAGTACGGATTGGGAATACTCCTCAAGGCCGGCCAGGTGAAAAAGATGGTGTCGAGCTACGTCGGTGAGAACAAGAACTTCGAGCGGCAGTACCTGAACGGCGAGCTTGAAGTCGAGCTGGTCCCGCAGGGCACGCTGGCTGAGCGGATCCGGTGCGGCGGTGCCGGGATCCCCGCCTTCTACACTCCTACGGCCGTCGGGACGATGCTGGCCGAGGGCAAGGAAGTCCGCGAGTTCGACGGCCGGCAGTACTTGATGGAGAGAGGCATACGCGCCGACTTCGCCATCGTCAACGCCTGGAAGGGCGACCGGCTCGGCAACCTCGTGTACCGGAAGACGGCCCGGAACTTCAACCCCCTGTGCGCGACGGCGGGCAAGATCGCCATCGCCGAGGTCGAGCACCTCGTGGAGGTCGGCGAGCTCGACCCCGATCTGGTCCACACCCCCGGCATCTACGTGGACAGGGTCGTGCAGGGTGAATTCTACGAGAAGTGGATCGAGAGACGCACTGTCCGGCCGAGGCCGCAGGCGTAGCCCTCGGACGATCACTTTCTGAAGGAGACGACAATGGCACTCACTCGGGAGCAGCAGGCCAAGCGGGTCGCGGCCGAATTCGAAGACGGCTACTACATCAACCTAGGGATCGGCATGCCCACCCTGGTCAGCAACTATCTGCCGGAAGGCAAGGACATCTTCCTGCACTCGGAGAACGGCATCCTCGGCGCGGGTCCGTACCCCTATGAGGGCGAGGAGGATCCGGACCTCATCAATGCCGGCAAAGAGACGATCACAGAGCTACCCGGCGCCAGCTACTTCTCCAACGCCGATTCGTTCGCCATGGTGCGCGGCGGCCACCTGGACGCCACAGTGCTCGGCGGCATGGAGGTGTCGGAGAAAGGGGACCTCGCGAACTGGATGATCCCCGGCAAGATGATCAAGGGCATGGGCGGCGCGGGCGACATCGTCGTCGGGGCCAAGCATGTGATCATCATGATGGATCACTGCACCAAGGAGGGGGCGCCCAAGATTCTCAAGGAATGCGCGCTCCCGCTCACCGGCAGAGCCTGCGTCAACCTGATAGTCACCGATCTCGCCGTGATGGAGGTCACCCCGGAAGGTCTCATGCTGCGTGAGGTCGCTCCGGGTCTCACCGCCGAGGACGTCCAGAAGGTCACCGAGCCGGCGCTGATCATCAGTCCAGATCTGAAGACCATCGAGGTCTAGCAGCTCGATCGCGAATCAGGCGATGCCGGTTCGGGCTGCGATGGAGGGGTGCGGGGTAGGGACGCAGGGAGCGCTCGTAGCGGCGCTACGAGCGCGACCGAGTCCGCCCCGGCGTACCGCGCAATGCGGATCCGGCGGCCGCGGCTCGATTTTGAATCGAGTGGCAAAAGGGTCTAGGATACGGCCAACAGTTGGGGATGCCCTGGGTGTCTTACACCCGGTCAGGTGTATCAATAGCGATCGGGGGATGAGGAGAGGGCGATGCCCAAGAACAAGGTCGTAAGCCTCGATGAGGCGATGTCGCACATCGAATCAGGGATGACGGTGGCCATCGGCGGCTTCCTGTCCCAAGGCGATCCGCTCACCCTGATTCATGGGTTGAAGGACACCGATGTCGAAGATCTGACCATCATCTCCTGCACCGGAGGTTTCCGGGACCGCGGGATCGTCGAGTTGGTGAATGCGGGCAAGGTGCGCCGGCTTATAGCCAGCCACATCGGGACCACCCCCGATGTGGTCAAGGCCTACCACGCCGGCGAGTTGGAAGTGGAGCTCGTTCCCCAAGGCACTCTGGCCGAGCAGATGCGGGCGGGGGGCGCCGGGCTGGGCGGTTTTCTCACTCCCACCGGGCTGGGGACCGTCGTGGCCGAAGGAAAGCAGCAGCTCCAGGTCAACGGCAAGACCTATCTGTTGGAGAAGGCCCTTCGCGCCGATGTCGCTCTGGTGCGGGCCCACGACGGGGATACCTGGGGCAACCTGCGCTATCGCGGCACGGCCGGCAACTACAATCCACTGTGCGCCGCCTGCGCCGACTACACCATCGCCGAGGTGGAGTATCTCTACTGTCCCGGCGAGATCGCCCCGGAGAGCGTGCACACCCCCGGACTGTATGTGAAGGCCGTGGTGAGGGCGGACCTCTACTACCGTGGCTCGTCACTCTCCGCCTGCTGATCAGTCCCGTTGCCAAGGAGAGACACAAGTGCCTGATATCAAGAACATCATCGCCGCGCGGGCGGCCCGCGAACTGAAAGACGGCCAGGTCATCAACCTGGGCATCGGTATCCCCACCCTGGTGGCCAACCACATGCCGCCGGGCGTCGACGTGGTCATCCACAGTGAGAACGGGGCCGTAGGCGTCGGACCTGCCCCTGAGCCTCTCTGCGGCGACCCCGACCGCGGGAACGCCGGAGGGGCGCCTATAACGCTCATCGCCGGCGGCAGCTACTTCGATTCGGCTACGTCGTTCGGCATGATCCGGGGGGGCCACGTGGACATGACCTTCCTGGGGACTCTGCAGGTCGACGGCGAGGGCAACATCGCCAGCTACGAGATCCCCGGCAAGCTGGTGGCCGGCATGGGCGGAGCCATGGATCTTTTGGCCGGCGCCAAGACCGTCAACGTAGTGACCGAACATTGCTCCAAAGACGGGGCCAGCAAACTGGTGAAGAAGTGCACGTTCCCGCTGACGGGGGCGGGGGAGGCCGACGTCATCATCACCGAGAGGGCCGTGTTCAGGCGGTACCCCGGGAAGGGGTTCGTTTTGGAAGAGGTGGCCCGGGGGTACACGTTGGACGACATCGCCGCGTGCACCGATATGGACTATGTGGTTTCCGATACGGTACAGCTCGAGGCGTTTGGCCCGGAACCGGGAGAGTGATCTGGAAGACGGGGCGGGATGAGGGGCGTCGCACGGCGACTCCTCGTTGTCGTGCTTGTGGCGGCCTGGGTGGGAGCGGTCGTCTACCCGGACCCGCGCCCGTTCTTAAACTCGATCTCCCGCTTGAAGAACCCGCCTATCGACGCGGAGGCGGCGGCCGGGATGGTCGCCATCTTGCCTGCCGACTACAAGGTGATCGAGGACTACGTAGCGGACTATCTCGCTTGGGCGCCGGCCTGGACTGTCTATGGTCTGCCCTGGTACTTTCCGACGGTCGACGAAGCGATCGCCGACCGGGCTGGAGACTGTCAGGCTGAGGCCGTTGTGACGGCCAGCATCTTCAAGGCGAAGGGGATGCCATATACCCTGCGTTACTCCTTCGACCACGTGTGGGTGGACTACCCAGGCAAGGGAGTAACGGCCTTGGAGGACCCGGCGACGTCGTTCGTGTCCGACGAGGGAGAGGGGTGGCTCGCCGGCCTTCCCGACAAGATCCCCATATGGTCCATCGTCGAACAGCGTGTCGCCTATCACTGGACGCCCATGCCGGCCCTGCAGAAGTTCCTGATCGTGGCCGGGTCACTGGTCATCATCGGGTATGGGGAGCGGCGCTTCTTCGGAAGGGTGAAACGGTTGGCGGTGAGGCTCGTGCGGCGCGGGGCACCGGCCTGGGAGCGCGGGACCTAGGGTCGGTTATCGAAGTGGAGCAGGCGTCGCAGCGGAGGCCGCGGACGGCGGCCGCGACGGACGCCGTCTGCGGGCCGGCGGTCGTTCTTGGCGCAGCGCAGCGTTAGGACCCGTCGTCTCGTACCTACTGCTCATCCCAGGACTTCCCTGAAGACCCGGACCATGTTGCGGAAACACACCTTCTCTACTCGGGTCTCGCTGAGTCCGGCCTCAAGCAGGAGCTCCGCGATCTTGGGATAGTCGGCCACGCCGTCGAACCCGGCCGGAAGGACATCGACGCCGTCGAGGTCTCCGCCAAGGCCCACCACGTCCTCACCCCCGACCTTGATGGCGTGACGGACATGATCGACGATCAGATCGAGAGGTGGGCGAGGCAGTCGCGATACGGCCGCTGAAAGTGCCCGGCCGGCTTCATCGACCGATTCGCCCGCGGCGACGGCTCGGTCGAACGCCTCGCTGACCGGTCGCTCCAGAGCGTAGAAGTCGCCTGAGAGAAACCCCGGTACGACACTGATCCCGACCACACCTCCCCGTTCTCCCATCGTCCTGATCATGTCGTCGGTGAGATTGCGTGGGCAGGGCGAGAGGGCCCGGCAGTTGCTGTGGCTGGCCACGAAGGGCCTCGCGGCCACCTTGCAGATATCGGTGAAGGCCTTGTCAGAGGCATGAGACACATCCACGAGGATGCCCCATTCATCGCAGGCCTCGACGAGGTCGAAGCCCTTCGCCGTCAAACCGGTGCCGGACCCATAAGCGGATCCCACAAAGGCGTTGTCTGCCCAGGCCGGGGTGAGAAGGCGCACCCCGGCGTCGTAGAAAAGGCGAAGGTTGTCGACCTGGCCGAGGAGCGGGTCGGCGCCCTCCAGGCCGGCGATCACGGCGATCCGTGCCCGGCGCGCATCAGGCGCGGTCCCTCCGGCCGGCCCGCTCCACTCGGGAGCCTCGCAGGCGGCCGCTATCTCCGTCCCCTTGAGCGCAAGGAAAAGGTCGTCCGGGTACCGGTCACACAGCTGCCGGACGGCTTCGACCTTGCCCATCCCGACCTCGAACTCGCGCCCTCTGTACTTCCCGGCCCAGACCCAACCGGCGAAGAGCTGCGCCCGGATGCCGGCCGCGTGCATCCCCGCCAGGGTGACGTGCAGGGTGTCGCCGCCGGGGAGCCCGCGGCCGTCGAACTCGCCGGCCTCCGTCTCGTGGCGGACCTCTGCCCCGAAGTCCGCGCCCCCTTCCCAGATTTTGCCTATGGTGTCGCAGTGTGCGTCGAAGAATCTCACGGCCGGACCTCCTCACGGCGAACGGTGAGTGTACCTTTTCGTTGGGGCGCCTGCTAAACTCCGCGTATGCAGAGCAGAACAAGATCCCAGGTCCGTAGGGATGCCGCCCGCTTGGCCGGGCGCGCCGAGCCTGCGCGCCGTGCTCTCGTCCTTGACCTCCTCCTGCTCCTCCCCCGTTAGGGGGGAGATATTCGCGAAGCCGGCGTCATCCGGCATACCAGCATCAGCATTCAAAGAGAAGAGCCAGGAGGTAGAGAACATGTCCATGAACAGCGCATCCGCGCAAGGGACGGCCGGAGGTCCCGTCGCGACGGAAAGCGCGGAGCGCGCCGGCCGGCCGGCCGGACGCCGTAACGTCGGGATCCCGGTCGTCTTCTTCGACACCACGTTGCGTGACGGCGAGCAGTCGCCCGGAAGCAGCCTGAACGCGTCGGAGAAGCTGGAGATCGCCCATCAACTGGTGCGTCTCGGCGTCGATGTGATCGAGGCCGGTTTCCCGGCCAGCAGCCTCGGCGACTTCGCCGCCGTGCAGGCCATCGCCCGGCAGGTCAAGGGAGCGGTCATCTGCGGGCTGGCCCGCTGCACCGAGAGCGACATCCGCACCTGCTGGGAGGCCATCAGGGAGGCCGAGCGCCCGCGCATCCACACTTTCGTATCGACCTCCGACATCCATCTGAGGCACCAGATGCGCGTCACCCGGGAGGAGGTCTTGAAGTTGACCCGGGAGATGGTGGAGCTGAGCGTGTCGCTCTGCCCCGGCGACGTGGAGTTCTCGGCTATGGATGCCACGCGCTCCGACGTGGGCTTCCTGGCCGAGGTGCTGGCCACTGCCATCGCGGCCGGGGCTACGACCATCAACGTGCCCGACACCGTGGGTTATGCCCTGCCCACTGAGTATGCGGCTTTGGTGGACAGCCTGTACGAGAGGGTGCCCGGCCTCGAGAAAGTGGTGCTGAGCGCCCACTGTCACAACGACCTGGGGGTGGCCGTGGCTAATTCCCTGGCGGCTGTGGAGCGGGGGGCGACGCAGGTAGAAGTGGCCGTCAACGGTCTGGGTGAGCGCGCGGGCAACGCCGCGCTCGAAGAGGTGGCCATGGCTCTTAAGACCCGTCAAGACCTTCTGCAACGCCCGGTGAACATCGTGACCACCGAGATCGCCCGGACGAGTCGCATGGTCTCGAGCTTCACGGGCCACATCGTCCAGGCCAACAAGGCGATTGTGGGCAAGAACGCCTTCGCCCATGAGTCGGGAATCCATCAGGACGGCGTGCTGAAGGAGCCCATGACCTACGAGATCATGCACGCCCGCGATATCGGTCTGACCGAATCGGACATCGTGCTGGGCAAGCACTCGGGCCGCCACGCTCTCAAGTCGCATCTGGCCGAGATCGGCATCCATCTGGACGGCCCGGAGCTGGACGAGGTCTTCCGCCGGTTCAAGGCGACGGCCGACAAGAAGAAAGAAGTCACCACCGCCGACCTGGAGGCCCTCGTCGGTGAGGAGCTCCGCCAGCGTGAGGACGTCTATGCGCTCAAGCACTTCTACGTCTCCGCGGGCACCGACATCATACCGTCCAGCCAGGTGGCCGTACACAAGGAAGGCGCAGAGTGTGCGGGTAAGGCCTTCTCCGGGGGATCGGTGGAGTCGATCTTCCTGGCCATCGACGACGCGGTGGGCGTGACGGGCAGGCTGATGGACTACCAGGTGCGGTCCATCACCTCGGGGAAGGATTCACTGGGCGAGGTGCGGGTGGTGGTGGAGGTCGACGGCAGGCGCTACGCGGGCCAGGCGGTCTCTATCGATGTGCTCGAGGCCTCGGCCAAAGCCTACGTGAGGGCGCTCAACAACGTCGCGATGAACCGGGAGGCCGGGGGCGCGCGGGGAGACAGGCTGTACCTATAGCTAAGGGCCGGCGATGATCGACGGGGGAAGGCGCGCTTCGGACGCATCTGCCGCGTATGGGGAGGTGGGAGTTCGATGAACGAACTCGGTGGTGGGCCCTTCGGGGCGTGGAGGGCCGTCGAACTGCCCGAAGGAACGGTGCGGGTGGCCGACTTGGCGGCGCTGGCGCAGGCGACCGGACGCGACCTGCAGCGGCTACCCTATTCGATCCGCGTGCTGGTGGAGAACGCTCTCCGGCACTGCGGAGGCGGCGTGGTGGATGAGGACGACGTCTTGGCCCTTCTCGACTGGGAACCCACCTCGGCAGACGGGCCGCAGTTCGCCTTCATGCCGGCGCGGGTGCTGCTGCAGGACTTTACCGGCGTGCCGTGCGTAGTCGACCTGGCTGCGCTGCGTTCGGCCCTAGCCCGCAACGGGGGCGACCCGGCGATCATCGACCCCAGCGTACCGGTGGACCTGGTGATCGACCACTCGGTGCAGGTCGACTACGCCGGTGTGCCTGACGCCTGCCGGCGCAACATGGAGATCGAGATGGGGCGTAACGCCGAGCGCTATGCCCTCCTACGCTGGGCCCAAGAGGAGTTCACCAATCTACGGGTCGTGCCGCCCGGCGCCGGCATCTGTCACCAGGTGAACCTGGAGTACCTGGCGGAGGTGGTACGGCTGGACCGGCCGGCAGCCGCCACCTCGGCGGAAGCGGCGCTACGCGCCGGCGCGGCGCCGGGCGCCGCCGCCTCGGTGGGCGCGCAGGCCGGTCCGGGCCGGGCGGCCGGGGCCGCTACACCCCCCTGGGCCTATCCGGACAGCGTCATCGGTACCGACTCCCACACTACCATGATCAACGGCCTGGGCGTGCTGGGCTGGGGGGTGGGCGGCATCGAGGCCGAGGCGGTCATGCTCGGTCAGCCGTACTTCATGCTGGTGCCGCAGGTGGTAGGGGTCCGCCTGGCCGGGCGTCTGTGCCCGGGAACGACGGCGACCGACCTTGTGCTGACCGTCACCGAGCTGTTGCGCGCGGTCGGCGTAGTCGACCGCTTCGTCGAGTACTTCGGCCCGGGCGTCGCTGGTCTCTCGTTGGCCGACCGCGCCACTCTGGCCAACATGAGTCCCGAGTACGGCGCCACCTGCGGCTTCTTCCCGGTGGACAGGGAGACCATCGCCTATCTTGGGCAGACCGGACGCACCGAGGAGCTCTGCGCCCGGGTGGAGAGCTACTGCCGCATGCAGGGCCTACTCCGCCTTCCTGAGTCGCCCGAGCCGGACTACTCATGGGTCGTCGAGCTCGACCTGGCGCAGGTACGGCCGAGCTTGGCGGGCCCGCGCCGGCCGCAGGAACGGGTATTGCTGGAGGACATGCCCACCACGTTTCGCAAGAACCTGCCCGCCCTTTCAGGAGGAAGGGAGGAGCCTACTAAGGTTAAGGTAGAGCTTTACAATAGGCGGGAGATCATCCGTGACGGCTATGTGGCCATCGCGTCGCTCACCAGTTGCACCAACACTGCCAACCCGGCCCTCATGCTGGGGGCGGGCCTGCTGGCCCGGAAGGCCGTGGAACTCGGTTTGACGCCCAGACCGTGGGTACGGGCCGCTCTCGCGCCGGGCTCGCGGGTGGTCACAGGCTATCTGGCCGAGGCAGGACTGCTGGAACCTTTGGAGACCTTGGGGTTCGCCCTGGTGGGGTACGGATGCGCCACCTGCATCGGCAACAGCGGACCTCTTGCCGAGGGGCTCGCCCAAGCGGTGGACGACGGGCGGCTGGTGGTGGCGGCCGTGCTGAGCGGCAACCGCAACTTCGAGGCGCGCATCCATCCGGCGGTGCGTGCGAACTACCTGGCCTCGCCGCCGCTGGTGGTGGCATACGCTTTGGCGGGGACCGTCGACATCGACCTGGTCGAGGAGGCTCTGGGGACCCGAGCCGACGGCCGTCCCGTGTATCTGCGCGATCTGTGGCCCTCGGAGGAGGAGCTGGAAGACCTCCTGCCGAGGGCGCTCCGTCCGGAGCTGTTCCGGGACGAATACGCGAAGGCTCTCCGCGGGAGCGAGGCATGGCGCGCCATGAAGGTGCCGGAGGGCGCCCTCTACGCATGGGATGCCGCTTCTACGTACGTGAAGGAGCCGCCCTTCTTCGAGGATTTCACGGCGCTGCCGGCGCCTCGGGGAGACATCCGTGCCGCCCGCCTGCTGGCCGTTTTCGGTGATTCGGTGACCACCGACCATATCTCGCCGGCCGGTCCCATTCCGGTGGACAGCCCGGCGGGCCGGTATCTCGTCGAACAGGGGGTCGACCCGGCGGACTTCAACACCTACGGCGCCCGCCGCGGCAATCATGAGGTCCTGCTGCGGGGGGCGTTCGCGAACGTCCGACTGCGCAATCTCATGGCCGCCGGCAGAGAAGGCGGCTGGACCACGCACCAACCCTCGGGAGAGATCTTGCCCATCTACGACGCGGCCATGCGCTATAAGGCGGAGTCGATCCCGTTGGTGATCTTCGCCGGCAAGGAGTACGGCACCGGCAGTTCTCGCGATTGGGCGGCCAAAGGCACGGCCTTGCTCGGGGTGCGCGCCGTGATCGCTGAGAGTTTCGAGCGCATCCATCGCAGCAACCTGGTGGGCATGGGAGTGCTGCCGCTGGAGCTGGAGCCCGGCTTGACGGTGCAAAGCCTGGGGCTCGACGGAACCGAGACGGTTGATATCGAGGGGATCGCGGCCGGCTTGACCCGTGGGGGGACGGTGGCGGTGACGGTGCGTCGTGAAACGGCCGGCGCCGCCGGAGTCGGCGGGGACGGTGAGCGGCGGCCCGCCGAGATCACCTTCAACTGTAGAGTCAGGCTGGATTCCACTGTGGACCTGGACGACTTCCGGCACGGCGGCGTGCTCCCCCGGGTGTTGCGGCTGAAGCTGGGCCTGGGTGACGCGGACGCCGTCCCGACCCCCTAGAGCGAGGCAGACCCTCGTGGAACGCTACGACGAGAGGCAGAACGTGCAGTCGCGGGCCACCCTTGAACCGGGCACACCTGAGTACGAGGACTTCTATCGCGTTCACCCGGGATGGAAGACCAAGGACGACGCCATACGGGCACTGCCCGGCCTGGGCCGCGTCGGTAACAGGCTCGACCTGCCGTTCCTGGGGGTCCTGCACGACTTCGTAGCCGCACTCGGCAGGGAGGACAAGGTAGACGGCCCCGTCGCTCCCGAGAGGCAGGAGATCTCTGCTGAGCGGGCCACCGAGAAGGTCAAGGGCTACGCCGCCCACTTGGGCGCAGACCTGGTGCGCGTAGGGCCTCTCAACCCCCTGTATGTCTACAGCAACGTGGGCAAGACCTGGCATGATCCCGCACGCTCCTACGGTGGCCGCATCGAGCTCCCTCACCAGAACGCCATCAGCTTGGCCGTGGGGATCTCGCCACGCATGCTGCGGACCGGCCCGGTGCTGTCCGAAGTAGTCGAGATCATGCGGGTGTATGTGAAGACGGCCACCATAGCGCTGACGGTGGCCGGCTATATCCGGGAGCTGGGCTACCCGGCGCGGGCGCACGTCATGTCGAACTACCAGGTTCTGTGCATACCCATCGCGATCGAAGCCGGCATGGGCGGACTGGGGCGGCACGGCCTGATGATCACCAAGGAGTTGGGGAGCGCCCTCAAGCTGGCCACCGTGACCACCGACCTGCCCTTGGTCCACGATGCGCCCCGGGACGTCGGAGTGAAGGAATTCTGCGAAGACTGCAGCCTCTGCGCCGAGACCTGCCCCGCCGGCGCGATCAGCCGGGGCGGACGCAGGATGGTACGCGGCGTGGAGAGATGGGTGATCAATCCCGAGGCATGCTTCAGCGTGTGGAACGAGACTGGGACCGACTGCGGGGCGTGCGTGGCCTCCTGCCCCTGGACCAAGCCCCGGACGCGGTTCCACCGGTTGATGGCGGAGGTCGCGTCTCGCAGGCGCAAAGCCGGCTGGTGGATGAGCCGGGCCGACAAGCTGTTCTACGGGCGGTTCAAGCCGGGTCCGCCGCCGTCGTGGTTCGAAGAGCCCGATCCCGTCTGGAGGCAGTACCGGCGCTTGGTTTGAGTCGGTGGTCGGCGCCGCCGCCGGGGCACTCTCGCCGGATCGACGACCGGGGTGCTCTCGGTCCCGACAGCGGTTATACTGGAGCACCATGGAGATATTCATCGCACTCGTCCTGATCGTGGCCCTGGCGGTAGGGGCGATGTATCTGTCGCGCTTCTTGCTCAAGAGAGCCATACGGACCGTGGTAGCCACCTTTCGCGGACGCGGCGCGGTGAGTGCCAAGAAGGCGGCTACGGCGGAGTCTCTGGGTTTGGCCAGGGGTGGGGTCATGGACCGGATGTTCAGGATGCGCGACTACCGGCCCGACGCCCTTCGTCTGCTCGCGCAGGCGGGCATCGTCAAAACGACCGAGGACGGCAGGCTCTACCTCTCTGAAGAAGAGCTCGGGCGCTCAACCGTCAAGAAGATCACCGGCGGCGAGTGAGTAATCAGCAGGTGGATATGTTGAACCCCGGCCGGCGGGGAGCGCCCTAGGAAAGCCCCGGCCGGCGCGAAGGGTCGAGGCTGCCGCGCCCGACGCGAGCCCCGGCCGGCGGGGCTTCGACCCGCAACGGACCCTCGAGGGAAGAGAATGGACGAGAGGTTCGAGGAGAGGTTCGCCGACAAGCTGGAGATCAGAGAAGTCGTCGAGAACTGGGTCGTCTTCCGCGACTCGGCAGACTGGGAGCGTTTCGCCACGGTCTGGCATTCAGACGGCTGGATGACGGCCACCTGGTTCCAAGGCCCCGCCGCCGAGTTCATCGAGGTGAGCCGCAAGGGTTTCGAAGCCGGGGTGAACATCCTGCACCAGCTCGGGGGCTGGTCGTGTGAAATAGCCGGGCCGCGGGCCATCTCGCAGACCAAGATGACCATCCATCAACGCGCCCCAGTCGACGATGTCCTGTGCGATGTGGTCTGCTGGGGTCGTTTCTACGACTTCTTCGAAAAGCGGGACGGCCGCTGGGCCATAGTCCGGCGGCAGCCCATCTATGAGAAGGACCGGCTCGACCCGGTCGATCCTGTCGCCCGGCTCGAACTCGATGCCGGTTTACTCGCCGCTTTCCCCGAGGGGTACCGGTATCTGGCCTACCTGCAGACGAAGGCAGGTTTCACGGTCAAGCAGGGCCTGCCCGGCCTTCGGGGCCCGGCTGTGGAAAAGCTTTACGCGGAGGGTGCGGCGTGGCTGGCCGGAGCGGCTTCGCCTGGGGAGCCGCTCTAAGAAACAGAACGGCTATTCTTAAACCGTGCCTCGGGCGTTATACTCGGCTCATGGAGAGCGAGCCGATCCTCTATCACCTGCCTCGGCAGAAGCGCAGCAGGGAGTCGCTGGAGCGCCTGCTCGAAGCCGCAGAACAACAACTGTCTGCGGTAGGCATCGAATCGTTCACGGTCGCCGACGTGGTCCGGCGGGCGGAGTCGTCGGTGGGGGCCTTCTATGCCCGCTTCCCCGACAAGACGGCCCTGCTGCATGCGGTGCAGGACCGCTTCCATAACAGGGTGGAGCCCTTGCTACACGCCGAGATGCGGGAACGGTGCGCCGACGCGGATGATCTTTCGGAAGCGGTCGATCGTCTGATCGATGTTCTGTCTCGGTTTTTCGCCGGCAACCGCGAACTCTCGCGGGCGTTCATGATGACCTCGGTGTTCGACCCGGTCATGCGCGCCCGGGGCGAGCGGGTCAACAGAGAACGTCGGGCTGTGTTCACCTCGATCCTGCTGGCCCACCACGCCGAGATCGGGCACCCCGACCCGGTTCTCGCTATCCACGTGGCCTACGGCATCTTCGCGGCCGTCGTCCGCGGCACCCTGGTTTTTGGCCTGCAGCACGAACTGTACTATCAAGAGATAGGCAGCCGGACCATGTTCGCCGAGCTCAAACGCGCGCTCACCCTCTACCTTCACGGAGAGGCCTCGCTATGAGCCGGGTGTCCGGCGCGGGCCGCAGCCCTCTCCCGGAGGCGACGGTCAGCCGCTCGATCCGCCGCCCGATCCGTTTGCATTCTTACCGGGGACGCGATAACGTTTCGCGAAGATATCAGAACGCTTGTTCTGTTCCAGCACCGGCGTGACAGACGCTATCCATAGACAGGAAAGGGGTGTGGATGGATTGACACGTTAGCACCGATCCCTAAGTTTTCTCTCGTGTGACTCGGTTGTGAGACTTGCGTTCTACAGCCTAGGGGGGACTCAGTGATGAATAAGAGATCGCACAGAGCTATCGGTACCCATACACCACGGATCCTTCTGCTGACCCTCGTTATCGCTTTGCTCGTCTCCTTAGGTGCAGGCGTCGTGGCCTGCGGTGGAGAAGAGGAGACGACCACTACCGCGGGACCCACGACCACAGCCGGTCCCACCACCACCGGAGGGGCGACGACCACCGCGGCGCCTTCCACTGAGACGACGGGCACCACCCAGGCTTTGCCGGCCGCCATCAAGGTCGGCGCAGTGATCCCTCTCACCGGCAAATACTCGGGCCTGGGCGCGCAGGTGAGGGGCGGATACGAATTGGCGGTCAAGGATGTCAACGATGCGGGGGGTGTCGATGTCGGCGGCACCAAGATCCCGATCGACCTCCAGATCCTTGACGACGAGTCCGACCCGGTCAAGACCGTTCAGCAACTGGAGACCCATAGCTCCAAAGGAGTGGTGGCCTATCTGGGCGGTGCGGGCAGCGACCTGCATGCGGCGGCGGCCGGCATCGCCGAGAAGAACAAGATCGCCTACCAGGGGGTCGCGTTCGCCATACAGTCGCCCCACCAGCAGGGGTTCAAGTACCTCTTCTCGCCTTTCCCCAAATCCAAGGATCACACGAAGATCACCTTCGACCTGTTGGATTCGTTCACGCCCAAGCCCTCTAAGGTAGTCATCTTCCAAGAGAAGACCGACTGGGGCGCGGAGATGACCGAGCTGTGGAAGGCGCAGGCCGACGCCCGGGGCGGCTACGAGATCACCGTCTATGAGTATGCTCCCGGCACCACCGACTACTCCTCGATCATCATGGGCGCAAAGGAGGCCGGCGGCGAAGCGTTATTGGCCGTCCCCAGCACCCCGGACGGACTGGCCATGATGAAACAGGTCAAGGAGCTGGATTGGAACGCCAAAGTGTACTTCCTCGTCCGCGCTCCGGACCCGCCGACTTTCGGTGAGAACCTGGGCGTGGACAGCGACGGGGTCTTCTTGCTGCCCGGCTGGAACCCGGGTGTACCCTACCCGGGCGTGAAAGAGATGGTCGAACGGCATCAGGCCGTGATCGGTAACCCGGCCGTGGCGCTGACCGGCCCGTCGTACGCATGCGTACAGATCCTCGCCGACTCCATCACCCGGGCGGGCAGCCTGGATCGTGCTGCGATCAGGGATGCCATTGCCGCGACCGACCTGGATACCATGGTCGGTCACGTGACGTTCGCCGAGGACGGCACCTGGATCGATGCGCTCGACCCGGTGAACCAGTGGCAGGGCGGCAAGCAGGCGCTGGTCTTCCCGCCCGACGTGGCCCTGACCGCTCCTATCTACCCCGCGGTACCTTGGAAGGACCGCTAGCAGGTAGAAGAACGCCTGACCAGGGCGCTCTGGGGGTCACGCCTTGGGCGTGACCCCCAGGCGTCTGTCAAGGTGCGCCAACCGGGCCGTCACCACTCGGACAGGGGAACAGGCTTGCTGCTGAAACTCGAAGAGGTCTCCAAAGCCTTCAAAGGTCTGATGGCTGTGCACGCCGTCTCAGCGGAGGTGCACGAGGGCGAGATCCTCGGCCTCATCGGTCCAAACGGCGCCGGCAAGACCACCCTGTTCAATCTCATCACCGGGGTATATCCACCCACCGAGGGCAGGGTCTTCTTCGAAGAGAAGGACATCACCAAGGTCGCTCCGCACGCCCGTTGTTGGATGGGCATAGCGCGCACCTTCCAGTTGGTGCGGCCTTTTCCCGAGTTGTCGGTGTTGGACAACGCGGCCATGGGCAGGGTATACGGCCGCGATCCGATCAAGAGCAGGTCCCGGGCCGAGACGGCCTGCCTCGAGAGTCTCGAGATCGTGGGTCTGACCGGGCGCGCTTCCGAGAAGGCCAAGAGCCTGACCCTGGTTGACCGCAAACGTCTCGAGTTGGCCAGGGCTTTGGCCGCTAAGCCGAAACTGCTGTTGCTGGACGAACTGCTCGCCGGGCTCAACCCCTCCGAGGTCTTGACCTCTATGCAGCTGATCAAGAGTATCCGCGACATGGGCATCACCATCATCATGGTCGAACATCTGGTGAAGGCGGTGTTCGGCGTCGCCGACCGCATCGTGGTCTTGAACGCCGGCGAGCTGATAGCCGAGGGCACGCCCGCCGAGGTCTCGTCCGACCAGAACGTCATCGATGCCTATCTCGGGAAGTCCCTCCGTGTCTGACTTCCTTCGGATACAAGACGTAAGCGTGGCGTACGGTGACATCCAGGCCTTATGGGATGTGTCCTTGAACGTCGAAGAAGGCGAGATCGTCGCGCTCATCGGGCCGAACGGAGCGGGCAAGACGACCCTCATGCGCGCCGTCGCCGGGCTCAACCCGCTCAAATCGGGCGGCATCCATCTGGGAGACAAAGCCCTCCACACGCTCCGTGCCCACCAGATCGCCGAGCAGGGCGTGATCCTCGTCCCCGAAGGACGCCGGCTCTTCGGCGGCCTGAGCGTGCTCGACAACCTGGAGCTCGGTGCCTATTCCAAACGGGCCAGACAGGTGCGGGCCGAGACGCTGAAGCTCGTCTATGAGCTCTTTCCTCTGCTGGCCGATCGAAAGCTCCAGCGTGCCAACACGATGAGCGGCGGCCAGCAACAGATGCTGGCCATCGGGCGCGCCCTCATGGGGGTGCCGAGACTCCTCATGCTCGACGAACCTTCGCTGGGACTGGGACCACTCGTGGTGGAGAGCATCTTCGAGACCATCAAGCGCATGAACGACCAGGGCGTGACGGTCTTCTTGGTGGAGCAGAACGCCTGGCAGGCGCTCGAACTGGCCCATCGTGCCTACATCCTCGAACAGGGCCGGATCGCCGGTACCGGCCTTGCTCAGGAGCTTCTGCGCGATGACCGGGTGAAACAGGCCTACCTCGGCATCAGCCCGGCCGCGGAGGTCTAGGCTGATGAGCGCCTTCATGCAGACACTGGTGTGGGGCATCTTCGCCGGGGCGATCTACGGCATCGCGGCCATGGGGCTGGCTCTGGTCTTCGGCGTGCTCAAGATCCTGAATATCGCCCACGGCGAGTTGGTCATGCTCGGGGGCTACGTGGGGTTCTGGGCCTTCACCGCCCTCGGTTGGGACCCCTTCCTTGCCCTCATCCTCGTCATCCCTGCCACATTCGTCTTGGGGATCGTCCTCGACCGCGTCATATACCGGTACGTGGTGCGTCTGTGGGGCGAAGAGAAGATCAAGAACTCGCTGCTGGTCAGCTTCGGCCTGGGACTCGTTCTCAGCAACCTCGCCCAGTGGGTGTTCACCGGCGACGAGCGCTCCGTGCAGCCTTCGTACGCCGGGCAGGGCCTCGACGTCTACGGCGTGCTCATGCCCTATACGCGGCTGGCCACCCTGGGCATCGTCCTGGTGGTCACCGTCGCGCTTCATCTTTTTCTGCGCAAAACGTATCCTGGGAAGGCCATCTTGGCCACGGCGGAAGACTACGAGTCCGCCGAGCTGGCCGGCATAAACATCGACCGGGTGTACATGCTCACCTTCGCCCTCAGTGCGGCCCTCGCCGGGATCGCGGGGCAGTTCGTCACCTTCACCTACGCCCTTGCTCCCAGCATCGGGATGTTCTGGACCCTCAAGGCGATGATAGTGATCGTGTTGGCCGGTACTGGGAGCATCCTTGGGGCCTTACCGGCCGGGCTCGTGCTGGGCGTGGTGGAGGCGCTGAGTGGAGCCTACCTGGCGCAGACCTACAAGGAGCTGGTCGGCCTGGTCATCTTCCTGCTCGTGGTCATCATCCGGCCGCAGGGCCTGTTCGTGAGGAAATGATGAAGACCCCTGCCGGCGGACAGCTCTCTCTCTGGAAGCCCTCCCGGCGCTGGTCGGGCCCGGGGCTGATTGTCGTCGTGCTGGCGTTCGCCATCGTGTTCCCCCAGCAGATCGCCCAGGACAACATCTGGAACCTGTTCTTCCTCATGTCGCTGGGCATCACGATGGGGCAGAGCTGGAACATGCTGGGAGGCTTTGCCGGACAGACCAGCCTTGGGCACGCCGGATTCTTCGGCATAGGGGCGCTGGTCACGCGCACGCTGTGGTTGCACGGCACTCCCTTCATCTTGGCGCTCGTCGTCGGCGGGGTCGCCACGGCCACCTTCGCCATGATCATCGGAGCGCCGACCTTCCGCCTACGCGGGGCCTATTTCGCCATCGGCACCTTGGCCGTGGCTGAGGTGCTGAGGATCACCGTCGCCCAGAACCGGCCCTTCATCTCGACCATGCCCGGCGACATGATCGCTTCTTACAGCCTACCCGCGCGCTACTGGGTGGCTCTGGCGTTGGCCGTGGTCACCACGGGCGCGGCCTATCTGCTGCTTCGTTCCCGCTGGAGCCTGGGCATCCTGGGGGTGCGCGAGGACGAAGAAGCCGCCCAGGCGTCGGGGGTCCATGTGCTTCGGCACAAACTGCTGGCCCTTGCCCTGAGCGCCCTCTTCATGGGCTTGGCCGGAGGCGTGTTCGCCTTCAAGCAGATCAGCTACTATCCCGAAGCCCCGTTTTTGCCCACCTTCACATTCGAGGCCATGATGATCGCCTACATCGGGGGCGTGGGCACCGTCGCGGGACCCGTGATCGGCGGCGCTTTCTTCGTCTTCGTACGTGAACGGTTGGCGGCCAACCTGACCGATGTGCACCAAGTCATCTTCGGCGTCTTGTTCATACTCGTCGTTCTCATCTTCCCCGGCGGGTTGTTGGAGATCTGGGAACGATTGCGGAGGCTGGCCACGCGCAGACAGCAAGGGGGGCCGCGGGCGAGCGGGCCGAGTCCTGAGGAGGAGGGCTTGTGAAGACGATAGATTTCGAGAACCATTTCGCCACGCCGGAGTGGGTGGACGCTCTGAACACCAATCCCGGCTATCCGCGCTTCGAACGTTCGGCCGAAGGCAATCTCCGCCTCTGCTACCGGGCGGAGGCAGCAGAGCCGTTCAGTGACGTGCTGCTAGACAGGCTCCTCGATATCGGCGAAGGGCGGATCGCCCTTATGGATGCCGCCGGGATCGACGTAGCGGTGCTGTCGCTGGTCGCCCCCGGGGCGGAGCACTTCGACCCGGCTCTGGGGACGGAGGCGGCCCGAAAGGCCAACGACAGGCTGGCCGAAGCGGTGCAGCTTTACCCGGACCGCTTCCGGGGCTACGCGGCCCTTGCGCCTCGGGATCCTGAGGCCGCGGTCGGAGAACTGCAAAGGGCGGTCAAAGAGCTCGGTCTGCAGGGCTGGAAGACCCACTGCAACTACGGTGATTCCTATCTCGACGAAAAGCGGTACCGGCCCCTTCTTGCCAAGGCGGAGGAGTTGGGCATCCCCATCTATCTACACCCGACCGTACCCATGATCAAGGAGTTCTGGACATACGGCATCTCGCTGGCGGGGGCGTCGTTCGGCTTCGGCATGGAGACGGCCCTGGTGGTCATGCGTCTGATCCTGAGCGGCGCGTTCGATACGTTCCCGAAGCTCAAGATCATCGTCGGCCACTACGGCGAGGGGCTGCCGTTCCTTCTGCGGCGGATGGACTGGCTGCATGAGCGGCCGCATGTCAAGGCCGACAAAGGCGCCCTTGTCTCGCTCGGGCGGAAGCCCAGTGAATACTTCCGCGAGAACTTCATGGTCACTACCAGCGGCAACTACCTGGAGGCGGCGTTCAGGTGCACGAAGGACGCTCTGGGGATGCAGAACATCATGCTGGGGACCGACTTCCCCTTCGACGACCCAAGCCAGTGCTTCGCCTTTCTCGAGAGCCTCGATCTTACCCCCGAAGACCGGTTCGCGCTCTACGAGGGCAACGCCGCCACGGTGGGCGTCCGCGCCTGAGTGATCGGCCGGCCGTGGCCTCCCGCGGGCGAGGCCGGCAATATCATCGGCGCCGCCCGCCCGGTCATCGAGCGCGCTCCGGCTGCTGATTGCCGCGAGGCCGGCGACCTGCCGCGTGCCCTGACGGCGCAGCGTCGTTTTGAAACGAGTTTTTGGAGGTGATGCCTCCCGAACATCCGTGCCCCGGCAGGTTGGCGTTCTCCCAGGCCTTCTCCTCGCGGCTTATGAGGAGCTCTTCAAGCACCTCATCCACGTCGTCGAGGCTGAGTGTGTACCCATAGGGGAACCGGCCGGCGACCACGCAGTCGTTCTTGACGTCCTCCACCCGATAACGGCCGTAGTCCATGCGCTCAGGGTCGCGGGTGTGCGACTTGCGCACCGCCAGTCCTATCCCGGCGGCCACGCGGCGAAGCCGGGCCTCGCGCCTCTTCACAGCGGCCGCATCCGTGTCGTTGTCCATCAGTGTTCCTCCTTGCCGGTCGAGTACCGCCGCCGGCCGTGGGCAGCCCCTGACTCTGCTTATCCCCTGTCAGCCGGCATATCAATCCCGGCCACGCAGCCGCAGCCGCGCACGGAGTAGAGTGAGGCCACAGCCGCCTGTATCATGGCGGCCGGCGCCTCGCCGGCGCGGGCGCGCGTGGAGCCTTGATGACTAGGGAGAACTGCGAAATCATGATACCGTTCCCGATGGACCTCAGCAGCCTGCTGGCGTTCGAATCTGAAGCGCGGGCCTTGTCCGGGAGCAGCCGGGCGGGTCGAAGGGCCCGATCCCGGCCGTCCGGGCCGGGCCGTATGCCGGGAGGCCACGGTCGGACCGGTCGTATCGCTGACCGGCGGCGGGGATGGAGCGTCGCCCTGCATCGGAGTTCGCTACTGCGAATCCCAGTAGATGAGAAATCTAAGGAGTGAAGCCATGAAGGTCACTGTCATCGGTGCTGCGGGTTGGGTCGGGATGTCGGCCGCGTTCTACGTCGCCGCTTCAAGGCTGGCCGACGAGATGGTGTTGATCGACGTACGTGAGAATCTGGTCGAGCACCACGCCATGGACCTCAGCACCGCCGTATCGGGGCTCGACGTCAAGGTCAAGGCCGGGGGCTACGAAGACACGGTGGGGACCGGCGTAGTGATCAACGCCGCGGGACTCCACGGAGACATCACCGCCGACCGCACCGAGATGCTCATCAAGAACACCCGCTTGGTCCGGGACACCGCGCTCCAGCTCCAGAAGTACTGTCCGGAGGCCGTCGTGGTGACGGCTGTCAATCCGGTGGACGCCCTCAATTACGCCATCTGGCTCACCGGCGGTTTCGAGCGCCGGCAACTTGTGGGCTACTCGCTCAACGACACCCTACGGTTGCGGGAGTTCGCCGCCCGAGCCAAAGGCGTCGCGGTGAGCCGGGTCCAGGGACTGGCGATCGGCGAGCACGGCTTCACGCAGGTGCCGCTGTTCAGCTCGGTGCGCATCGACGGTGAGCCGGTCTCGTTCAGCGAGCAGGAGAAGCAGGGAATACGCGATGCTTACCACGCTTTCTTCGAGCGTCTGGAGGGGTTGAAGGCGGGAAGGACCACGGGTTGGACCTGCGCCGTCGGTTTGGCCGCCTTGACCCGCGCGGTGGTCGAGGATACCGGGGAGACGCTCGCCGGCTCCGCCATCCTGGAAGGTGAATACGGACAGCGGGGGATCAGCATGGGTGTCCCGATCAAGCTGGGCAGGACCGGTATCCAGGAGATCCTGGAGTGGGATCTGGCGCCGGACGAGCAGGCGGCATTGGAACGTTCGGCGGAACAGTTGAAGGTCAACGCCCGTATCGTGGAAGAGACCCTGCGCCCAGGTGCCGACGAGCGCTGAAGCGTCGGCGAACGCCAAGGCGCGGACAAGAGCCGAGACATCGACGAAGCGGGAGAGAGCAAAGAGAGATGACCGAGAGATTCGACAAGATCCTCGAGCCGGGGATGATAGGCCCGGTGAGAACGCGCAACCGCATGCTCAAGACGGCCAACGGCACCTCGTTCATGGAACCCGACCAGACCGTCGGACCGCGCATGATCGCCTGGTACGAGCGGTTGGCCAAAGGCGGTGTGGGCTTCCTGGTGGTCGAGTCGTCCGGAGTGGAGTACCCGCTGGGTATCCACCATGTGCACTATCTTCCTGGCGGCGGCTACGAGGCGGTCCAGCTCCACTTCGACGACGACAAGTACATCCCCGGCTTCCAGCGACTCACCGAAGCGGTGCACAAGCACGGCTGCCCGGTCTCCATCCAGTTGTTGCACTCCGGCCCCTGGGATCCCACCGGGCTTCTGCCCCGCGACCCCAAGATCCGGGACGTGAAATGTGCATCGGCCATGACCGTGGAAGAGCTTCCCGGGCCAGACTTCCTGCCGTGTCGCGCCATGACGAAGCAGGAGATCGAGGATCAGATCGACCTCTGGGCCGCGGCGGCCGAACGAGCCTACAAAGCGGGCTTCGACGCCTGCGAGATCAACCACGGCACCTGCCACCAGGGCAACACGTTCCTGTCGCGCATCTGGAACAAACGCGAGGATGAGTACGGTCCGCAGAGCTACGAGAACCGCACGCGTTTCGTGAGGAACATCGTGGCCGAGGCCAAGCGCCGCTGCGGCCCCACATTCGCCGTGCACGTGCTCATGAACGCCGCCGAGTACAACCATCCGCTGGCCACCACCCTGGAAGAGGGTGCGGAGATGGCGAAGCTCGTGGCTACCGTGGCCGACGGGATCAACGTGAGGTCCGAGCGCTACGGCCACCGCGGCGGGCTGCAGCAGCCCGACCGTATCCTGTACCCGGAGCCGCCGGTCGATCTGCCGGCCGACCTGGACTGGAGCCGGAAGGGCAGGGGCGCCACCATACCTCTGGTGGAGGCCGTGAAACGCAAGGGCGTGACCATCCCCATATGGAGCGCCTGCCGCCTCGACCCCGTGATGGGGGAGCAGTACCTGCGGAAGGGCAGCATAGACTTCGTAGCCATGACCCGCCGGCTGCTCGCCGACCCCGACCTTCCCAACAAGGTCAAAGAGGGGCGTCTGGAGGACATCCGCCCCTGCACCGGCTGTCTCTACTGCTTCGACTGCCGAAACAAGAACAAGGTGCTCGAATGCCGGGTCAATGCCACCTTGGGCCGGGAGATCGTACCTGAGTACCAGTTCACCCCGGCCGCTCCGAAGAAGAAGGTGCTGGTGGTCGGGGGTGGTCCCGCGGGCATGGAGGCGGCGCGTGTCGCCGCTCAACGGGGGCATGAGGTGGTGCTTTACGAGAAAGAGCCCTGTCTCGGGGGTCTGATGCCGGTGGCGGCCGTCGTCAAGGACCTGGAGACGGAGGAACTGACCGATCTCACCCGCTACTTCAAGACCCAACTGAAGAAGGAGGGGGTGACCGTCCATCTCAAGGAAGTCGTGACCGCCGCGGCGGTGCGCGCGGAGAAGCCGGACGTGCTCGTGCTGGCCGGGGGCGCGGCGCACACCGAGTTCGATCTGCCCGGAGCCGGCAGCCGCAGGTTCGTCAAGACTGAGAAGCTGCACAACCAACTCAAGTTGGCGTTGAGGTTCTTCTCGGCGGCGCGTCTCGAACGGTTGACCCGTCTGTGGATGCCGGTGGCCAAGAGCGGCGTCATCATGGGCGGCAAGCTCCACGGGTGCGAGCTGGCCGAATTCCTGGTCAAGCGCGGTCGCCGGGTGGTCATCGTCCACGACGGTCCGGCCTCCGAGCTGGGCGAAGGGATGACCAAGGACGACCTGGAGAACCTGTGGCCGTGGTTCAAGCTGAAGCATGTGCCCCTCTGGACCGACGCGCAGTACCGCGAGATCGTCGAGCGGGGGCTGAAGATCCAGGTCCCCGACAAGCGCATCTTCGTCCTGGAGGGCAAGGCCGTCATGACCACCCAGGACTGGGGTTCCAACACCAAGCTGATCGGGGAGTTGGGCGGGTTGGTGAGCGAGACCCACGTGATCGGGAGCTGCCGGGAACCGGGGTGGATCGTCGATGCCATCCGCGAGGGAGCCCTTACCGGCTACTCGATCTGAGAGAGACGATCTGAGGGGGAGGGCGGTGAGCACGGATAGGCCCAGACTCAGGAAAGGGATCAGCGCATGAAGAAGAAGACGTATCCGCTGTACTACGGCAAAGAGAAGCAGCATTTCGCCCGCTCGGTCGTGGTTGGCGGCCTGGTCTTCCTGTCGGGGATGAGCGGCCGCACGATGGAGACCGGGAACGTCTCGTCGGCCGACGTCAAAGAGCAGATGCTGGTCGCGCTGGACAAGGTGCGGGCCGCGCTCGAAGAAGCCGGCAGCGACATGGACCACATCGTGAAGACGGTGATCTACCTCAAGGACGTCAAGGACTACGCTCTGATGCGGGCCACCGAGTGGGAGTACTGGCAGGAGCACGCTCCCGGGCTCATCGCGGAGCCACCGGCCAGCACTTTCGTGATGCCTGCTTCGCTCGCCCGGGAGAACATGCTGGTGGAGATCGACGTGGTCGCCTGCCTCAAGGAGTAGCCGGTGAAACCGCTCTCATTGGACCTTTCCATCTACGAGCGCTTTGGTTTCGAGAACCCGCCTGTGGGTGTTGCCTTCGTGTTCGACCGGCCGCCGGAGCTCAAACGGATGGAACGGGTGCCGCCCTCGTACTCGGGTGCGGACCCGGATTTCGACAAGAAGCTCTTCATCAAGTTCGGGTTCGACCTCGGGTTCTAGAAGACCAGCGGGTCGACGATCACCCGGTCCACCGACACCGTCCCGCGCACCGAGTTGCCCAAGATGATCTCGTCTGCCGCGAGGAGCTCGTCGAGGGTGAGGGAGCACTCCTCGCCGCCGGTCGCGGCCAGGAGATGCGCCCGCCAGACGCCGGCGAGGAGCCCGTCTTCCAGGGGCGGGGTCATCCAGCGGTCGCCGGAGCGGAGGGCCATGCTGCTGATGGCTCCTTCGGTCACGTGGTCGAGCCGGTTGAGGAAGAGGGCGTCGACATATCCCAGCCGGACCGCCCGCCGGTGCTCGCGGTCGTAGAAGCCCCGGACCGTGGTCTTGTGATGTAGGAAAGGGTCGTCGGGATCGGTGCGGAAGGGCGAGACCAGGACTGCGGCCGGCCCGGCGGGCGTCCCCCAGCCCGGGGCCGCCCGCGTGGATCGCGTGACCGTGCCCGCGGCGTCCAACTCCAGCCGCACCGCCGCCGCCTCCGGCGTGATCCGCGCCAGGTCGGTGAGGATGGCCAGCGCAGCCTCCCGGTCGAAGGCGAAGCCGAGAGCGCGGGCGGACGTCTCCAGGCGCTCCAGGTGCTCGGCGAGGAAGACATAGCGGGCCGCCATCGCCGCATCGCTCAAACGAAGGGAGGGACTCAGCCCGTCGAGGGTGTTCTTTCCGGCGGGGTCGCCTTCTTGAGCTTCGAGAAGGATCGTCTCGAAAAGGCGCGTCTCCTCGGCGCGGAGCAGGGCCGCCGGGTCGGGTCTCCAGGTGTCGGCCGCCGGCGGCGTCGCGAAGGCCGCTTTGGCCAAGGTCTCCTCGTACTCGGCTCCGGCGGCGGCATCCCAGACCACTCCGGAGCCGGTCCCCAACCGGCACCGGCCGTCATGGTGGACGATCGTCCGGATGGCTATGTTGGTGGTGAAGTCGCCATCCGGGTAGAAACAGCCCAGCGCTCCCGTGTAGACGTCCCGGGGCTCGGTCTCCAGCGCGGCGATGATCTCCATGGTGTGGTACTTAGGCGCCCCAGTGATGGAAGCGCCGGGGAATACCGCCCGCATGATCTCGCTCAGACCGGCGCGGGGGTTCACATCCCCGGTGACCGTGCTCACCATCTGCCACACGGTCCGGTACGGCTCGACCGCGTACAGCGTGGGCACCCGCACGCTCCCGGCGCGGCACACCCGGCCCAAGTCGTTGCGCACCATATCGACGATCATGAGGTTCTCGGCCCGCTCTTTCTCCATCTCGGCCAACTGGTACGCAAGGGCCACATCCTCGGCGTGGGTCGCGCCCCGCGGCCGGGTCCCCTTCATAGGCCGACTCTCCAGACGGTTACCACGCCGGCGCAGGAACATCTCGGGGGAGAGGCTGATCACCTGGGAGTCGCCAAGGTCGAGGTAGGCCGCGTAGGGGACCGCCTGGCGCACCACGAGGGCGAGGAAGTAGTCGAGGGGGTCGATGACGCCGGCCCGGGTCTCCGCGCCGCGCTGAGCAGGGGCTCTGAGCTCGTAGCGTCCCCTGACCGTATAGTTGACCTGGTAGGTATCACCGGCTGCGATCAGGTCGCGCACCCGCGCGATCGCGGCCACGTATTCGTCACGGGAGACGCTCAGCTCGGGTCTGACGCCGGAGAGCGCTGTCGCCACCCCAGACACGTCGACCCCATCGAGATACCGTCGCCACTCAGCGGCGGAGACCACCACGGCATGCTCCTGGGGATAGACGGCCATCCAGGCCAAGGGCAGCGCATCCGGCGCCGGGGTACGCACGGCCAGGCCGAAGGCGGCCCCGGCTTCATAGGCCAGATAGCCGGCCACCCATCTGCCTCGGCGCTGTTCCGCTTCGACCTCGTCGAGCAGACCGGGCACGTGCTCCGCCGTCATGGCCAGGAGCACTCGGCAGGGATCAGAGAGTATGAGGGCCTCGTCGCCCCGGGTGACGGGGCCGCGGGGTGCCTCCGGGCGGTCGGTGACGGCGTGGCGGGGCGCCTCCAGGCGGTCGGTGACGGCGTGGCGGGGCGCCTCCAGGCCGCAGGTGACGGCGCCGCTGGGCGCGTCCAGGCCGCGGGGTGCCTCCAGGTCACCGGCGACCTCGCCGGCTGCGTGCTCGCGGTCCTCGAGGCCCTTTGGAGCGCCGGCCCACCGCGGGAGGGCAACCGTCCGCGGCAGCCAGGCCCCTCCGCCGGCAAAGATCGCGGTCCCCGGTCGGCGGGGCAGCTCGATCAGCGCCGCGCCGGCCATCTCCCCCTGTTCAGTCGTACAGGCCTCGCTAGGACTCGTAGCCGGCGAAGCGCTCGACCACCTGCTGCGACTCCGGGACTCCCAGTTGCTCCATGACCTTTCCCATCGCCCCGATCATGGGCGGCGGCCCCACTATGTAGTACGTCCACCGACCGGGATCGTCCAGTTCGGCGCGGACTATCTCAGCGGTGATGAATCCCCTATGGCCTTTCCAGGTCCCGGTGGGATCAGTGATCACGTAGACCACCCTCAAGCCGGGGATGGTGCGGGCGAACTCATCGAGCTGGTCCTTGTAGATGATCGCGTCCTCGTTCATACAGCCGTAGAACAGGACGAGTTCTTGTCCCTCTATCCTACCGGCTCCGCCTGTGTCGGCCAGATGCCGCAGCATACTCCGCACGGGCGTGATCCCTATGCCTCCGGTGAGGAAGGCGATCTTGGGCGCGTCGTATCTGAAGACGAAGCGGCCCATCGGTCCCTCGAACTGAGCCTCTGCGCCCAGAGGAAGCCCGTCGAGCGCGTTCTTGAAGTCGGAACCGGTGAGCCGAGTGGTCAGTTCCACGTGTCCCTCGGAGGGGGAGTCGCAGTGGCTGAAGTAGTGTTTGAGAGGTTCACCCGGCGAGGGGATGGTGATGGCGAAGAACTGCCCGGCCTCGAACTTGTATTCCGGAGGCCGGGAGAAGCGGAGGGTCACGGTATCGGGGCTAAGGGAGATCTTCTCCAGCAGCCTGCCGGTGAAGGTCATGGGTGCCATCGGCTCGGCCTCCTTGGGACGTGGAGCGGAAACGGCTGTTTGGGGGATAGAATAGCAGCCGCGTCCGACGGGAGGAGTGGAGGGACTTTGAGCGCACACGCAGGGGCCGGCATCGAGAACGCTCCGGTGGCGGCGGTTCGCTGCGCGGATTACGACGTGGGGAACGTGCGGGCCGCTCTGCGCGAGCTGCTGGCGCCGCTCGGCGGGATGGCGGCCTTTGTCAGACCGGGAGAGCGGATCGCGCTCAAGCCCAACATCCTCATGGGCTCCGCTCCGGAGGCGGCCATAGCGACGCACCCCGCGGTGGTGGCGGCGACCGCTCTGGCCGTGATGGAGGAGGGCGCGCATCCGGTGGTGGTGGAGAGTCCCGGGATGGGAGTGGCGCATGCCCGGTTGCCGATCAGGCGGGCCTTTCGCAAGTCCGGGTATGTGGAGGCCGCCGAGCGTTACGGCTTCGAGCTCTGCCTCGACACCGACTGGGAGATGGTTTCGAACCCAGGGGCCCGGCTGGCCAAACGGGTCGAGGTCGTCGGTGGTGTCCGCCGCGCCGACGGGGTCATCAACCTGGCCAAGTTCAAGACCCACATGTTCATGACGTTCACCGGGGCCACCAAGAACCTGTTCGGGGTGATCCCCGGGCTCAACAAGGCCGGCTACCATGCCCGGTTGGCCGAACCCCACCGTTTCGCCGACATGCTCCTCGACGTGGCCTACCTGGTCAGGCCTCGGGTCAACATCGTCGATGGGATACTGGGGATGGAGGGCAACGGACCGGGGACCGGGGGTTTGCCCCGCCGGCTGGGCCTGCTGGTGGCCGGCTCCGACCCGGTGGCTGTAGATGTGGCCTGTTGCCGCATCGCCGGGATCAGTTGCGCGGCTGTGCCTGTGCTGGTCGCTGCTCAGCAGCGCGGATTGTGGAGCGGCTGGGAAAGCGACGTCGACACCGTGGGCGTCCCGGTCGCCGGACTCCAGGTCAAAGACTTCGTCATGCCCGGGAACTACCGGGGGATGGGCGTCGGGGCGGGGGGCAGTCTCGACATTGCGCTACGGCCGATCCTGCGCCGCTTCAACCGGGTGCCGCGTCCCAAGGCGGGCCGTTGCACGCTGTGCGGGGTGTGCGAAGGGGCCTGCCCGGTCGAGGCCGTCTCGCTGGACAAGGAGGCCCGGACCGCCAAGGTGGACGATTCGCTGTGCATCCGGTGTTACTGCTGTCACGAAGTGTGCCCGTCGGCCGCGATCGATCTGGAGTTCACCGGCTTGGGCCGGGTGTTCCACCGGCTGAATCTGTTGTGATGGGCGGCCCAGGACGTACAGCGCGGGGTAGGAGGGCCGGCCGAGGTGCGGGCGGCGCCGCCCCCGGAGGGGCCGGCGCGCCGCGCGCCGCGGCGTTTCCTGATGTTGTACCTGCTCCCGGCCTCCGGCTGGTCGCCCTCGACCTGGACGGGGTCGTTTGGAGGGGAGGGGACGTCCTTCCCGGCGTAGCCGAGGCGCTCGACCAGGTGCTGCGCCGCGGCCTCGATATCCGGTACGTGAGCAACAACTCGACGGCCCACCGCGAGACGGTGTCGGAACGTCTGGAACGGGCGGGCTTACCGGCCGGTGTCGACCGGGTGCTGACCTCGGGCTTCGTGACCGCCCGGTGGCTGAGAGAGCGGCTGCCGGAGGGGGCGCCGGTCATGGTGATCGGGGAGGAGGGATTGTTGCGCGAGCTGCGCGAGGCCGGTCTGGCCGCCTATCACGCGGGCCGGGTCGACCGGGCGCCGCGTCAGAGCGGGGCGGCGACGCCAAGCGGGGCCCGTGGGGCCGGGGGTCAGAATGGGGTCGCGACGCCGAGCGGCGTCGCCGCGCCAGCGGGCACGCCGGTGCCGGCTGCATCGCCTGCCACGCCGCCGGGCGTGCCGCCGGACACGCCGTCGCCGGGCACGCCGCCGGGCGTGCCGCCGGCCACCGCGCGGGTGATGCTGCCGGCCCTGGTCCCTGCGGCCGTGATCGTGGGCATGGACCGGTCCTTCTCCTATCAGACCCTGGCGGCCGCCCAGGCGGCCATCATGAGCGGGGCATTGTTCGTGGCCACGAACTGCGACGCTACCTTTCCCACCCCGACCGGTCTCCTGCCGGGAGCCGGGTCGATAGTGGCCGCAGTGGCGACGGCGGCCGGGAGCGAGCCGGTTCTGATGGGCAAGCCCGGCCCCGCCCTGGCCGAGGTACTGGCGGCTGTCACCGGCATCCCGGCCGGGCAGACGCTCTTCGTCGGCGACCGGCTGAGCACCGATATCGCGATGGGCCGCGCCGCCGGGATGATCACCGCTCTCGTTCTGACCGGGGTCACCGGCGAGGAAGACCTGAGGGCCGCGGAACGGGCGGCGGCGGCCGCGGCAGCGGCGGCGGAAAGGGCGGCGGCGGAAAGGGCGGTGGCGGAAGAGGCGACGGCAGCCGGAACAGGAGGGGCTGCCGCCGCCGGGCCGGTCGCGGCCGGCCCTGCCCTGCCCGACCACGTGCTTGCCGACCTGCGCGGCCTGGCCGCCCTGGTGGACGAACTGCGGCGACCCTAGTAGCCTGGGAGGCACAGAAGACGGCCGGCCCGAGTGGCCGCCCCGCCGCGGGGTGCCGCCGGTAGGTGCATGGCCCCCCGGCCCTGGGGCGGCGCCCGCGGGGTGATGGTCTCCGGCCGCGCAGAGCAAGGAGGAAGAGTCACACATGACCGACTTCGAACCGGATGACTACAGCCCCGACACGCTCGCGCTCCACGCCGGTCACACGCCCGACCGGGACACCTTGTCGCGGGCGGTGCCTATCTATCAGACGACCAGCTATCTGTTCCGTGACACGGGGCACGCCGCGGATCTTTTCGAACTGAAAAAGCCCGGCAACATCTACACCCGTCTTTCGAACCCCACCACCGACGCCCTCGAGAAACGGCTGGCGGCCATCCATGGCGCGGCCGGCGCGGTGGCCACCTCCTCCGGGATGGCGGCCATCTTCTACGCGGTGGCGGCCATCACCTCCGCGGGGCAGAACTTCGTCACCGGCGATAAGTTGTACGGGGGCACCTACACGCAGTTCTGCTTCCCTCTCAAGCGTTTCGGCATCGAAGCCCGCTTCGTCGATTCGCGCGACCCGGCCGATTTCGAGCAGGCCATCGACGAGAACACCCGCCTGCTGTACACGGAGTCGATCGGCAATCCCAAGGGGAACGTGGATGACATCGAGGGCATCGCAGAGGTGGCTCACCGGCACAAGATCCCGCTCATCGTCGACAACACGGTCGCACCTCCGCCGCTCTTTAACCCGTTCGAGCACGGGGTCGACATCGCCGTGTACTCCCTCACCAAGATGATCGGCGGTCACGGGACGTCTCTGGGGGGCGCGGTCGTCGATAAGGGCGACTTCGATTGGAAGGCGGCCGGCAGGTATCCGGAGATAACGGAACCAGATCTTGCCTACCACGGGGTGAATTTCTGGGAGAGGTTCGGGAATCACGAGAAGGCGGTGACTCCGGGGCTCGCGTATCTGCTCAAGATCCGGCTGGGACTGATGCGCGACTTGGGCGCGGCGCCGTCGCCGTTCAATTCGTGGCTGTTCATCCAAGGATTGGAGACGCTCCCTCTGCGCGCGCGGGCACACGTGGCGAACGCGGCGGCAGTGGCCCGGTTCCTGAGGGAGCACCCGGCGGTGACGTCGGTGGACTACGCCGGGCTACCCGGTCATCCCGACTACGAGCGGGCCCGTTACTACTTCCCGCTGGGTCCGGGCGCGGTCTTCGGCTTTGAGATCAAAGGCGGCGTCGAGGCGGGTAAGCGCTTCATCAACGCGGTCAGGCTGGCCTCGCATGTGGCGAACATCCTGGACGCGAAGACGCTCGTCATCCATCCGGCCAGCACCACCCACCAGCAACTCAGTCCCGAGGAGCAGCTGAACGCCGGGGTGACGCCGGGACTCATCCGGATCTCAGTGGGCATCGAGAACCTCGAGGATATCCTGGGCGATCTCGACCAGGCGCTGCGGAGGTCGCAGGAGGCGACCACCGAGGAAGCGTAGGAGCCGCGGGGCCGCCTGCGGGTCACATTGCGGCGGCGCGGGGCGGCGCGGGGCCGTGAAGCCCGGGGCCCTCCGGGGCCCTAGTCCGCCGCGCCGCCGCCGACGAAGGGAGCATCATGGCCACCATATACGACGACAACTCCCTGTCCATCGGGCGGACGCCGCTTGTGCGGCTGAACCGGGTGGTCGGGGCCGGCGGCGCCGGACGCGCCCGGGTCCTTGTGAAGATCGAGGGGCGCAACCCTTCTTACTCCGTGAAGTGCCGGGTGGGAGCGGCCCTGATCTGGGACGCCGAGAGGAAGGGACTGATCAAGCCCCACACCGAGGTGATCGAGCCGACCAGCGGCAATACCGGGATCGCTCTGGCCTATGTCTGCGCGGCCCGGGGCTACAAGCTCACCTTGGCCATGCCGGAGACGATGAGCCTGGAGCGGCGCAAGGTGCTGGCTTTCTTCGGGGCGAACCTGCTGCTGACACCGGGTTCCGAAGGCATGCAGGGAGCGATCCGGGTCGCCGAAGAGCTGGCCGCCGGCGACCCCGAGCGTTACTTCTTGCCGCAGCAGTTCGACAACGCGGCCAATCCGGCCATCCACGAGAAGACCACCGGGCCCGAGATCTGGAACGACACCGACGGTGAGGTCGACGTACTGGTGGCGGGCGTAGGCACAGGCGGGACCTTGACCGGCATCTCTCGGTTCTGGGAGCGCACCCAGGGCAGGCCGCTGTACTCAGTGGCGGTGGAGCCGGCGACGAGTCCTGTGATCAGTCAAACGTTGGCGGGCCGGGAACCCGCGCCCGGCCCCCACGGCATCCAAGGGATCGGAGCGGGGTTCATCCCCGGCAATCTCGACCTGGCGCTGGTCGACCGGGTGGAGCCGGTGGAGACCGCCGAAGCCCTGGAGATGGCGCGCCGTCTGGCCCGCGAAGAAGGCATCATGGCCGGGATCTCCAGCGGGGCGGCGACGGTGGCGGCCGTCCGGCTGGCCCAGGAGGCCGACTTCGCCGGCAAGACCATCGTGGTCATCCTGCCCGACGCGGGCGAGCGGTACCTGTCGACGGCGCTGTTCGAAATCTAGAGGCTGCTCAGCCGGCATCCTCGACGACCCGGGGCCTGTTGCGGTGAACGTCGTCGACTATGGGGGCGTGCTTGCCCTGGTGCCGACGCGGGCCGATCCGGTGCTGGAGGCCAGAGGCCTGCTGACCGGGGCCGGCTCACTTGCCGACGAGGTGGTCGAGGAGCACCGGCGGGAGATCGAGCAGGATGAACCTCGCTTCTACTGAGGCCTCGGGGACCGATGAGGTTCAGGGGACTGTCGAAGTGCCGGGCCCTGCCGCGATACCGGTCTACGTGCTGGATAGCTTTGCCTTGCTCTCCCTGGTGTGCGAAGAAGCCGGTGCTGCCAGAGTACAGGAAGTGCTGTCTAACGCCGGCCGGGGCCGGTGTAGGGCGCTGCTCTCACTCCTCAGCCTCGTCGAATGCGCCTACATCGTGGAGCGTCGCCGTGGAATCATAGGTGCCCAGAAGTTGCTCTCCCTCGTCGAGGACCTGCCCCTGGAAGTAGTGGGCGTGGATCGTCGAGCCGGGCTGTCCGCGGCGGCATGTGAGGGCTCACCACCCCGTCGCCTTAGCGGACGCCTTTGTCGTGGCACTCGGCCTCGCAGAAGGGGGGACGGTCTTGGCCGGCGA
>JAJFUK010000152.1 GCA_021372435.1 Actinomycetes bacterium | reverse complement strand
CGCTTCCGCGCGGCTTTTCTCACGACCGTCGCCTGCCGGACGAAAAGGCCGGAGCTCTCAGCCTCTTGACACCACCCCGATCACCTCGATCTCGATCAGGTATTCCGGCCTTCCCAGCTCGACGATCATGATAGTGCTGGCCGGCGGGTCCTCCACCGAGGCGGGCGCGTACTTCTGGTAGTACTCGAACTCGGTCCTACGCATGGCCGGATAGTCCTCCCGCCGTTTGAGCAGGATCAAGGTCTTGATCACGTTGTTCATGGAGCTGCCCGCCTGCTCCATGCACAGCCGGACCTTGTCGAGGGCGATGACCATCTGCTCCTCGAAGATGTCGGTCTCCACCTGCATGGTCTCGTCGTTCTGCCCCTGGCAGCCCGAGACGAAGATGAAGTTGCCGGCGGCGACCGAGTTGGAGAACTTCGGGCCTTCCGGTGGGACGTTGGGATACGCGAGCTTCTTGCCGCCCCAGAGCGCCGGATAGAACGTGACCTTCTCACTCATCGATGCCTCCTATCGATGCCTCCTGCACGTGCTGATCGGGGCTTTGTTAGTTGCCAATCTTGGATGTCATCCTAACCTAGTTACTTGGCCCGGACGAGCAGGACGGCCGGCACCCTCCCGCGCAGCCTTCGCTCATTCGGGATTCTCTGCGGCGCTTCCGCCGGGGGCTTCGCTCCTCCGTGGGCCGACGAGGGCGGCACCGACGCCGAAGAGGCACAGCACCGCCAGGATGGCAAAGGTGACCCGGATACTGGTCAGCAGGTCGGGGTAGTCGGCCGTGCCGATCGAGTGGCGGCCGACGAAGACAGACAAGAGAAGGGTGGCCAGCCCCATGCTGACGTTCTGGCCCGTCGTGCGCATCGTCGCGATGGTCGCCGAGGCCACCCCCGTGTAGCGCTGCTCGACGCTACCCATGATCGTATGCATGATGGGGCTGGAGAAGAAGGCGAAGCCGAGTCCCAGCACGCACAGTGACGCGATGATGTACCAGTAGGACGTGCCGCTGCCGAGGAACGCCAGCCCCCCGAGCCCGAGCACGCAGACGGCCATACCCGCGGCCGCCACCAAGCGCGCCTGCACCCGGTCGGCCAGGCGACCGGCGACGGGTGAGAAGAGAGTCTGGACCACGGTGCCGCTGACAAGGATGAGTCCCGCCGTCTGCGCGACCAGGCCCTTGTTGTACTGGAGGTAAAGGCTCATGAGGAACGTCATCGCGTAGGTAGCCGCGTAGCAGGCGAAGGTGGCCGCGTTCGAGCAGGCAAAGACCCGGTTCTTGCGGAACAGGTCGAGATCAAGGATCGGGTCTGGAGCCCGCGCTTCCCGCCACACGAACCCCGCGGTACCGGCCGCGCCGGCCGCCAGAAGCACCCACCCGGCAGCCTCGGGTAGTAGAGAGAGCCCGAGAAGGAACAGCGTCAGCGCCACCGCCCAGGTAAGAGAGCCGACGATATCGAAGGGCGCGCGTTTCGGTTCACGCCATTCGACGCCCCTCATGCCCCACCAGGAGAGCACGACGTCGACCGCTCCGAGAGCCCCTCCGATGACGAACACGTAGCGCCACCCCAGGTTGTCGATGATGATCCCCCCTAGAAGCGGGCCGAACGCGAGCCCCAGGTACACGCTCGCGACCTGTATTCCCATGGCCCGGCCCCGGGCCCGCGGCGGGAATGCCAGCGTGATGATGGCTGTCGTGCATGCGTAGAGCATGGCGGCGCCCACCCCGTTCAGCAGGCGGAGCGCGATGAGCACGGGAGCAGAAGGAGCAAACGCACCCGCGAAGGCAATGATCGTGAAGACGACCAACCCGGCGATATAGAAGCGCTTACGCCCGGTGAGGTCCGCCAACTTGCCGGCCGGCATGAGAACAGCCGCTATGGTGAGGATGTAGGCGAGCGTGATCCAGCTCAGCGTGACGGTCGAGACGTGCCATTCCTTGGCGATGGCCGGCAGGGCGATATTGACCGCCGAGACCATGAACATGGTGAGGAACTCGGCCACCACCACGACCAACAGTACCGTTCTCTGTTTCGCCGGCTCAAGGGCGCGGCCCGCCGCGGGGACCCGGCCGGCCGCGGGGACCAGGTGGTTCGCGGGTGTCGGCGCCGGCTCGGGACAGAGCGGAGCTTCGGGGTCAGTCATGCGGCCAGCGTACTCCCGCGGCGAGAGAATGGCCAGCCCGGCGTCGCGCAGCGGCGGAGCGGTGCAGGCAGCCGACCGAGATGAGCGGCGCGGGTGAGCGACCTAGGCAGGCGATGCGGGCGGTATCGTAGGCCCGCATCGGCGACCACCGCCGCCAACAGGCCTAATTCATAGGCGCACTCGACGGCTTGTTAGTACAATCGCTTATGTGACCCATCCGGCGCGACCTGCCACCAAAGGAGACGGCGTAGACACATCCCTTCCCATAGCGTCTGAGACCGAACTGGGACGGCATCGTTGGCGCGTGCTCATCCTGGGCTCGGTAGGGATGTTCATGGGCACCCTCCTCACCACGATCGTGGCGGTCGCCCTCCCCACCCTCGGTCCGACCCTCCACCTGAACTACTCCGAAGCGCTCTGGGTGCAGAGCGTCTACCCCCTTGCCATGAGCGTGTGTCTCATACCCGTGGGCCGCCTGGCGGACAGACACGGTCTCATGCGTTTCTACGTCATCGGCATCGCCATCTTCGGCATCTTTTCCCTCGCCTGCGCGCTGGCCTTCAGCGGATCCTCCTTGATCGTGGCCCGTGCTCTTCAGGGCTGCGGGGGAGCCTTCACCTCGGCTACCTCATCGGCCCTCGTCGCCGCCGTCTTTCCGCCCCAGGAGAGGGGCCGAGGCCTGGGCCTCAATGTGATGGCCGGGTATGTCGGTCTGATGGCGGGCCCACCCCTGGGGGGGCTGATCGTCAGTCACACCAGCTGGCGCTGGATCTTCCTGCTCAACGTGCCTTTGGTGATAATCACTCTGCTGGGCTGTTGGCCCCTTCTGGGCGCCGAAAACCGCGACCGGGCGGCCGCCCGGGAACGGGCACTCAAGAAGGGCAATGAGAGGCAGCCCGGTCCGCCCATGGTCAGCAACGAGCCCACGGCCGGCGGCGGGTCCGCAGCCAAGGTCGGCGCCTCATTGGACTGGGCGGGCACGGCCGTCTTGGCGGCGGTGCTGACGACTCTTCTCGTGCCGCTGATCTCCGTGCCGCTCTGGGGCTGGCTTAGTCCGCTCACCCTCGGCCTGCTCGCCTGCTTTGTCCTCTTCCTCGTGGCCTTCGTCATGGTCGAGAACCGGGTGCGGGACCCCTTGCTGGACCTCGATCTGCTGCGCAAGAACCGGCTGTTTGCGGCGGGTACGGTCGCCGCCTTCCTGAACTACGCGGCGGCCCACGCGATCGCCACCCTGACCGCCGTTTTTCTGCAGGTCTCGCAGGGCTATTCGGCCCAGCACACGGGGCTCTTCATGCTTACACAGCCGGTGTTCATGACGACGCTCTCGCCCGCGTTCGGACGCCTCTCGGACCGCCTCGGCTCGCGAGCGCTCGCCAGCGCCGGTATGATCTTGGTAGCCGCAGGTATGACTCAGCTGGCCTTCTTGCCCTCGCCGACGCCCGCCTGGCGGGTCATCCTGGCGCTCAGCGTCACCGGTATCGGCATGGCCGCCTTCAGCTCGCCCAACACTTCCTCGGTCATGGGCTCGGTAGAGCCCTCCCGGCTCAGCCTGGCCTCAGGTTTCTTGGGGACCATGCGCACCGCCGGCCAGGGGGTCTCGATCGCGCTGCTCGGCGCCATCGCGGCGTCGGGCCTGGGTCCGACCGGCGGACGGGTACTGTTTCTCGGCGAAAAGGCCAGTCAGGCGGCAGCGCTCTCCTTCGCCGATGGGTACGGCGCGGCCATGCTGGTCGGAGCCGGGTTGGCCGTCGTCGGAGCGCTGGTCTCGCTCGTGCGGGGTCCCCGAACGGAGTAGATGGCTGCCCCGCGCCGGCCGTCCCTGCGTTCGTGGCAGGCCTCACGCGGGCCGGGGAGCGGCGGCCGGGTCCCGGCGACAACAAGGTACTCCAGGCCGGCAAGAAAGGAGCCGAATGAGCACGATCCCCACAGAACGCGAAGGTATCAACGGCCTGGACCGCGCGACTTTGTGCGCATTGCCGACCCCTCTTGTCGAAGCTAAGCGATTGGCTGAGAGCTTGGGACGGACCAGACTCTTCATCAAACGCGATGATCTAACCGGCCTGGCCCTGGGTGGAAACAAGCCGCGCGCCTGTGAATTCGTCATGGGCCAGGCCAAAGCCTCTGGACACGACGTGGTGATCGCGGTCGGTCCCCAGCACTCCAATCAACTGTGCGCTATCGCCGCGGCGGCCAAGAAGTGCGGCATGCCTGCCATCCTGCTCCTGTTGCGAGGAGATGATAGGGTCCGAGGGAATCTCCTCCTGTTCCGCATCCTTGGGGCCGAGGTGCGGTTCACCCACGTCGACCCGGCGAACATCGAGGAGGCCTATGACCAGATGGAGGCTCTTGCCGATCACCTGCAGAAAGAAGGGGCGAGACCCTATAAGCTGAGGTACGGACCGTTGCCTCTGGTCGGCACCGCCGGATATGTCATGCTGATGAGCGAGATGCTCGAGCAACTGAGCCTCCAGCAATCCGGCGGGGCGCCCACCGGTACTCGACACATCTTCGTCGGCAGCGGCTCAGGACTGACGCAGGCAGGCCTCATCCTCGGGGACAAGGTGCTGGGGGGCGGTTGCTGGATCCACGGCGTCATGCTGGACGGACAAGTCGAGCAAGAAGAGCACGAACGAAACGTGCTGAAGGCGGTCGAGACGGCCGCGGCCTTGTTCGGACACGACTTGTCCATCGGCGCCGACGACATCCGATGTCTCCCAGGCTACGGGGCCGACGACGCGGCGGCAGAGACCAAGGCCACCGAGGCTATGAAGCTCGCCGCTCGAAGCGAGGGCCTTCTCCTTGATCCGGTCTATACCGCCAAGGTGATGGCTGCGATGATCGACCAGATCCGTGCCGGCCTCATACCCCCGCAGGATACCGTGGTCTTCTATCACTCGGGAGGTATCCCGGCCATTTTCAGTCACTGCAAGGCTGAAGCGTTCTAGTCAAGCTACTTGGGGCTTTTGTCGCAATAGGGTCGCAATAGGAGGCGATGGTCATGACGCAGTGGGCGTATCTCAAAGGCCGGTTTGTTCCGTTAGCTGAAGCGAATGTGAACATACTTACCAACTCGTTCCAATACGGCGTGTCCTGCTTCGAAGGGATCAGAGGCAACTGGAACGAGGAGGAGAACCAGATCTACCTATTCCGCGCAGAAGAACATTACGAGCGCATGCAGGACAACTGCCGCGTACTCATGACCGACATCCCGCCGGTCGACGAGCTCTGTGACATCACGAAGGAGTTAATCCGCCGCAGCGGGTACAAGGAGGACGTCTACGTACGCCCCTTGGCCTACAAGAGTTCCGAGATGATCGGCACGCGGCTACACGACCTGGACTCTGATTTTTGCGCAGTCGTCTTCCCGTACGGGCGCCATCTGCCTTCTGAGAAGTGCCGGGCGGGAGTCTCGTCATGGCGGCGCCACAGTGAGAACTGCGGAGTCCCGGCCGGAAAGATCTCCGGGCAGTATGTGAATGGCGCCTTGGCGAAGACGGAAGCGGTCAGAAACGGCTTCGATGAAGCGATCCTACTGAACGAGGCCGGGTATGTGGCCGAAGCCTGTACCGAGAACATCTTCTTAATCAAGGACGGCGGCCTGCTCACCCCCGCGCTCAGCGAGAACATCCTGCCGGGTATCACGCGCGCTTCTGTGATGGAGATCGCAAGGAGGGAACTCGGTGTGGAAACGATCGAGAAGCGCATCGAGAGGCATGAGCTCTACAACGCCGACGAGTGTTTTCTAACCGGGACGGCCGCGCACATCAATCCGTGCGTGGAAATAGACCACCGGCCTGTCGGCGATGGGGAGATCGGGCCTCTCACCAGACGACTCCAGGCCCTCTACCAGGACGTAAGGACGGGCAAGAACAAGGCCTACATCGGTTGGTGCATGCCGGTGTT
The DNA here is from genome assembly GCA_021372435.1 of Actinomycetes bacterium. Taxonomy (GTDB): domain Bacteria; phylum Actinomycetota; class Thermoleophilia; order RBG-16-64-13; family RBG-16-64-13; genus RBG-16-64-13. The sequence continues at coordinate 1,820 of JAJFUK010000152.1, read as the reverse complement.
TTAAGACTATGCCCGCCGCCCGCGTCGTTGCCTCACGCCCGCCCCTGTGTCCTTATCGGCGCGACGCCACCCTGGCGCGAGCGCTCAAAAACTCGTTTCAAAATGAAGCTCCGCCGCAAGGGACGAGCCGGGCGAGTGCGAGAGAAGGACGCAGGGAGCGTGAATAGCAGCGCTATTTGCGCGACCGAGGACGCTCTATCGCGCCGGCCGGCACGCACTGGGCGGCCGCGGCTTCATTTTGAAACGAGTGCTAGGGAAGGCCCCCTCAGCGAAGACTGAACGAGCGTAGCCGGATCGGCTCCTTCAGGTCACGCCGGTGTTTCCAGGTGACGATCGTGGTCTCCAGGATCCATAGGATCAGCAGGTAGGGCACAGGCAAGAAGACCAGGAGGAAAACGAGAAGACCGAGGTGGCCGAAGAACATCGCCCAGGCGTCGGCCCTTTGAACGGCCCAGAACACACCGGTGGTACCGGCGAACGCGAGGAAGCCGAAGCCCTGAGTGAGGGCCGCCCACATGCCGAACGACGCCGCCACCGCCTTCCCTCCGTGAAAGCGCAGCAGAGGCGTGAAGGCGTGACCGACCACAGGAGCGATCGCGATGGGCACGAGGGCCCAGCCGGAGACATGCGACGCATACTGCGCCAAGAAGACGGGGACGAAGCCTTTGAGTACATCGAGCACACCGCCGGACAGGCCGATCTTCCACCCCCCGGCTTTCCAGGCGTTGACCGCGCCGGGGTTCTTGTCCTCGCCCCATTCCCGGATGTCCTCCTTGAGCGCGATCCGTCCCAGGTAGAACGCGAACGGGATAGAGCCGACGACAAGAGCAGCAATGGTATAGATCACAACGATCATCGGCCACCTCGGATCATCCGAGCCCGCACGGATGGTATCCTGAGAAGCAGCCGGCGCGTTGTGCCCGGCCTCCCAGGAGTCGATGCATGAGCAATTTTGCCATAGTAACCGATTCCAGTTGTGGTCTCTCTCCGGAGCTGTTCCAGACGTACGAAGTGACGGTCGTGCCCGTTCTGCTCCACTGGGAAGGACGCCTCGCGCGCGACGGAGTGGACGTTACCCATGCTGAGGTCTACGGGCGGCTTCGCTCCGACCCCTCCCTGGTCATCAAGACCACTACGCCCTCTCCCGCGGACTTTCTTCACGAATACGACCGGCTTCTGGAACACCACGACCAGGTCCTCTCCATCCACGTGGCCGGCAGCCTGACGTCCGTGGTCGATGTAGCCCGCCAAGCTGCGCGCGAGAGAGACCCGAGCCGCATCCAGGTGGTGGATAGCTGGACCGCCTCCATGGGGCTGGGATTCGCCGTGCTGGCCGCCGCGCGGGCCCGGGAGCGAGGGGGTGATGTTCTCGCAGCCGCGGAGGAGGCACGGTCGGTAGGCGAGCGGTCCCGGCTCTACGGTCTCCTGGAGACCCTGAAGTACGTGAGGAGTTCCGGCCGCCTGGCCAGTTTGGGAGCGAAAGCAGGCTCCTCTTTGCGGCTGCGGCCACTCATCGTCGTCGGGGAGGGGCGCGTGCGGGTCATAGGCATGGTCCGGACCCGGGCTCGGGGCCTCGCCAAGCTCATCGAACTGGCGCGGGAGAAGAGCGGCGGTCTTCCCATCCACGCGGGAGTGGTCCATGCCGACGTACCGGAAGAAGCCCTTGAGCTGGCTGCCAGGGTGCGGGCTGAGGTGGACTGTGTGGAGATGATCGTAAGCGAGTTCACGCCTGTGCTGGGCGGACACACCGGGCCGGGCTTCATCGGAGTGGGCCTGTATGCGGATGCCGACGTCCCCGGAGGCGCCTGAGAGCTCGTTTC
>JAJFUK010000126.1 GCA_021372435.1 Actinomycetes bacterium | reverse complement strand
TGGCCTATCTCACGGCCGACAGTACCCTTGGCCGCAACATCGATATCCCTGAGATGCAGGAGTATCTCGTGAAGTTGGGCTTCGAGTTCGGAGGCGCCCAGTTCGTGCCCATGGTCCCCACGGCTCCGCCCACGACTCAGTTGGCCTGGCTGAAGGACAACAAGGTCGATCTGGCGGTAGGGGTCATGGTCAACCCGGGGACGCAGCCGACCATCAAAGAGGCCGTGCGCTTGGGCATGGGCCCCGGCATGGACTATGAGATCACCTTCGGCTTCGGTAACCCGGCCCACCTGCAGATCTTCCTGCCCGACATGGGAGCGACCGGTAACGGCGTGGTCGTGGCCGGCGACTTTTGTGCCCAAGATGCCGACGTGGAGGGCGTCAGGTTCTGCAACCTGCTCCAGGACACCTACCGGGCGAACAACAAGAACACCAACGTCATGTACTTCGACGGCGTGTTCGAGGCTATGACCCAGGTAGAAGCGCTTCGCCTGGCATCACTGCAGAAGGACCCGGCGGAGTTGACATCGGAAGATGTTCTCAAGATGGGCTTCCAACAGATCAAGGGACTGAGCACAGGAGATGTGTTCGTCACCCCCTTCACCTATGGTGAAGGCGATGTCGAGGGCGTCGACGCGTGTCGGATCCAGCAGGTCATCGACGCAAAGATAGCGGAGTTGGGTTCCTATCCGCTGCGCCATATCCTGCCGGCAGCAAAGTAGGGGCAGGCACCCCGAGCTCGCTGCGGGGCAAAGGTCAAGTGAGGAGGGGGGTTCCGTTTCGGGGCCCCCCTCCTGTTCTTGGGGAGTGCCGTCGTTGTAAGTGTTAAAACCCGTTTCAAAATGGAGCTCCGCCGCAAGGGACGAGCCGGGCGAGCGCGAGAGGAGACATATGAGTAATGAGTAGTGAGCGCCGTGTCAAGAAAGACCAGGAGAGGACCATCGTCCGTGATCTCAGCTGGTGCGGGACCTGCGCGGGGGCCAACGCCTGCATGGTCGACGTCAAGGACGGCAAGATGGTCCGCATCCGCCCGGCTCGTTACTACGAGAGGTACAGCAGGCAAGAAGTCAAGCCCTGGGTGATGCACGCCTGGGGGCAGACCTTCAGGCCGAGCGACAAGACGCTGGTTCCTCCTCTCAGCATTGCTTACAAGAAGCGGGTCTATTCCCCAGCCCGCATTCGCTACCCCATGAAGCGGGTGGACTTCGATCCAAAGGGCGCCCCGGGCTCGACCGGTCCCGGCGGTCGCAACGTCCAGAACCGGGGGGTCAGCAGGTATGAGCGCATCAGCTGGGACGAGGCCTTGGATATCATCACCAGCGAGCTGCTGCGGATGAAGCAGACCTACGGCCCCACTGCCATCCTCTATCAGTCCGACCAGCACGGGGAGACCAAGGTGGTCCACGGCCCCCACGGCTGCGGACGCAAGCTGCTCAGACTCTTCGGGGGCTACACCCTGCAGGTGCGCAACCCCGACAGCTGGGAAGGGTGGAGCTGGGGGGCCAAACACGTGTGGGGTATGCAGCCCATGGGGCAGCAGGTACCCCAAAGCAACCTGATCTGGGACATCTCCAAGAATGCCGAGCTCCTGCTCTTTTGGGGCTGCGACCAGGAGACCACTCCTTGGGGGTGGGGAGGGCAGCTTCCCAGCCGCCTGAGCTACTGGTGGAGCGAGCTCGGCATCAAGCAGATCTACATCGCCCCGGACTGCAACTACGCTAACGCGGTGCATGCCGACAAGTGGATCCCCATCCGGCCGAACACTGACGCCGCTCTTTATCTGGCCATCTGCTACCAGTGGTTCAGGAACGGGACCTACGACAAGGAGTACCTTGCTACCCATGCCTATGGGGTGGACAAATTCGAAGACTATGTCATGGGTCGGGAAGACGGCCAGGCGAAGACCCCCGAGTGGGCTGCACCCCTTACCGGGGTACCCGCCCGCATCATCAAAGCCCTTGCGGCGGAGTGGGCCGCCAAGCGCACCACGGTGGTCATCGGCAACGGCGGCCCGGCCATCCGCGGCCCCTACTCGCACGAGCCGGCCCGTTTGCAGGTCCTGTGCCTGGCAATGCAGGGGCTGGGCCGGCCGGGTTGTAACCAGGCCAAGATGATCGAATGGGGTCTTACCAACAGCCTGCAGCAGATGTCGCAGCCTGCGCCGGCGGTGCTCCTCAGCCTGTGGCCCGCCTATACAGGGGGAAGCGTGAGGGATACCAATCACCCCTCGTTCATCCCGGAGACCCTCGTTCCTAAAGCGATCCTTGAGGGCAAGTGTGAGTGGTGGGGGAACGAGCAGGAGATGGCGCCCCGCGAAAACCAGTTCGTGCCCTATAAGTACCCGGCGGATGGCTGCTCCCAGGTGCATATGATCTGGACCGACTCTCCTTCCTGGATCACCAGCTGGAACGACGGCAATTCATTCATCCGGGCTCTACGCCACCCGTCCATCGAGTTCATGTTCGCCCAGCACCCTTGGCTGGAGGATGATTGTCTTTTTGCCGACGTCATCTTGCCGGTCAACACCAAGCTGGAAGAAGACGACATCAACAGTGATCTGTTCGGTGGGCAGATGAACCTGCTCTTTCCCGAGTACAAGTGTGTGGAGCCTTTGGGCGAGTCGAAGAGTGACTACGAGATCGTGTGCCTGATCGCCGAGCGGCTGGGGCTGCTGCAGGAGTACACGGAAGGCAGAAGCATTCCCGAGCTGATCAAACTGGGCTACGAGAAGTCGAACGCCGCCCACCTTGTATCTTGGGAGGAATTGAACGAAAAGGGCTACTTCGTGATCCCGGTTGATCCGGAGTGGGAGAAGATCCCCGCTGGGCTGCTTGAATTCTATGAGGATCCGGAGGGCCATCCCTTGACCACTCCTACCGGCAAACTGGAGTTCTACTCCACCGGTCTCGCTGAGCATTTCCCCGCTGACGAGGAGCGGCCTCCGGTGCCCCACTGGATCTCGAAGGGGGAGAGCCATCAGGAGTCGCTTGACTCGGAGCGGGCTAAGAAGTACCCGCTGCTGGTGGTCAGCAATCATCCGCGCTGGGGCGTGCATGCCCAGCATGACGACATCACCTGGCTTAGAGAGATCGATACCTGCAAGATCAAAGGACCGGACGGATACCAGTACCAGCCTCTGTGGATCCATCCCGTGGACGCCGCAGCGCGGGGCATCAAGCCCGGTGACATAGTGAGTATCTACAACGAACGAGGCATGGTGCTGGCCGGCGCCTACGTGACCGAGCGCATCATGCCCGGAGCGGTCTCTATCGATCATGGCGCCAAGTACGACCCGATCGTGCCCGCAGAGATCGACAGGGGGGGAGCCATCAATACCATCGTGCCGGGCCACATCACCTCCAAGCATGCCTGTGGGATGGTGGTCTCCGGCTTCTTGGCCGAAGTCAAGAAGGCTGATCTGGAGGGTCTGCGCGCCAAGTATCCGCGGGCCTTTGCCCGTCGCTATCACGCCACCGCCGGGCCGGATCTGTCGCCGGCATTGGAAGGAGGGGTTTGATGGGCAAGGTCATGATCATCGACCTTTCTATCTGCAACGGCTGTCACAATTGCCAGATCGCCTGCAAGGACGAGCACGTGGGGAACGACTGGGGCCCTATCGCCAAACCTCAGCCTGATACCGGTCAGTTCTGGCACAAGGTTCACGGCCTGGAGCGAGGCACCGTCCCCAAGGTGATGGTCACCTACCAGCACAGTATGTGTCAGCACTGCAGAGAGGCTCCCTGCATAGAGGCCTGCCCTGCTCAGGCTATCTACCGGCGGTCGGACGGCGCCGTCATCATCGATCCCGATAAGTGCCGGGGGAACCGTCTCTGCATGGAGGCCTGCCCCTACGAAGACGTCATCTACTTCAACGATGACCTCAACATCGCCCAGAAGTGTACCCTCTGCGCCCATCTCCTCGATCAGGGGTGGACTGAGACCCGGTGCTCCGATGCCTGCCCCACCGGAGCCCTCAGCTTTGGCGATGAAGATGACCCAAGCATCAAGGAGAAGCTGGAGGGCGCCGAGCTCCTAAAGCCCGCGGTGCCTACCCGTCCCCGTGTCTATCATCTGAACCTGCCCAAGAAGTGGATCGCCGGGGCGGTGTACGATCCGGAGGCCGATGAATGCACGGAAGGAGCCACCGTCACGGCAGTTCACAGGGAGACCGGGGAGACGTACACGACGACGACCGACAACTACGGAGATTTCTGGCTCAAGGGAGTGACGGAGGGGACTTATCTGCTGCGCATAGATAAAGACGGCTACCTGGCCCGGAAGCTGGGGCCCATCGACGTAACGGCGGCCGATTGCAATGTGGGAGACATAGAATTCTGGAAGGCGAGCCAGGAAACTAGGCGGGTGAGCAGGCCTCGGAGGCCGATCAAGGTCACGTCGGCCGATGGGGGTCGTAGGGGGGCCTCGTGGTTCACCAGCGGCATCGACAAGGAGGGCGCGAGCAGGATGGCGGACACAGACAACAAGGAGAGCAACAACAAGGAGAGTAAGAAGAAGACCGTTGTCCGGGGACTCTGCTTCATCGGTATCCCGGCTGATGCCAACAGTGTGCAGGTGGAGTGTGAGGACGGCAAGATCGTGCGTATCCGTCCTCTCCACTACGACTGGAAATACCCCGGCCTCAAGCCCTGGGAGATGGAGGCCCGCGGCAAGACTTTTTCTCCCTCCCTAGAATCGTTGATCCCCCCGTTCACCCTCGGATACAAGAATCGGGTCTATTCTCCGAACCGGGTTCTCTATCCCTTGAAACGGGTGGACTGGGACCCGAACGGCGCACCGGGCTCCACCGGCCCGGGAGGCCGCAACCCCCAGAACCGGGGCATCAGCAAGTATGAGCGGATCAGCTGGGACCAAGCCCTTGACATCGTGGTGAGCGAGATCACCAGGATCAAGAATACCTACGGCATGGAGGCCGTCCTCTCCCAGTCCGACGGGCACGGCGAGACGGCCATCGTCCACGCGGCCCACGGCTGCCACCGCAGGCTGCTGCGGCTGCTGGGCGGGTACACCCTTCAGACGCGCAACACCGACAGCTGGGAAGGTTGGTATTGGGGGGCTAAGCACGCCTGGGGCTGCGAGAGTCTAGGCCAGATGGTGCCGGTGACCAACTGCATGTGGGACATTGCGAAAAACACCGACGGCATCCTGTTTTGGGGGTGCGACCCGGAGACTACGCCCTGGGGATTCAACGGGCAGCTTGCCAGCCGTCTCTCCTACTGGTTCACCGAGATCGGGATCAAGTCCATCTACGTATGTCCCGACTTGAACTACGGGGCGGCTGTGCATGCCGACAAGTGGGTTCCCGCGCTCCCCAATACCGACGCCGCCTTGTATCTGGCCATCGCCTATGTGTGGATTACCGAGGGGACTTACGACAAGGACTACGTCCAGACCCACACCGTGGGGTTCGACAAGTTCCGTGCCTATGTGCTGGGCGAGGAGGACGGCATCCCCAAGAGTCCCCGATGGGCGGCGCCCATCACCGGAGTGCCTTCGTACACAATCAAGGCGCTCGCCCGCTACTGGGGCAGGCACACCGTCTCAGTGGCCATCGGCAACGGCGGGCCGGGGATCAGAGGTCCCTATGCCACCGAGCCGGCCAGACTACAGGTCCTGCTCCTGGCCATGCAGGGGGTGGGGAAACCCGGCGTGCACCAAGTCAAGATGCTCGAATGGGGTCTCTACAACAAGAAATCCAACATCCCCCTGCCGGGGCCCAAGTACGTCCCCCTTGTCCTTTCCGCCCACCGCGGGTGGTCGTACACCGATACCCCACCGCAGTTCATCCCCAAGGACCGTATCCACGACGCCATCCTCGACCCTCCCATCGCCTGGTACGGCACCGGGCTCTCGCGCGACTCTGTCGATCAGCAGTTCATCAGGTACACCTACCCGCGGGAAGGGGGGGCCGAGATCCACATGATCTGGACCGACACTCCCTCTTGGGTGACCTGCTGGAATGACACCAATTCCTATGTGCGGGCCTACCGCGATCCCAAGATCGAGTTCATCCTGGCCCAACACCCCTGGATGGAGAACGACTGCTTGCTGGCCGACCTGGTGCTGCCCTCACTGACCGTCCTGGAGACCAAGGACGTCGGGGTCGAGTCCCTCTCCGGCCAGTTCAGCTGTCTGTTCTATGAGGAACAGGCCGTTGCCCCGCGAGGCGAATCCAAGAGCGACTATGAGATCGTCTGTGCCCTCGCCGAGCGGTTCGGACTTCTGGACGCCTACACAGAGGGGAAGTCTGTAGACGACTGGATCGAAGTGGGATGGCGAAACTCGGGAGCCGCCGAGGAGATCACCTTCGAGGAGCTGAAGGAGAAGGGCTACTACGTCGTCCCCAACGACGATGACTGGCAGCAGGCGAGGCCCGGCCTTATCGACTTCTACGAGGATCCGGAGGCCAATCCTCTGAGTACTCCCAGCGGCAAGATCGAGTTCTACTCCGCTCGGCTGGCCGAGTACTTCCCCGATGACACCGAGCGGCCTCCCATGCCCCGGTGGATACCGGAGGGGGAGTACCACCAGGAGAGCCGGGACGGCGAGCGGGGCAAGAAGTACCCCCTGCTGGTGATCACCAATCACCCGCGTTGGCGGGTACATTCCCAGCACGACGACATGACCTGGCTCAGGGAGATCCGCACCTGTAAGGTGAAGGGCCCCGACGGCTACTACTATGAGCCGCTGTGGCTGAACCCCGTCGACGCGGCAGCCCGGGGCATCAAGGATGGCGACGTGGTCAAGATCTACAACGAGCGCGGGGCGGTCTTGGCCGGTGTCTGGGTCACCGAGCGCATCCGGCCCGGCGCCGTCTATATCGATCACGGGGCCCGTTGGGACCCCATCGTGCCCGGCGAGTTGGACCGGGGCGGGGCCATAAATACCATCACTCCGCACAACACTACCTCCAGGAACGCCGGCGGCATGGTGTGCAGCGGCTTCCTGGCCGAGGTGGAGCCGGTCTCCCTGGACGAGCTGCGAAGGGCCTATCCCGAGGCCTTTAGCCGTCCCTACCAGGCCGAGGCCGGGCTTCGGTTGGAGCGGGTCCTGGAAAGGGGTGAGTGACGTGGGGAAGGTCCTGGTCATCGACATCACCAAGTGCAACGGCTGCCACAACTGCCAGATCGCCTGCAAGGACGAGCACTGCGGCAACGACTGGTCGCCTATCGCCAAGCCCCAGCCTCTCACCGGCCAGTTCTGGACCCGGGTCGTCGACCGGGTGCGGGGACAGGTGCCGAAAGTCAAGGTCACGTACGAACACACCATCTGCCAGCACTGCGATGACGCTCCCTGTCTTAAGGCCTGCCCGGAGAAGGCCATCTACAAGCGGCCCGACGGCACCGTGATCATCGATTCCACCATCTGCAAGGGCAGCCACAACTGCATCGAGGCCTGTCCCTACCCGGGAGTCATCTACTTCAACGAAGACCTGCGGATCGCCCAGAAGTGCACCTTCTGCGCCCATCTTCTCGATCAAGGCTGGACCGAGACCCGCTGCGTAGAGGCCTGTCCCACCAAGGCGTTCACCTTCGGGGAGGAAGAGGAACTGGCCGAACTCCTGGCCAGAGCTGAGGTACTCCGGCCGGAATTGGGCACCAAGCCTCGAGTCTACTACCTCGGTCTGCCCCGGACCTTCGTTGCCGGGACCGTCTATGATCCCGAGGCCGACGAGATCATCGAGGGAGCGCTGGTCACTCTGAGGCCCGTGACCGGCGGTGCAGGAGCCGCCGGTACCGGTACGGCGGGCGGCGCCGCGGCGGGCCCGGCGCCTGCCGGGAGCGCCGCGGCTGCGGGGGCCACGGGACTCGAATCCGAGCTGGGCGGTCCATCCGTCCTTACCGACGAGTTCGGCGACTTCTGGATCGACGGGCTGGAGCGGGGGACGTATGCGGTCTCCATCGAAAAGCCGGGCTATGTCCCGATCCGGATGGAGCTCCTCGCCGTCGACAAGGACTTGAACATCGGCGACATTCCCATGCAAAGTACAGGGGGCTCGGGGTCATGAGGGCCATCGTGAACATCATGCCCGGCAAGGCGGCCGCCGCGGCCGGGTGGCGGGCGCGCGAAGTGAAGGTGGATGCGGCGACGGCCTCCATCGGCGACATCCTCCGCTCGGTCTATCTCAAAGACGGGGTCACCAGTCTCTTCGACCTGATCGCCGACGAGAACGGACTCAGACCCGACTTTGCGATCTTCATCAGCGGCGAGTTGGTCCGGGGCGCCGTGGACTGGGGAAGGGCGGTCACCGACAGCGAGCAGATCCATGTGTGCGACTGGCCGATGATCGATTCCTGATCTCCCGCCACCTGCTCCGGTCGCCCGGCCGATGCGCCTCTGCGGGGCTTGCTTTTCGGCTCGGGGCTGCCCATAGTTGCAGGCATGATCCGTCGCGGCCTGCATCAGACTGAATCTCCGCCTCAGCATCAGTCTGTCGTCGACGGGTCGGTGCCACCGCCCGGTCGTTCGTTGACCCACCGGTCGTTGTATGTATCTCAGTACCTCAGCGGGACCATCGTGGCCACACTGGGACCGGTGTTGGATTCTGTGCTCCGCGACTTCCATATTCCCCTGGCGCAGGGCGGTCTGCCGGCTTTGGCGTACTTCTCCGGGATCGTGATAGGTCTCCTGTCTCTGAATGTCTTTCTCGCGCATGTGCCGGTGAAGTGGTGCTTAGTCGGGGCTGCGCTGGTCGAGAGTGTCGCGCTGGCGACGACCGGACTCCTCACCCGCAGCCTGGGGTCGTTCGCCAGCGCGTACTTTCTCGTGGGCCTGCCGGCCTGGGTCCTCTCGGGCGTCTCGGGCATGTGGATCAGCGCCCACGTGCGGGAGAAGGCGGCCTGGGCGCTGAATCTGGTCATGCTGTCGTCGGTCTCGGGTATGACGGCCACCCCGCTGATAGTGGGACTTCTCCTGAGCTCGGGCGTCTACTGGAGATGGGTCTACGTGGGCGAGGCCATCTTAGCGCTGGTGATCGCCGTGATCATCTCCTTCCTGCCACTCGCGGATATCCCCGACCGGGAGAACGTGCGGCCGCGGCATCTCAGAGCCCTCGCGGCTCACAATCCGCGGCTGCTGGCTGCGCTCGGCGGCGCCTCGTTCATGTATCTGGGGGCTGAGATGACGCTCATCACCTGGCTTCCTAAGTTCGAGGTCGATGTTTTCGCGACCGGCGCCACCTGGGCGGGTCTGGCGGTGACCTTCTACTTCGTGGGGCAGATCGCGGGGAGACTGGCCGGCATCCCCCTGACCCGCCGGGTTCTGCCGTCGTCCTTACTTGTCGCCTTCGCGGCGTTGACAGCGGTGTTCATCGCTGGGGTGGCGGCGTCACCTGCCCAGGGCCTATCGCTGGCATTGACCTTTGTGGCTGGATTCAGCTCGTCGGCGAGCTTTTCCCTGATCGGGAGCTACTCCAGTAGGTTCCCGCTGTGGTATGCGGGAGTCGCCTACTCCTGCTTCCAGCTCTCGGGTGGCGTCGGGTCGATCCTGTTCCCGTACCTGATCGGTCCCGTGGCCGCTGGAGCGGGATTCCGCGCGGCGGTCGCGGTCACCGCCGTTCCGATGCTCCTGGTGGCGTTTTTCGCGTTCGGCCTCCGCAGGACATCGGGAGAAGCGCGACTCTAAGACCGCGTGCCCCGCGTCCCGGCCGCCGGCGAGGGCGGTCCTGAACCCGCGGCCTCGCGCCCGCCCCGGATCGCTTCCAGGTACGAAGCCCAGCGGTCGCGGACGTCCAGGTCGACGTCGTACTGCACGTGCACCGCGGCGAGCAGCAGAAGATACGCCTTCAGCGCGTCTTCCCGGGAGAACTCGTCATCCCACGCCAGACGCATGGTCAGGTATTCCTCGGCCCCCAGAAAACAGTAGGCCATCAGCTCGTCGGACACCGGCGGCCACGAGCCTGCCGGTCGCTCATCGTCTGCGGCCGGGCTCCTTTCCTCGTTCTTCGCCCGCAGGCCCGCCAACTCCGCCGCATAGAGCGAGCTCATCTTCCGGTAGGTCTCCTGCGCCATGGCCGCCGGCTCTCCGCCCTCGTAGAGGGCCTCGGCCCGGGCCAGGGCCCACAAAGTCGGGTCTGGGACCTGCTGCGAACGGAGCAGCTTACCGAAGCTGGCCAGGAGCTTCCTGGTGAGATCGGGTTCCCGCTCCATGGCTGGGACGGCTCGATCCGCCACCTTCCGGCTGGCGACGCCGAACGATTCGGCGAACAGCTGCTTCTTGGATGCGAAGTGAGACGCAAGCATCTGGGGCGACACCCCGGCCTGCCTCATCACGTCGGACAGGCGGGTCCGCCGGTAGCCCTTCCGGCCGAACTGCTCGGCGGCTGCTTCGAGGATCCTCGCCTTGGTGGCTGAGTCGACCGCTTGAGCGACGTCCACATCGTAGAAGGTCGATGAACTCGCCGTCTCTCTGAGCAACGGCCGCATCTGATCGAGGCTCAGCCCTTCTGTTTTGAGGCGCCTGATCTGCTGCAGCAGGTCGACGTGAACGCGTCCGTAGATCAACCGGTTGTTGGACAGACGTTGAGGCGGCGGCAAAAGATCCTGCCTGACATAGAACTGTATGGTTGACCGGGGGACGCCGCTGATCTCGACCAGCTCTCGCATGGTCAGGAGTCGGATCTCCGCCTGTTCCTCCTTGCCGTCGCGTCGTTTCGACATCCACCGGCTCCCAACCAAGGTCGCTCGCCCTCTTGCGCATTGCGATACCTGTACTATACCATGGAGGTTGCAACCCCGCAGATTGCAACTCAAGTCTGATATAACAGCGGCGTTCGGCAAGGTAAGCAAGGCGGCACCAGACTGGGAGGCGTCATGGCACTCGGCAAATATGCGGTCGATTACGAGCAGAGGGTGGACTATCCGCGGCTACGCGCAGAGCGGCTCCAGCGGGCCAAAGACCAGATCGACAAGGACGGCCTCGGCGCCCTGGTGACGTGGGACGAGGCCAATATCCGCTACCTGACCGGCTACTACACCACCACTCCCATACGCTATCTCGAAGCCCATTACACCTTCGTGGCCCGGAACGGAGAGCCGCACCTCGTCGGCGGGAACGACCAGGAGGGTCTGATCAAGCGCATGCCGTGGATGGACGGCCGTATCCACGCTCCTGCTTCGCTCCCCAAGATGGCCGCCGCCACCCCGGACGACCCGGTCATTCAGAAGACCGTCGACCAGATCGCCCGTCTTATGGCCGACTACGGGGTGGCGAAGGAGCCGCTCGGCATCGACGGCACCACCCTGTCGTACCTGAATGCCGAGGCCTTCAAGAAGCGGGGTATCGAGGTGGTGTACGCCAAGCCCACCATGGACGCCGCCCGGGTGATCAAGACCAAGGACGAGATCGAGCTCATGCGCATCACGTGCGCCAACTCTGAGAAGGCCTTTGCCGCCATTGTCGACGCCATCCGGCCCGGAGTGCGCGAGTGCGACTTGGTGGGCATCGGCATCAAGGCCCTCTACGAGGAGGGCGACGACCACACCGAAGACCTGGTGGTCTGCTCCGGCTTCAACACCAACCCCTACGGCTGGTCCTTCACCGACAAGCCCATCCAGGTGGGCGATCTCATCTACATCGACGTCGACGGAGCCTCGTACCAGGGATACAAATCCTGCGTATACCGGACGTTCTGCTGCGGCAAGGCCACCGAGCGGCAGAAGGAGGTCTACGAGGAGTGCCGGGCCATGCTCTACGACGCCCTGGACACCGTCAAAGACGGGTCGACCGATTGGGAGCTCCTGGAGAGATGGCCGGATACCCCCGAATACTGGGGCCACAAGACCTGGGGGGAGGTGGGGCCCTACGCCATCGGCCACGGTCTGGGTCTGACCCTGCACGACCGGCCCTTCTTCAACCAGATGCAGAAGCTGGCAGGCGTGCCGGAGCAGAAGTTCAGAGAAGGCATGGTCCTTGCCATCGAGACCTATGCCGGCCACAAAGGCGAGGCGTTCGGCGTGCGCCTGGAGGAGAACATCCTCGTGACCAAGGACGGCTACGAGCGTCTGAGTCTCTGGCCCATCGACGAGCTGATGGAGTGCTGGCTCCCTTATAGGTAGGTCGGTCGGCCGCGGGTAGGCCGGTCGGCCGCGGGCACGCCGGCAGGCCGGCGCACCGGTAGGCCGGGCGCTACGTCCCGACGAGGAGAGTGTGGAGGTCGACGTGGATTTTGAGTTCGCGAAAGAGCAGAAGGACATCGCCAGAGCCGCGCGGGAGTTCGCCGAGAAGGAGTTCGCCGACAGGGCCGAGGAGTTCGATCGGGATGAGACCTTCGACGAGGCGATCTTCAAGAAGGCGGCCGCCCTGGGGTTCATCGGGCTGTTCATCGATGAGAAGTACGGAGGAGCCGGCTTGGGCATCACCGAGCAGTGCATCCTTCAAGAGGAGTTCTCCGCCGTGGATCTGGGCGTCAACGTCGCCATCACCACAGCTTCGTTCGGTGCCGAGGCCATCCAGCAGTACGGCACCGAGGAGCAGAAGCAGAAGTACCTCCCTCCGGTGACCAAGGGCGAGCTCATCTTGGGAAGCGCCTTCACCGAACCCGACGCGGGGTCGGACCTCGCCGCCGCGACCACCTCGGCGATCCGTGATGGTGACGAGCTGGTGATCAATGGACCCAAGATGTTCATCTCCAACGGCACGCGCGCGGACGTGCTCCTCTGTTTTCTGCTCACCGACCCCGAGAATCCCAACCGGCACAGACGGCACAGCATGGTCATCGTGGAGACCGGCCGGCAGGGCTACGAGGCCAACAAGCTGCACGGCAAGCTGGGCGTCCGAGCCTCGGATACGGCGGAGGTGTCCTTCAACGACGTACGGGTGCCCTGCTCCAACCTGCTGGGGGAGTGGGGAGCCGGTTTCGCCGAGGCCATGTACTGTTTCAACTTCAACCGGCTGGGAATAGCCGCCCAGGCGGTCGGTCTCATGCGCGCGTGCATCACGGAGAGTGTGAGATACGCCAAGAAGCGCATGATCGGCGGGGCTTCGCTTGCTTCCTACCAGGCCACTCAGTTCAAGCTGGCCGACATGTATACCTGGATGAGGGCGGCCAAGAACCTGCTCTACGATGCCGCCTGGAGGATCGACCAGGGAAAGACCGACCACGCTCTGGTCGCTGCGGCCAAGGCCTTCTCGGGCCAGATGGCGGTCAGGTGCGCCGACATGGCACTCCAACTGCACGGAGGTTATGGCTATCTGGCGGACTACAAGGTGAACCGTATCTACCGCGACGCCAAGATCACCGAGATCTACGAGGGCACCACTGAGATCGAGAAGCTCATCATCGCCAAGAGCCTGCTGGTGTAGGCGTATGAAGCCGCAGGCCGGGATGGCGAGCCTGATCTTCAGCGTGTTCACGCGGGCCCGGTGACGCCGGAAGGGTCGGGACGCCATGCCTATCGAGCGGATCTATTTCTGGGGGATAAGCGCCGTCTGGCTGTTCTATGGACTCGCGGGGATCAGCGTGGCGGTGTTTTTCGCCGGCGCGTATTTCCACGTCTCGGTGTGGATGGCGGCAAGGAGGGGCGGAGAGAGCGGCGGCCCCGCCGGTCTTGAGGGCGTAGGAGCCGCCGGGGGCACTCGCGCCGGCGCCGCTCGTGGGGCTTGGCCGACGGCGGGGCGGCGGGCGCTCGCGGGACTGGGCAGGGTGGTCCTGGACGGTCTTCTCGGCCGGCGGATACTCAAGGGGGACGTCATCGCCGGTCTCATGCACGGCCTCATCATGTGGGGCTTTGCCGGGCTCTTCATCGGCACCGTGCTCTCGACCATCGACCACTGGTTCGTCCACTTCCTGGCCGGCCGGACTTACCAGGTCTTCTCCCTGTGCCTCGACATCTTCGGGGTCATGCTCATTGCCGGGCTGTTGGTCGCCCTGTTCAGGCGCTACGTCGAGAAGGTGCCCCGTCTGGAGAACAGGGCCGAGGATCTCTGGATCCTCATCTGGCTGGCTGCAGCCGTGGTCACCGGGTTCGCCGTCGAGGGTACGCGCCTGGCGGTCGAACTGCCCGGCTGGGAATCGTACTCGTTCGGAGGGGTGGTCTTCTCTCGTCTGTTTTCATCGGAAAGGTGGGCTGAGACGGTCTATCCCTACGTATGGTGGTTCCACGCGCTCATCTGCCTGGGGCTCATCGCCTACTTCCCTTTCAGCAAGCTGTTCCACTCTCTGGCTGCTCCCGTCAACATCTACCTGGCCCCGCGGCCGGTGCCAGCCCGCTTGGGTGAGGACGGGGCGGCGGCGGAGGCATCCCCGGGTGGCGGCGCCCCGGCGACCGGAACTGCGGGAGGACCGCGGTTCTCGTTCAGGGACCTGGTCGAGTTCTCGGCCTGTACGCGCTGCGGCCGGTGCGATACCGTGTGTCCCTCGGCCTCCGCGGACGAGCCGTTCTCGCCGCGTACGTTCATCGTGCAGGCGCGCGCCTACACAAAGGCGGCGCACAACCCCCTCAGCCGGGTGAGATGGTTCCGGGAGAAGTTGTTCAGGTCGCTCTCGACGGTCCCCGAGATCTCGCCGGCGCAGATCTGGTTCTGCACCACCTGCCGGGCCTGTCTCGAGGTCTGCCCCGTCTACGTCGGGGCCTTTGAGCCCATCAGACAGGTGAGGAAGGCCGAGATCGAGGAGGGGAGCCGGGTGTCACCGCTCCTCACCGATGCGCTCGAGAGGCTCTACATGTTTGACAATCCCTGGGAGCCCTCCAAGAAGAAACGGAAGGAGTGGCCGGGGAGCCTTACCGTCCCCGATCTGACCGAGGGCGCAACGGCCGAGCTCTGCTACTGGGTGGGTTGCACGACCTCCTACGACACCCGGGCCCAGAAACCGGCCAGGGCTTTTGTCCGGATCCTGAACGAGGCCGGGGTCGGCTTCGGTACTCTCGGGCAGAAGGAGGTCTGCTGCGGGGATATCGCCAGGAGGGTGGGAGAGCAGGGGCTCTTCGAGGACCAGGTGGAGAAGACCATGGGTCTCTTCGCGAAGTACGGGATCACCGACCTGGTCACCTCGTCGCCTCACTGCTTCAATCTGATCAAGAACGAGTACCCGAGCCGCGCCCCGGTCGGCCCCGTCCCGGCCGGCCGCGTCCTCACCGGAGCGGCGCCGCCCGCCGTCGCTCCGGTTCCCGCCGCCCCGCCCGCAGGTGCGGAGCCGCGGCCGCTCTTCAGAGTACGGCACTACGCGCAACTCCTGGAGGAACTGCTGGACAAGGGGGCCCTGCGGCCGCATGTGCCTGTGACGGCGACCGTCACCTTTCACGACCCCTGCTATCTGGGCAGGTACAATCAGGTGTACGAGGCACCCCGAAGGGTGATCCGTTCCATCCCCGGGGTCAGCTTGGTGGAGATGCCCCATCACGGTCCGGACAGCCTGTGCTGTGGAGGCGGTGGCGGAAGGATGTGGCAGGAGCTCGAGGGCGAGAAGAAGCTCTCGGAGGTGCGCATCAGGGAGGCGGCTGCTACCGGTGCCGACATCGTCGTCACCGCCTGCCCCTACTGTCTGATAATGCTGGAAGACGCGGTCAAGACCGCCGACCTTGACCTCAGCCTCAGGGTTATGGATCTCAACGAGCTGCTCGCGCACTCGCTGGGGCTCGCTGAGGATGAAGGCTGAGGACCCAGAAGGTCGCAAAACGATACCCAAGGATACGGTGAACATGGACATAGTCGTCTGCGTCAAGAACGTCCCCTTCACCCAGGAAGCCGATCTCGTGGTGGACGTCACCGGACGGGATATTCGCAAGGACAATCTCGTTTACACGATCAACGAATGGGACAACTACGCCCTCGAGGAAGCGGTACGGATCAAGGAGGAGAAGGGCGGCACCATCACCGCCGTGACGCTCGGCCCTGAGGACGATGAAGAGGTCCTACGCCGCTGCCTGGCGATGGGCGCGGACGCTGCGGTGCGCATCGACCCGGGGGACCTCCGGCCCGACGCCTTTGTCACGGCAGCCCTCCTGGCGGCCGTGGTCAAGACCCTGCCGCGCGACCTGGTGCTGACCGGCGTCCAGGCGGACGATCTGAACCACGGGATCGTCGGAGGGCTCCTGGCCGAACACCTGGGTCTGCCCCATGCCGCGGTCGTCAACAGCCTTAGGATCGAGAACGGTACGGCGCTCGTCACCGTAGAGCTGGAGGGCGGACAGGAGGAGAGCGCCCGCGTGCCCCTTCCCGCCCTTTTCACGATCCAGACCGGCATCAACGAGCCGCGCTACGTCTCGATCATGGGGATCCGCAAGGCGGCGCGGATAGAGATCCAGGTAATACCGGCCCCTAGCAGGCTGCTGAAAAACGACGCTGCGCCGTCAGGGCGCGATGGCTGCGGGCGAGAGAAGAACGCAGGAAGCGCGAATAGCAGCGCTATTTGCGCGACCGAGGACGCTCTATCGCGCCGGCCGGTGTGTCTTGGCGGCCGTGGCTTCGTTTTTCAGCAG
>JAJFUK010000083.1 GCA_021372435.1 Actinomycetes bacterium | reverse complement strand
TCCAGCCCCTTCATCCCCGAGAGCACGGTCAGATCGCTGATCTTGGACAAGCCTATGAAAAGGACCCTGAGAGACGTGAGATTCTGCAGGGGCGTGTAGTCGGTCGCCTCGCAATTGAAGATCGACAGGAAGTCCAGCTCCCTTAGACCCGCCAGCGGCGTGATGTCCCTGATGCTGTTGCCGCCCAAGCCGAGCGCCTTCAGGTGAGTCAGTCCGCTCAGAGGGCTGATGTCGCTCAGCCAGTGGAACTGCAATCCCAGCTGCTCGAGATTCACGAAGTGCTCGAGACCGCTGAGGTCCTTGATCCTCATCTCCTCGGGCGACTCGAACTCGATACTGAGCTCGAGTTCCTTCAGGGTCGTGGCCTCCGCGAAAGTGATGTCACCCGTGGGTTTATTGAGGGCCGCGCGGATACCTTTCTCCAGTACGGGGTCGTTGAACACGACGATGTCCGCGACAGAAGCTGCAGTGGCCGGCGTGGTGGATTGAGTGGTGGGCGGCAGCGGCGCTGTGGTCGCTGCCGTCGACACCGTCGACGGTGCGGTGGAGGTCACCGGGTCGTCGGTGATCGACGTGGTCGGCGAGCCGCAGGCCGCCAAGCTCAAGACCAGGATCGCGACCACTGCTGTCAGACATGCCGCCTTCATCATCTTCATATGCTCTCTCCGTCACTCGCCCAAGGGGAACACGCTACAAGCGCCGGACGACAGTATAGCCACTGAGCGGGTTCCGCACGGAACTCGCATCATCAGATTCCCGAATCCCCCACTCATTTGCAGGGCTTTCTTCAAACGAAACCGGGCTCGCGAAACTCGGATTCCGCATCTATGAGGCGAGTTCGGCGGCAACTCGGTGGCAAACGCAACGGCACTCATGGGTGTCAGACGGACGCGACGACACGCCGCCTTCGCCGCAAATCCCCCCGCAGGGTAGCGGGGCCGCCCTTTTGCGTACTACCGCCGGGCGGACTTCCTCTCGCCGAGCGGACTCCTCCGGTCAAAGGTTCTCGCGGATTCCGGAGCCGATCACGATCGCTTCTACATCCTCCCATTTGTTCAGCGTGTAGATGTGTAATCCCTGGATCCCCGCCGCGACGTACCTGTAGATCTGATTGATGGTGTACTCGATACCCGCCTTCTTGAACTCAGCAGGATCATCACCGTACTTGCCGATGATCGCCGCCAACTCGGAGGGGATCGAACGGCCGTTGCTCAGGGTCATTCGTATGAGGGCGTCCTTGTCGAGCGCCGGCATGATCCCAAGCACGACCGGGATGGTTATCCCGGCTTGTCTGATACGGTGGACAAAGGCCTTGAAGGCCTCGACGTCGTGGCATAGCTGCGACATCAGGAACTCGGCCCCGTTGTCCTGCTTGCTGCGAAGATGCGTGATGTCGGCCTCGAACGAGGGGGCCAATATGTGCTTCTCGGGATAGCAGGCAGCAGCGATGCAAAAATCTGGGAACCTCGTCTTTATGTACCTGATCAGCCCATCGGCGTGGCTGAAGTCGCCTTGGGTTCCTTCCCAGCCGGCCGGAAGGTCGCCTCGCATGGCCAAGATGTTCTCGACGCCGAGGGACAGGTAGTTCTGGAGTTCGCCGTCGATCTTCTCCTTGGTGTTGCCGATGCAGGTGAAATGCGTGAGGACCTCGGTGAGACCGTCCTCCTTGATCCTTTGACATATCTCCGCGTTGCGACCGGCATTGCTGCCACCGGCTCCATATGTGCAGCTGATGAAGTCCGGCTTGAAGTTGTAGTAGTGCTTGAGCGCTTCCCTAAGCTTCTCCATGCCCGAGTCGGTCTTGGGCGGAAATACCTCGAACGAGAAGCTCATTCTTGACTTCAGAACTTCGGTCAGCTTCATGGGTCTGGCCCTTCTCTAGAATCGGTAACGCGGCGGAACTAGATCCTCCGTCCCGGCTCGAGACCACGTACGGAGCTGTCGGCCACACTGTCAACCACAATCCTCCTGATAGTACCTCATGACCCTTTGAGATCGCGGACTACCATTAGACGTCATGACGATCCTCGGGTCGAGGCTCCTACCGCGGTTTCTCAGTCGATACCGCGGTAGATGCAGGTCCGACCACCCTTGGCGCCTCGTACCACTTGCCGCTACCATGAAGATCAGGAGGTGGCATCATGATCAGAGAACTCGAGGAGAATCGGCAGGGCCTGGTCCGTGCGTGTCAACGGTACGGCGTCGTTCGCTTGTACGTCTTCGGCTCGTCCCTGCGCGACGACTTCCAACCGGGAGATAGCGACATCGATCTGCTCGTGGAGTTCCCGCCCGATGAGTCCTACACGCTGGTCGACTCCTACTTTGGTCTGCTGGACGAGTTGCGCAGCCTCCTGGGCAACGTGGACCTCGTGATGGTCGGAGCCGTGAAGAACCCTTACATTGCCCGTGCCATCGATCGAGAGAAGCAGCTTCTTTATGCAGCGTGACACACGCGCATACCTGAGCGACGTGATCGAAGCCTGTGAGGCCATCGAGCAGGCCCTGGCAGGCATGGATCTCGCCTCCTACAGCGCCAACAGGCTGGTGCGGTCGGCAGTTGAGCGTGAGTTCATCATCGTCGGCGAAGCGATGGCCGTCCTTTCTCGCCTGTCCCCGGAACTCTTCGCGCGAATCACCCATGCCCGTCGTATCGTCGACTTCCGGAACCAGCTCACTCACCAGTATTCGGAGGTCGACGACACTGTGGTCTGGCTCATCGCCCGCCACGACGCGCCCGTGCTTCATGACGAGTGTGCGGGTCTGCTCAAGGAGCCGGCCGAGTAGGTCTTGGTGCCATCTTGGTGGCAGACTCAACCCACAGCAAGGGGCCACCCCGGTCTCCGACGAGGCCCGACACAGCGCGGACGGGAGCCGAACGAAAGGGAGCCGAGCGGTAGGATGCACCGTCAAAGGCCCTGACCGGCAGAAACCATCGGCAGGAGGACAAAGTTGAGGCAGAGACTCTGTTGGGTTGTAGCGGCCCTCGTCGGCATCGCCCTTCTCGGCGCACCGCTTGGGCTCGCGGGTTGTGGGTCCCAGGCAGTAGATCAGATACCCGTCCAGCCGTCGTACGAAACAGGTTCGCCTGCCACGACGGCTGAGGCGCCGAGCTCTACCTCGGCGGTGTCGTCGACCTCAAGCTCGGCGGCCCCCACTTCGAGCACTTCCAGGGGAGCGGCGACGCTGCAGTACCGGAACACCGACTACGGATTCAGCTTCTCCCTGCCCGAGAGCTGGGCCGGGTACTCGATCGTGATCGAGCAATGGGAAGGTGTTCCCGTGGATACGGCTGAGACGGCTTCAGGCAGCACTGCGCCGCACGGCCCGAAGATCCTCATCCGGCACCCTGAATGGACGGCGACTGATCCTCGGCAGGACATCCCAATCATGATCTTCACGACGGCCCAGTGGGCTCTAGTCCAGCAAGAAAGGCTCAGCGTGGGAGCCGCTCCCATACCCCCGACCGAGCTGGGTCACAACGCCACCTACGTGTTCGCGCTGCCCGCCCGATACAACTACGCCTTTCCCACGGGCTATGAAGAGGTGGAGAAGATCCTAGCGGCCCATCCGCTGAAGGCGTTCTAGCCCGCGTCTGAGCGGCAGCTCCGCGAAGCCTCTGCCCGGTTTGGCCTTCGATGATCGCAGGTATAAGCAGGATCAGGGCCTGCGGAGCCTGGAGAGACCGGATCAAGGTCACGACCGGAAGTAGGCCCCGCACAGGGTACTGACCCAACTCACAGGAAGCCCGCAGGGAGACAAAGGAGAGCCGCATGAACTGGTTTCTGATCTTCTTGATCATCGTGGTCATAGTCGTGTTCGGTCTCGGCTTCGTGGTCAAATGGCTGTTCTGGATCGCGCTGGCTCTGTTCTTGGTGTGGATCATCACCCTGCTCATCGACCGTCTTCGTAGACGCTGACTTTCGCCCGCTGAGCGAACGGCGCGTCGAG
>JAJFUK010000082.1 GCA_021372435.1 Actinomycetes bacterium | reverse complement strand
ACGATGACGACCTTCTTGGGAGCGAGCGTCCTCTTGTACAGGACGTCTTCCCCATACTCGTACTCGTGGCCCGAGGTGGGGTTCTGGACACAGGTGATCGGCAGATTCTGGAGGAGTCTCCCCATACACTTCTGGTTGCATCCGATGCAGCCCCGGATCTCATCGAAACGCCCCTCTTGGGCCTTCTTCGCCCAATAAGGGTCTGCGATCATTCCCCGCGCGAAACCGACCAGGTCGCAGACGCCCTTTTCTAGGGCCTCCTCGGCCATGGCCGGCCACACGACCCGCCCGTGGCCGATGACCACGACGTCCACCGCGTTCTTGATGCGGGCCACATCGTCCAGCAGGAACCCCTGTGGAGTGGTCATCGGGGCTACGAGCCAATCGATGCTCTCCCAGGTGCCTGAGTCGGTACTGATGTAGTCGGCGACCCGGGCGACCATCTTGGCGTACTCGACCGCTTCGTCGACGCCGTAGTCGCCGCGCACGTATCTGTTGATGCCCAGGCGGACGCCGAGGGGCCGGTCGCCGATGTTCTTCCGGATGGCCTGCAGGACCTCGACGACGACCCGGCAGTGGTTCTCCAGGGAACCGCCATACTCATCCGTCCGGACGTTCTTCAGGAGCGACAGGAACTGCCCGAGGATGCCGTCGTGGGCGACCTTGATCTCCACGCCGTCGAAGCCGGCTTCGACCAGGTTTGCCGCTGAGGCCGCGAAGGAGGCGACCAGCTCACGGATCTCCTGGACCGTCAGCGGCCGGGGCACCTCGCCGACCGTCAGATCGGGGACGTTGGACGGGGCGACAAGCGGCTGGAAGATCTCCACGCTTCTCGTCTGATTGCCCATGTGGGTCAGCTGACCGAAGATCTTCGCGCCGTTATCGTGCACGCCGTCCACGATCCTGCGCAGTCCCGGGATGCTCTTTGGGTCGAAGGCGTGGATGGTGTTGATGTACGAACCGCTGGATCCGACGATCATGCTGGGAACAACGACCAGTCCGGCGCCGCCGCGCGCCCTCTCGCGGTAGTAGTACGCATCACGCCGGCTGGGCCTATGATCGGCCCTTGCGTACAGCGTCAGGTGCGGCAGAAAGACCACCCTGTTTTTGATGGTCACGCCCCGGATGGTGATGGGCGTGAACAGCTTTGCAGGATGCTCGGGTCCGTTCACAGGATATGACCCCCCTTCACTGTTCGTGCTCGGTGGTCCTCGGCGGCTGTTCAAACCAGTGGATGCCGGTGCGGGACGCCGGTCCCCTTGTGGGTCTCCCGCTGCTACTGCGTAGGAGTTCCCAGGAATCCGATTTCACACACACCCTGGGCCGGGTGTGCGCGCCGGCCTTCGCCATGACAGGCGCGCGCTCCGCTCAGTCGGGGCGGAAGCGCCATACAGCGATGGCGAGGAGGCCGACCACCCACATCCAGACCACCGCCATCGGTCGAAGGATGTCGCCCACTCCCCACGCCTGCAGGGTTATGCCGTGCAGCGAATCCATCAGCCAGGCGGAGGGCAGGACATGAGCCACCCGGGAGAAGCCGGCGCCGGTGATCTCGAGGGGGAACCACGCCCCGCCCAGGGCGGCCAGCAATAGGGCCGTGATGATGATGGTGGCTATCACGGCCTGCTCCGAACGGAAGAGCGATGTGATCAGAAGGCCGAAGGCCGCCGCCAGCATCGAGATGGAGACCATGGTCACGAGAAGGGCGACGGGACTGCTGAAGTAGTCCACCCCGAAGGCGAACTGACCCAAGAGCACCAACAAGAGCTGCTGCACGAAGCTGAGGATGACCATGGCCAGCATCTTGCCGCCGATGATCTGGCTACCCCGCACCCCCGCGGCGGTCATACGGCGCAGCAGCCCCCGGCTTCTCTCCCAGACCGTGTTGGCGGTGACTCCGAGAAGGCTGAAGAACACCCAGTTCACGAGCGAGCCTGTCGACGATTGGTCGAAGCTTCCTGCGTCGAGCGTCGCGGAGCCGCGGGCATCGGTTACCCGCACGGTCGCCGCGGGGGCGGCGAGCGAGGCCTCGACCAGCGAGCGGGCGGACCCGAGTAGCGTATCGTCCAGAGGACGGCCGGTCTCGGCCGCCACCTGCCCGGCCGCCGCCTTGGCGGCAAGGGTCGCCGTGTTGAATCCGGAGAGGACGCTCCACACCGCCTGCCGGACCGATTGGGCTCCGCTGGAGGTCTGGACGCCGACGAAGGTGAGGGCCGCCGGTTGGCCGGCTTCCACAGCGGCGCCGAATCCCTCGGGGATGATGAGCGCGGCGGCTACCTTCTGGTCCTGGACGGCGCCGTCGACCTCGGATGCAGTCATCGGCTCCAGCCGGAGAAGAGGTGTTTCGCGCAATCCCTCGACCAGCCGGACGGCGGCCGGACTCCCATCGGCGTCGGCCAGCGCCAGGGGAAGGCGACTCTCCCCCTCGTCGGCGCTGGGGATGAGCAGACCCAGGAACGCCGTGAAGACGGCAGGTAGCACCAGGGTGAAAAGCGGCGCCAACCAATCCCGCCGGTTCTGAAGTAACTCCTTCATGGCTATGTCCCACACGCGCCTCATGCGTAGCGCCGCCGGAACAAGAAGGTGGCGATGCCGAAGCACACCAGGGTGAAGGCCAGCGCGGCCCCCGACTGAAGAGCGATGTTCCCCCAAGACCCTCCGAACAGGACGTTGCTCCAGCCTTCCATCAGCCATCCGACCGGGCTGAACCGCCGGACCACGGCGAACGCTCCTCCAATGCTCGCCGTTCCCGCGAAGTTGCCGCTGATCAATCCGAGGAACACGAAAACAGCCGAGCTGACCGCGCCCGCTTGGCCGGGAGTCTTGGCGAAGGACACGGTGACAAGCCCTAGAGAGGCCGCCACGAGCGCGCTGACCAGAGTCAGCACGGCTACGGGCCCCGGCTCACCCCAATCGGCTCCCAGGAGGAACCGGCCCGCCACGAGAAGGACAACCGCCTGGATGAGAACCACCAGGAAGACCGAGATGTACTTGCCGCCGAGGATCACGCTCCGTCGGGTGGGAGTGGTGAAGAGGCGGGGAAGCGTGCCGTTGCGGTGCTCGTCGAGGATACTCCGCGCCGGCGTGGCGGCGCCGAAGAGCATGAAGAAGAGCATCATGCCCACGAGTACCTGGCTGGCCACGTTCGGGCGCTTCTCAGTGTCGACCCCCTCGATCAGCGGGTTGCGCTCTTGAAGAATGACCGGCGCTTCTGCCCGGGCCGCGCGGGCGAAAACCCCGGCGGCCTCGGAGGCCACCTCGTCAAGGACGGCGGGCTCGGTCACGCTCGACGACATCGCCAGGCGGGCGGCCGCCGTGGCGGCCGCCCGCGCTCCATTGAGCGACTGGGTCGCCGACTCCACCACTGCCGCCACGATGGAGGGACCCACGTTCAATGCCGGGTCTTTGTAGATCTCGACCTCGGCCGCCGCGGAGCCGGTACCCGGAGAGGCGCTCCCCATCACGGCCGCCGAGAGTCCCGGGGGGATGATGACGGCCACCGCCGCGTCGCCCTCGTCTACCGCAGCGCGGGCGGTCTCGGAAGACTCCAGCCGGGTGACCGCCAGCAGGTCGGTCATGCCGGGGTCCGTGAGCGCGGCCGTGAGGGTGGCGCCGGCGGCGGGCGTGCCCGCCCCGGCGCCGGCGTCCTGGTCGACCACCACGGTCTTCACCGCCGTGACCGAGAAGTTGTCCCCTGAGCCGAAGGCGGCCCCCAGCGCCGCCGCCATGAGCAACGGGGCGACGAACATCATGGCCAGGCCGGCGAGGTCGCGATAGACATGCCGGAAGTCCTTCCAAGCGATCGTGAGCGCCCGCATCATCGGCAGCCGGCCGTCTTTCAGTCGCGTAGGGCGCGGCCGGTGAGATGCAGGAAGACCGTCTCCAGGTTCGGTTCGGCCAGGTTGATCTCGGTGATGCGGGCGCCCGCGGCCCGAGCGCCCTCAAAGAGGCGGGGCATGAGGGTGTTGGCATCTTCCGCAAGCAACCACAGCCGCCCATCCTCCGGTTCGGAGACATCCAAGACACGGGGCAGATCACGCCACTGCGCAGCCAGGCTCTGAGCCTCCCTGTCCAGAGTGACTTCGATGCGGGTGTGTTCGCCGACCAAGTGGACCAGTTCGTCCTTCGTCCCCAGTGCGATCATCTTGCCTTTGTCCAGGATCCCGATGCGGTCGGACAACTCCTGGGCTTCTTCCATGTAGTGCGTGGTGTACAGCACCGTGACCCCGGCGGCCTTGAAGTCCTTCACGCCGTCGAGTATCGAGCGGCGGCTTTGCGGGTCGATGCCTACCGTAGGTTCGTCCAGATAGAGGAAGCGCGGGTTGTGCAACAGGGCGGCGCCGATGTTGACGCGGCGCTTCATGCCGCCGGAGTACTTCCCGAGGCGGTCTTTCTGCCTATCGACGAGGCCGATCAACTCGAGGACCTCATCGACCCGCTGGGTCAACCGTGGTCCCTTCAGGCCGTACATGCGGCCCCAGAAGAGCAGGTTCTCGCGGCCGGTCAGATCCTCGTACAGGGCGACATCCTGGGGCACCACGCCGATGAGCTCTTTGACCTTCCCGGGCTCGCGGGTGACCGAGAAACCTCCCACCCGCGCATCTCCCACATCGGGTCGGAGCAGGCAGGACAGCATGGAGATCGTGGTGGTCTTGCCGGCACCGTTAGGTCCCAGAAGGCTGAAGATCTCGCCCTCTCGGATGTCGAAAGAGAGATCATCAGCTGCTACGGGCCCGCGGGGCGGGTCGAACTGCTTCCGGAGCCCTTGGACGACGATGCCCTCCATGTCACCCCCACACGAGTCCGCCCGGTTGAAACGTATTCGACGGTCCCACAGTCCAGCGTAGTCCGGTATGCTCGCCTGAGCTCGTCCGAGCCCGGACTCGTCCGATGTAGTAATCCAAAGGTGCAGACAGTGCACCAGGCCGGGGGGCCAAGTTCATCGTCAGTCTGCCGGCCTTTAGCTGAAGACCTCCTCGCGGCTTACCATGCCGTCGTGAAGCTTGAATGCGGCGTGGAGGGCCCTGACCGCGGTCTCCGCCTGCGCCTTCCGTATGACGCAACTGATCTTGATCGAGCTGGTCGAGATCATCTCAATGTTGATGTTGTTCTCCGCGAGCACCTCGAACATCTTGGCGGCGATGCCCGGATAGGTCTTCATGCCGGCCCCCACCAGAGTGACCTTGGCTACTTCCTTGTCAAGGTCGAACGAGGAGAAGCCGAGCTCCTGTTGCAGCCCGGTAAGGACGGTGGAGATCTTGGGCAGATCGGCCTCGGCTGCCGTGAAGGAGATGTCGGCGGCGCCGCCCGCGGAGACGTTCTGGATGATCACGTCGACATTGACGTTCGCCCGGGCCAGCGCGGTGAATACTCTCGCGGCCACTCCCACCTTGTCCGGCAGGTCATGAACGGTGACTTTGGCGTCGTCGAGGGCGTAGGTCACACCGGAGACGATGGCTTGTTCCATGCCTTTCTCTTCCTGTCCTATGAGAGTTCCGGGGGCATCGGTAAAGCTGGAGCGCACCCACAGGGGCACGGCGAAGCGACGGGCCACCTCTATGCTTCGCAACATCATGACCTTGGCGCCGCTGGCGGTGAGCTCCAGCATCTCGTCGTTGGAGATAAAGTCCAGCTTGCGGGCTTCGGGGACGACGCGGGGATCGGTCGTGTAGACGCCGTCCACGTCGGTGAAGATCACGCAGGCCTCGGCTCCCAGCGCCGCCGCTAAGGCGACGGCGGTGGTGTCCGAGCCGCCCCGTCCGAGAGTCGTCACGTCCTGCGCGGTCGAGACTCCCTGGAATCCGGCCACGAGGACGATCTTGCCTTCGTCAAGGGCCTTGAAGATGCGATGCGGCCGGATATCGAGGATCTTCGCCCTGGTGTGCACCGTGTCGGTCACGATACCGGCCTGAGAGCCGGTGAGCGAGATGGCGTCGTAGCCGAGCTCGTGGATGGCCATGGCCACCAGGGCGGCTGAGATGCGTTCCCCCGTTGAAAGCAGCATGTCCATCTCACGGGCCGGCGGGTTCTCCGAGATCTGATGGGCCATGTCGATGAGCTCGTCGGTCGTGTCCCCCCGGGCCGAGACCACCGCGACCACGGGATGCCCCGCTTTGCGGGCTTCGACTATCCGGTTGGCGACGCGCTTCATGCAGGTGGCGTCCGCCACCGATGTCCCCCCGAACTTCATCACGATGATGTTCGTACGCTCGGCTTTGCGCTCTGGTCCGCCGAGCACGACGTATTGGGAACCAAGCGCGTCCTCGGGCACGGGTGGTTGGCTGCGCTGGGTCTGAGGTTCGTCCGCCACCTGGATCAGTGCTCCACTTGGGTCGTTTTGCGCGAGCGATCGATTTTATCCGATTTCTCGGAGCGCGATTGAGGATGTCGGCCTGGGATGCGCCGTACGGTCCGCGCCGGCCGCTACAGCTCGCGCCGGCCGCTACAGCTCGCGCCGGCCGGTGAACGCCCGGCCGAGCGTGACCTCGTCTGCGTATTCGAGGTCGCCGCCCATGGGCAGGCCCGCCGCGGGCCTGGTGACGCGCAACGTCCCGGCGGAGGTCAAGGGGCGGAGTTCTTCGGCGATGTAGAGAGCGGTGGCCTCGCCGGCCATGTTGGGATTGGTTGCCACGATGACTTCATGCACGTCACCCGCGCCCACCCTATCGAAAAGCTCGGCCAGGTGCAGATCCTCAGGACCGATTCCGTCGAGTGGCGAAAGCGCGCCGCCCAAGACGTGATAAAGGCCCCGATACTCATGCGTACGCTCCACACTGATGAGGTCGCCTGGTTCCTCGACCACGCAGATGGTCGTCTGATCGCGCCCGGCGTCGAGGCAGATGGAGCACAGCTCCTGTTCGGTTAGGTTGAAGCAACGGCTGCAGAAGCGCACGGTCTCTTTGACGTCGATGAGAGCCTGCGCCAGAGGCAGCACGTCCTCCGGGGGGAGCTTCAGCAGGTGGAAGGTCAAGCGTTGGGCGGTCTTCGGTCCTACCCCGGGTAGCTTGGAGAGCTCGTCGATGAGCTTCTGTACGGTGGGACTGAACATGTGAGTCGGCGTGCTACGACGGCCGAGATGCGCGGTCGGGACGGCCGGTGGCGCCGGTCAGAACGGCAGACCGGGTATGTTGAGACCCGCCGTGATGCCGCCCAACTTCTTGTTGGCCAATTCCTGAGCGGAGCGAAGAGCCTCGTTGGCGGCGGCCATGATCATGTCTTCGAGCATCTCGACATCCTCGGGATCGACCGCCGTGGGGTCGATCTTGATGCCCTTGATCTCGAGGGCGCCACTGACTTGGACCGTGACCATTCCTCCACCCGCGGAGGCCTCGACCGTCTCATTGGCAAGATCATCCTGCACCTTGGCCATGTCGGCCTGCATCTTCTGGACCTGCTTCATCATCTTCTGGTAGTTCGGGTTCACGGTGTCTCCTCGGCCGGTCTAGCGCGTGGGCCCCTCGTCGATGAACCGGGCGTCGAACTCCTGCGTCAGCACGCGGAGCAACTCATCCTTGCTCAGGATTCTAGCATCTTCATCCGGGGCGGCCGTCTCGAGGACGGGTTCGGGCGCGAGTTTCGTCGTGACCCGCAACTCCGTCCCGGTCACCTCCAGCAGGGCCTCCGCGATGAGGCGGGGATTGTCGCCGCGGGCCACCTGGTTCGCCTGGAACGCATGACCTGCCGGAAACTTGATGACCAGTAGGTTGCCGTCAAGAGTATCGGGCCGTCCCTCTGCCAGCACCGCGGGAAGGCCGAGCGCCCGTTTCTTCACGGCCTCGAGCACGAGCGGCCACGCCCGTCTCAGATGGTCGATATCGGGAACCACGGTCGCACCCGCGGACGCCGGGTGCGCCGGCGGCATCGTCACCGACGACGTGCTTGGCGGGGCGGCGGTCGCCGGCGTCGACGCCGGGCTCCCCGGCGCTTCGGCGACCGGCGCCTGAGGGGTCACCGGTGCCTCCGCAGGCCCGGAAGCCTGTCCGGCGGGAGACGGCACGCCGCGCACCGCGACGGGTTCCCGTTGCGCGGACGGCGCCGTCGCTGCGCGGACGGCGGCCCCCGCCGCTCCGGCGGGACCGGCGGCCGCCGGTCCCCCTGCCCCCAGCGCGGTCATCTTCATCAGCACCAGTTCCAGCTCCAACCGCGGGTCGGATCCCTGGCGTATGGAGCGGAGCGCCTCGCCGAGCAGATCGATGAAGGTGAGGGTACGCGCCACGGGCATCCGGCCGGCCTGGCTGCGCAGGCTCTCCAACTGCTCCTCGGTGGCAGCGATGCTGGCCGGCATCTCCTCGGTGTGTCTGATCACGTAGAGGTCGCGGAGATGGCCCAGAACATCCTTGATGAACTGAGTGTAGTCGGTCCCGGCCTGGCTGAGCCGCTCGACGAAGAGCAAGGCGCTTCGGGCATCCTGCTCCTGTACGAGGTCGACGATCTCGAACAGGAGGTCGTGTCTGACGACCCCCAGGATGTCGAGGGTTTCCTGCAGAGAGATCTTGCCCCCGGAATACGTCGCCAATTGATCGAGGATGCCGATGGCATCGCGAAAACTCCCCGCTGCCGCCCGGGCGATCACCGTGAGCGAGGTCTCGGCCACGTCGATACCTTCCTGGGCGGCGACTCTCGCCAGCACGTCGACCACCTCCCTGATCGATGGGCGCCGGAAATCGAAGCGCTGGCAGCGGGAGAGGATGGTGGCGGGGACCTTGTGCGGTTCGGTGGTAGCCAGCACGAAGACGGCATGGGCTGGGGGTTCCTCGAGGGTCTTGAGTAGAGCGTTAAAGGCCTCCGGGGTCAACATATGGACCTCGTCGATGATGTAGACCTTCATCCGCCCCTCGACCGGAGAGAAGCGCACCTTGTCGCGCAGATCGCGGATGTCGTCGATACCCCGGTTCGAGGCCGCGTCCATCTCGACCACATCGAGGGAGCTGCCCCGGCGGATGGCCACACAGTGAGGGCAGGTGCCGTCCGGCGCCGGCGTAGCCTTGCCCTGCCCGGCGTCGCAGTTGAGGGCCATGGCCAGGATC
>JAJFUK010000052.1 GCA_021372435.1 Actinomycetes bacterium | reverse complement strand
TGCTGATTGCGAATCTATTGCAACAGCACATACTTGTCAACAGTGCCCGACGGCCGGGCGCCGACAACACGGGCCGCGGGGGAAGCCTCCGGATGGTGGCCGCGGCGCGGCCGGTCTGGTACTGTCTTTAGAAGTCTCTTGAGGCGGGCGGCGCGCCCCGCCCGCCTCAGGGGGCACGCCGCCGTCAGAGGAGATCACTACCCGGAGGCCCAGGAAGGAGGTGTTGGTCGGTGAGCGACGTTCCTAGGCTGACGACGCTGTCCCACGGCTCCGGCTGAGCGTGCAAGCTGGGCCCCAAGGACTTGGGGCGGGTCATAGCCATGCTGCCGCGGGTCGCCGATCCCGCTCTCCTGGCAGGGACCGACACGCTCGACGACGCCGCCGTCTACCGGCTGAGCGACGACGTCGCGCTGGTGCAGACGGTCGACTTCTTCACCCCCGTGGTCGACGACCCGTACGACTTCGGGCGGATCGCCGCCGCCAACGCGCTCTCCGATGTCTATGCCATGGGTGGCCGGCCGCTGACCGCGCTCAACATCGTATGCTTCCCTTCGGGTGTGCTGCCTCTGGAGTACCTCGGCCGCATCTTGAGGGGCGGAGCCGATACCGCGGCCTTGGCGGGCGCGACCATCGTGGGGGGCCATACCATCGACGACCCGGAGCCCAAGTACGGACTGGCGGTGACCGGCATCGTCCGGCCGGGCGAGGAGCTCACCAACGCGGCGGCTCAACCCGGCGACGTACTGGTGCTGACCAAGCCGCTGGGCACGGGGATCGTCGCCACCGCCATCAAGAGAGGCCCGCTCCCGGCACCCGTGATCGCGGCCGCCACCGCTTCGATGGCTGCTCTCAACCGCGATGCCGCCGAGGTGGCACGCGCCTACGGAGTGAGGGCGCTCACCGATGTGAGCGGTTTCGGCCTGCTGGGCCATCTGACCGAGATGTGCAGGGCCGGTGGAGTCGGGGCCGATGTGTGGTTCGACCGTCTTCCCCTGCTTCCGGAAGCCCCCGCGCTGGCGCAGCAGGGCGTCGTCCCCGGGGGCACCGAGCGGAACCTGGAATACGTCCAGGCCTGGACGGAGTTCGACGAGCCGCTTGGGTCGTGGCAGCGACTGCTCTGCGCCGATGCGCAGACCTCCGGGGGGCTTCTCCTAGCCGTGCCGCCGGAGGCGGCCGGACTTGTCGTGCGGGCTTTGACCGAGCGACGGACGCCTGCCGCGGCCATCATAGGGACGGTGCGTGAGGCGGCGGGCCCTCTGATCCGCGTCCACGCCGGTGCCTAGGGCGGTCCCTCTGATCCGCGTCCGCGCCGGTGCGTGAGACGGCGCGCGGACCCTGCCGCCCGGAAGTCCCGTCGGTCAGGCCGGCGGGGACATATCCCGGTCGAGTAGCACCGAGAGGCTCACCGCGGTGCCACCCCCCGGCGTGCGGACGAAGGTCACCTCGTCCATGAGGGCGACCATCAACGGCAACCCCAACCCTCGACTGGACACTCGATCCCAACGTGGTGAAGGGGGACGGAACAGGCCGGTATCGGTGACGGTGAAGGTCAGACGCCGGGCCTGAAGGCGCGCGCACACGTCCAGCGACATCGCGTCGCATCCGGCGTGCTCCACGGCGTTGGCGCAGGCTTCGGATACCGCCACCTTGAGGTCGAAGATGCGTTCCAGATCGAGAGCGACCTCGACCCCTACTTCTTCCACGAACCTTCGGATCTCCGCGAGGCAGGCGGTGCTTGCCCCGACCTTGATGGCTCGATGGATCTCCGGGGGCAGGGAGGCCGTCATGTTTCTTCCTCCTGGGAGAGCGCCCCCGATAGCGCGGCCTCCGCGGCGGGCCGGTCGTCGAACACCCGGAAGCCGGGGTCGACAAGAAGGCCGACGATCTCGAGCAGACGCCGGACGTTCTGGTTGGGATCGATCACTCCCAGCCAACCGCTGTCGCGCGCACGGCGACACCCGGACAAGAGTACGCAGATGCCGCCGCTGTCAAGATACGTGACCCGGCTGAAGTCGAGAAGGACGACCTGAGCACCGTCATTGAGGATCTCGCTGAGCGCCGTCTCCACGGCTCCGCAGTTGCTGTGGTCGATATCTCCCTGCAGCTCGAGGAGGGGGACCCCCTTGAGACTGGCCACCTGTAGTTCCATTGGCTCCGAAGAGGTCGTTTTCGTTGAACGCCCGTACTTCTACCCGCAGGGGGGCATGCTAAACCCTGCGCACGGTTTTCAAGCCGCTCCGCGGGCGTGAGCGGCCGTTTCCGAGGGCCTGAGATGGTCGCCCGGGACGGCGGCCTCAGGGTTGCGGGGACCAGCGGAGCACTGGATGGCGCGCCGCCTGCGTCTCGTCGGGCCGTCTGACCGGTGTGGTGTGGGGAGCCTGACGCACGGTCTCGGGATCGCTGCATATCTCCCGGTCGATCTGCTCCATCACCTCGACGAAGCGGTCGAGAGAGAGGATATCTTCGGTCTCGGTGGGCTCGACCATGAGCGCCTCGGAGACGATGAGGGGGAAGTAGACCGTAGGCGGGTGGATGCCGAAATCCAGCAGACGTTTGGCTATATCCCGGGCGGTGCAGCCCTGCCGGGCCTGTTTGGCGGCCGACATCACGAATTCGTGCATGCAGGGCCCGTCATAGGGCACGTCGTACCAGTCCCGTAGGCGCACGCGCAGGTAGTTCGCGTTGAGGACGGCATCTTCGCCGGCCCGGGTCAGACCGTCCGACCCCATCCGCAGGATATAGGCGAACGCGCGCACCATCACGCCTACATTGCCGTAGAAGCCTTTGACACGACCGATGCTGAGCGGACGGTCGTAGTCGAACCCAAAGGTCCCGTCGGGCTCCGACCGCCGGACGAGCGGCACGGGCAGGTACGGCTCCAGTTTGGCGCCGGCCACCACCGGACCCGCTCCCGGTCCGCCGCCTCCGTGGGGCGTGGAGAAGGTCTTGTGGAGGTTGAGGTGGACGACATCCATGCCCATGTCGCCCGGGCGCGCCTTGCCCATGACGGCGTTCAGGTTGGCGCCGTCGTAGTAGCAGAGGGCGCCGGCTTCGTGGGCCAGGCTCGAGATCTCGAGGATGTCCTCCTCGAAAAGGCCGAGGGTATTGGGATTGGTGAGCATGAGGGCGGCGGTCCGCTCGGAAAGACCGGCTCGTAGAGCGGCGAGATCGATGAGACCTCGGGTCGAGCTGGGGATCTCGATGACGCGGTAGCCGGCCATCGCGGCAGAGGCAAGGTTGGTTCCGTGGGCGGAGTCGGGGACGATTACCGTGTCGCGCCCGGCGCCGCCGTGGTCGCGGTGATAGGCCTTGATCATGAGGATGCCGGCCAGCTCGCCGTGGGCCCCGGCCGCGGGCTGGAGACTGGCCCGCTTGAGCCCGGTGATCTCGACAAGGGCCTGCTCGAGCTCGTAGAGCAGGCAAAGGAGCCCCTGGACCTCGTCCTCCGCCTGATAGGGGTGCAGGGCGGCGAACCCCGGCAGGGCCGCCATCTCGTCGTGGAGCTTCGGGTTGTACTTCATGGTGCACGACCCCAGGGGATAGAAGCCTGTATCGACGGAGTAGTTCAGTTGCGACAAGCGGGTATAGTGGCGCACTACCTGGAGCTCCGCCACCTCCGGCAGCCGGGGTGGCTCTTCCCGGAGGGCGACTCCCGGCAGGAGCAGGGCGACGTCGTCCGCGGGTACCCCGAGCGCGGCCGCGCGGTCGCCGCAGGCCGTCGGGGCAACCCCGGCCGCGGGGAAGTCGGCCCCCCGGTGGCCGGGCAGGCTTTTCTCGAAGATGAGAGACTCAGGGCCCGCTCCGCTCATGGCAGTCCTTCTCCGGCTGGGCCGGCCGGGAGGGCGAGGACGTCTCGAGCAGCGGCCAGGTACGCTTCGAGCGCCTCCGGGGGGTTCACCTCGGTGACGGCCACCAGGATGCCGTCGGCGGTGGGTGTCGTTCCGGGACCCAGGGCGCCGCCGGCGACCGCCAGACCGGCGGCCGCCCGGGCGCCGGTCGTCCCCGCGTCGAAGAGGGGACGGGCCCCCCGTTCGATACGGAGCAGCGGCACGCCGGGGTCTATCCCACGGGCCCGCATGGCCTGGGCGAAGTCCTCGGCGGTGCAGGGCAACGCGAGCGCGAACTCGGAGAAGAACGGCCCGGTGACAAAGGACCGCACGCCCGGAAGAGCGCACAAGGCGTCATGCAGGTGATGGGCGCGCCGTAGGCAGATCTCCCCGCGCTCGCGCAGACCCTGGGGACCGAGAAGGGCGAGGTGGATGGTCGCGGCCAGAGCGTTCAACGCCTCGTTGGAGCAGATGTTGGAGGTGGCCTTCGCCCGGCGGATATGCTGTTCGCGGGCCTGCAGGGTGAGGGTGTAGCAGATGCGTCCGTCGAGATCGATCGTCTGCCCCACCAGGCGACCGGGGATCTGGCGCACATGGTCGGCCGCACAGGCCAGAAATCCCACGGAGGGTCCGCCGAAGGACGGGGCGTTGCCGAACACCTGCGCGTCGCCCACCACGATGTCGGCTCCCAGCCTCCCCGGGGCCTCCAGGATCCCGAGGGTGGACGGGTCGGTCGACACCACCAGCAACGTGCCGGCGGCATGGGCGGCGTCGGCGAGCGCCCTGAGGTCTTCCACCACACCCAGGCAGTTCGGTTGCTGCACAAGCACCACGCCTACCTGCGGGGAGACCTCCGACCCGGTCGGGTCGGTCGCGCCTGAGACCGGGTCGAGGGATAAGCGCCTGACCGGGATCCCCGGACCGGCCGCATAGGTCTCCACCACCTGCGCGGCTTCGGGAAACACGCCGCCCGACACCAGGATCTCCTGTCGCTGTGTCAGGCGCAGGCCCATGAAGGCGGCCTCCGCCAGGGCCGAGGGACCGTCGTAGAGAGAGGCGTTCGCCACCTCCAGGCCGGTGAGCTCGCAGATGCAGGTCTGGAACTCGAAGATACTCTGCAGCGTGCCCTGGCTCGCTTCGGGCTGGTAGGGCGTGTAGGCGGTGACGAACTCCCCGCGTGAGGTCAAGACCCGTACCGCGGCCGGCACGAAATGCTGATAACAGCCTGCGCCGAGGAACGAGTAGGGACCGAGCGGCCGGTTTGTGGCGGCGAGACCCTCCAGGCGGATGCGCGTCTCGGCTTCGGACAGGCCGGGGGCTAGATCGAGTCCGACCCGGCGGAGC
>JAJFUK010000103.1 GCA_021372435.1 Actinomycetes bacterium | reverse complement strand
CCCCGGCCGGCCGGGGCGGCGCGCCACGTCGGTCTGCAATCCCCCGGCCTTCTAGAACTCCGTGCTAACCGGGCCGGCCGGCTGCGTCGCGCCGGAGCCGCCCGGCTCGGTCGTGGTTGGCAGCGCGATGGTCGTCGTGGTCGTGGTGGCGGTGCCGACCTCGATCTGCCGGGGCATCATGTGCCAGATACTGATGAAGGTGTCCTTGTGGAGCACCGAGCCGTCCTTCGCCTTCACCGTACGCACCACCTTGATGGACCGCCCCTCCTGGCCGGGGCTGTTGATGAGCGTGGTGCCGGTCAGCAGCGAGGTGTTCGGAGTGGTCACGTCGGTCCGTTCGATGATGTCGTAGAACTCACTGGTGGTGTAGCTGACCGTACGGCCCTCATCGGTCCCGTAGATGACGAACTTGGTGGTGATGCCATCGGACGCGCCTCGGACCAGGATGTAGTGAGAGGTGTCGTTGCGAAAGCGTAGGTTCGGGCCGCCGGCGCTGACGGTCGCATCGCGGCCTTTCGGATAGTGCTCGATAAAGATGGAGTGGTTCTTGCGCTCAAGGATCTCGAGCCCGGCAAAAAAGGCGGCGTTGAACAGAGTGGTCGACACCTGGCAGATGCCGCCTCCGAGTTGGTCCTCGAGCTCGCCGGCGATGATGCCCGGTGCCATCTTGTAGCCGCGTTCTTCGGTCCGCGGGCCGATCTGCTTGTCGAAGTCATAGATCTCGCCGGGGGCCAGGAGGACGTTGCTGGCGTACTTGGTCGTGATGCGCACGTTGGTCTGCCGGTCCTCCGTCCCCACCCACTCGGTAGTGAATTCGCCAAGGACGTCCCTGACGCCCATGGCTTCGGCCTCCGCGGTGGTCCGACCAGGTTCGATGACCTTCACCACCACCTCGGCCGTGCGGGCCGCCGCCTTCAAAGCCGCGGCGGTCAAAGCCTCGGCCGTCTTCGCCCGGTCGAGCGCCCTGCCGTTCACGCCGGGGACGACCCACGCCTTCGTGCCGTCGCCCTTGAAGGTCGCGTTGACGGGCTCCTTGGCCACCGCTTTCGCAACCTTGTCCAGCAGCCCGCTCATCCTTTCCGCCGAGAGATACGGGACCAAGGTGGAGACTCCGTCCTCCTCCCCGGCGGTGAAATCCATGTACTCGGCGATCTGTTCAGAAGTCAGGGTCCAGGTCAGATCACCGAAGGTGAGCTTCACCGGAGCCGCGATCATGGTCTCAGCCTGCACCACCGCCTGGCGGTTGTCCTCGACCGTCAGGTCGGGCTCCTTCACCACCATGGGCACCTCCAGTTGGGTGCCGTGGAGCGTGAACAGCAGCGCCTTCAGCTCCTCGCGCAGTACATCCTGGTCGACGACCCGCCCCTTCCTGCCCTCGACGGGTTTGATCTCGGTGCCGTCGATGGTCAGACCGGGATCGACGGGAGGCACGTCGATCTCCTGGGCGATCCCGCCTATGACCTCATCCATCAGGGCGCTGTCGACCGTACCCCTGAGAGGCACGTCTTCGTCCGTGAAGTAGAGGATGAAGCGACGGAACCCATCGCCGAAGAAGTTGCCGCCGCGCGTCACATCCATCGCTTGGGACACAGCGAGCGCCACGTCGATCTTGATCCCTACGTCGGCAGGCATCACCGACCAGGATCTCTCCCCGCTCGTGAGCGTGATCGGATTCTTGGCCGCGTCGGCGACCAGCCGGGTGAGCGCGGCCTTGGCCTCATCGCGGGTCAGACCGCTCATGTGATGGCCGGCTATGGTCACCCCGGCATGCACCTTGCCGTAGTAGAGAGCGGAGTCGATCGCCAGACCGAGTAGCAGCACAGCGATGACAGCGCAGACTGCTGCGAGAACGCGCCGCCGGCGACGGCGCTTAAGTCTTTTGGTAACGCTTTGCCTGGTCAAGGAGGATCCTACTCCTGGAGTTTCTTTGTCAAAGATACCAGGGCCGCCCTAGACCGACCAAGCCTGTCACGGGGACCGCGTTGGTCTTGGGACATGCCGCGACATGTCGCGAACCGTTACTCCTGGTACGATATGCGAGACAAAGACAGGGAGGCGGCACGGCCATCATGAAGATCGAGGAGAACGGGCCTGAGACCTGCCGGATCTCGAACGACAAAGGATTCGTGCTCGTTCGCGTACCGGTGCGGGCGCTGGGCGAAGTCGACAGCGGTCGCGTGACATTCCGTTACACCATCGGAGGGTTTGTAGGCCGCGAGAGCAACTGGCCGCCCGGTGCGGCCTCAGAGACGGCCCTCAGCTTCCGTGTCCCGCGCGAACTGTTCCGGGAGCGGGAGCGCTTCACCGTAGAAGTGCTCCGCACTGACGCACGGGGTGCCTGTTCGACCTTGTGGACCAGCCGGCGCGAGGTACGTTGGGTCAAGGGCACTCCCCTGCTGGAGCCCCTTCCGGACGCCGGCCCGGTCGAATAGCAGGGAGCGGCGTCACCCGCGCCCCTCTTGCGCCCGGCCTTCGTCGATGGCGCAGTGGAGGCGCCGCCGACCACAGGCGCCGCCGCGGCCACCCCTTCGGTTCAGCTGAACTTGTGCCGGGGCACTTCGACCGGGGGCTCGTCTTTGACGGACTGGACGATATCCCAGGCCTTGTTCAGATCGTCCTCGTAGCCCTCGAGCAGCAGGACCACGGCCCCCTCGCTTCCCGCGATGCCCCCGCCGGCCACGTGACGGACCTTGACGCCGGCCAGGATGCCGAGGGCCTGGATCTCAGTCACCACCAGGGCCGAGGTCACCGGATACAGCCACACCGTCAGCCCCATGCTCTTGGCCAGGGTGAGCTGGCCCCAGCCGTTGGCCGCCTCGGTCACGGAAGCGATGGACTTCTCCAGCCCCACCGGCATGATGAGAGGGATCCCCCGCACGGATAGGAAGCTCAGGATGCCGCCGATCGTCCCGCCCTGGTTGTTGCCGGTGAGGACCCCGGCGTTCCCCTGCGGGTCGACCGCGTTCGCGCCCTTGATGACCACGTCACCCTTCTCGAAGGTGTCGAAGAACTCCAAGGCTTCCATCTGCACCTTCTCGCCCTTGACGAAGAAGCCGGGGGGCACCCGGTCCTCGAC
Organism: Actinomycetes bacterium; assembly: GCA_021372435.1. Lineage (GTDB taxonomy): Bacteria > Actinomycetota > Thermoleophilia > RBG-16-64-13 > RBG-16-64-13 > RBG-16-64-13. Next base: position 2,456 of record JAJFUK010000103.1, on the reverse strand, counting down.
CAGGCTGGAGGTCAGCATGCCGGCGGCGACCATGCCCACGCAATAGCGGTAGGTTTCGACCCTCTCTCCCGTGAGCTCTTCCAGGACATAGGCGTTGGTCGAACTGGTCGAGACCGACAGCCTGCCGTTCGCATAGGCATGCTTGACCGCCGGCAGGGCGGCCACGGCCTTGCCCAGCAGGCGCTTGGACGCCGCCGGGTTCAGCACCACGGTGGCCTGTTGGACGCGGGACGTATCGCTCAGATCGAGCGGGACCGGATAGAACATCGCTCACCACCTTGCAACTTCCGTGACACGAGGCATCGGCGACAAAGGATACCGCGTCGACGGATGCCGTGTCTCCGCCCTTGCCGGTCGCTTCGCGATCAAAGGCCCGCCGCTTTGGGCCGCGCCCACAGCTCGTTCCTAGAGTTCGGCCGTCACGCTGAAGCCTTCGTGTATGGCCGACATCAGGTCGCGCGGACTCCTACAATCGCCTATTGTGTAGGCCTCCGGGGCCAGCCCCAGGAGCGGGCGGGCCTCCTCGGACCGGGACTTCATGCCGAGCGCCAGGACCACCGAGTCCGCGGGCAGTTCGTCCCGCCGGCCGGACCGATCGATGACCACGCCCGCCGTGGGGGTGATCTCCACGAGCCTCGTCTCGCTCCTCATCTGCACGCCGTTCTGTCTCAGCAGGGCGAGCAGCGCCATCCTTCCCGCGCCGCTGGTATCCCCGGCGATCTCCTCCTCGGGCAGCATGTCGACGATGGTCACCGCCTTGCCCTGCTGCGCCAGGTGCAGGGCCGTCTCGCATCCGGTCAGACCCGCCCCCGCCACCAGTACGGCGTGACCGGTCCCGGCCGTCCCCGTGTCCACGTCACCCGCCCAGACAACATTCGGGCCGTCGCTGCCGGGGATATCCGGGACGATGGGTTCTGCGCCCACCGCCAGGATGAGCACATCCGGACGCAGCGCCTCGATGGCGGCGGCGGTAGCATCAGTCTCCAGCCTGATCTCAGCAGCAGACTGCCGGGTCTTCCTCACAAGCCAGTCGAGATACTCGCGCATGTCGGCCTTGAACTCGGGCGCAGCCGCGTAGCGCAGCGAACCGCCGAGGGTCCTGCCTTTTTCGAACAAGGTCACTTGGTGGCCTCGGGAAGAAGCGGTGAGCGCGGCCTGCATCCCAGCGGGTCCGCCGCCTACGATCACGACCTTCTTCTTCTTGTCGGGGGGAGGGACACACCGGTATTCGCCCTCCCTACCGGCGACCGGGTTGACCGCGCAGCGCACCGGGAAGAAACGCGCCGGCCGCTCACCGCACAGGTTGCAGCGCAGACAGGGCCGTACGTCGTCCGCTTCTCCGCGATGCGTCTTGTTCACGATCTCGGGGTCGGCCAGATGGGCGCGTCCCATAGCCACGATGTCGGCCTTCCCGCCGGCGATGATCTCTTCGGCGGAGGCCACGTCCCTGATGGAGCCCACCGCGGCTACAGGCACGCTCAGCGCCTTCTTGATCGCTTCCGCCCGGTGCACGTTGTAGCAACGGGGTAGGTAGGTAGGCTGCGCCATGGAAACAAGGCACGCGGGATCGAATATCCCGCCCACCGATACGTTGACGAGGTCGATCCTATCCCCCAACAACCTGAGGAACTGGATGGTCTCGTCTAGATGCATGCCGTCGGCCGCGATCTCATCGGCGCTCACGCGATACTCCAGGGCCAGCCGCCCACCGACCCTACTTCTGATCGCCTCCAGCACCTGGATGGCGAACCGAGCCCGGTTCTGCAGGCTGCCACCGTACTTGTCGGTCCTCTTGTTGGTGCGGGGAGAGGCGAACTGGGCCAGCAGATTCCCGTGTCCGCCGTGCAACATCACCGTCCGGAACCCGGCCCGCAGGCAGCGGTGGCAGGCGGCGGCGAAGTTCTCGACCACCCGGTCGATGAGGTCCTGATCCATCTCGGTCACCGTGATCACGCGATCAGTCTCCGGCAGGGCCGAGTCCGCGTCGTGCGCGATGATCACCGGCGAGGGGCCGATCGGGCTCCTACCGCCGAGTACGCTCGGGAGCCCCAGCATGCCCGTGTGATTGACCTCGATGGAGGCGACGGCGCCGTACTTCTGTATCGCCTCCACCAGAGTGCTGAGCCCGCCGATGACGGAGTCGCGCCCTAGGTTGAGCTGCATGTGGTGACCAAGGCCGAACTCACCGTCGACCGCGCTGTCGCCGATGTTGACCATGGCGGCGCCCCCCCTTGCGAACGCCTGGTAGAACGCGATCATCTCCCGGGTGACAAAGCCATCAGGCGTGGCCATGCACGACAGCATCGGGGGAGTGACGATCCGGTTCTTCAGTTCGACGTCGCCGAAACGGAAGGGTGAGAACGCGTGTTCGTACTGAATCATCTGCTGGAGCATCTGCCTTGCCTCTCCTGTGAGGTCTTATGGAGCTGCGGGGCGTAGACCCTCTACCGCCGGAG
>JAJFUK010000028.1 GCA_021372435.1 Actinomycetes bacterium | reverse complement strand
ATCGAGTAGTGGAGGAATAGAATAATGGGCAAGATCATCGGTATCGACCTGGGCACCACCAACTCGGCCATGGCCGTGTTGGAGGGCGGCGAGCCGACCATCATCCCCAACGCCGAAGGTGGGCGCACCACCCCGTCGGTCGTGGCGTTCACCAAGACAGGGGAACAACTGGTCGGTACCGTGGCCAAGCGCCAAGCGGTCACCAACCCGGAGAACACGATCTTCTCCATCAAGCGCTTCATGGGGCGCAAGTTTAACCAAGTGACCGAAGAGATGAAGATCGTCCCCTACAAAGTCGTCGAAGGTCCCAACGGTGATGTTCGTGTCAAGGTCAAAGACGAGCTGTTCTCGCCGCCGGAGATATCGGCGAAGATCCTGCAGAAGCTCAAGCGGGACGCTGAAGCCTTCCTCGGTACCGAGGTGACCGAGGCGGTCATAACCGTACCGGCGTACTTCGACGATGCCCAGCGGCAGGCTACCAAGGATGCCGGCCTGATCGCCGGGCTGGAGGTCAAGAGGATCGTCAACGAGCCTACCGCGGCCTCCCTGGCCTACGGACTGGACAAGGAGCACGAACAGACGATCCTGGTCTTCGACCTGGGCGGCGGCACCTTCGACGTGTCCATCCTCGAGTTGGGCGACGGTGTGTTCGAGGTCAAGTCCACGAACGGCGACACCCATTTGGGCGGTGACAATTTCGACAAGGCCATCCTGGACTGGATCGTGAGCGAGTTCCGCAGGGAGAAAGGCGTCGACCTGAGCAAGGACCGGCAGGCCCTGCAGCGGCTCTATGAAGCGGCTGAAAAGGCCAAGGTGGAGCTTTCCTCCGTGCTCGAGACCACCATCAACCAGCCGTTCATCACCATGGATCAGAGCGGTCCGCTCCACCTGGAGATGACCCTCACCCGGGCCAAGCTCGAGGAACTGACGCGCGACCTGCTCGACCGGGTGGTCGGTCCCACCAAGCGGGCCATGGAGGATGCCGGCCTCAAGCCGGGCGACATCGACCAGGTCATCCTGGTGGGCGGTATGACGCGCATGCCGGCTGTGGTTGAGAAAGTGCGCCAGCTCACCGGCAAGGAGCCGCACAAAGGCATCAATCCGGACGAAGTAGTGGCCTTGGGCGCGGCGATTCAGGGTGGCGTGCTGGCCGGCGAGGTCAAGGACGTGATCCTTCTTGACGTGACCCCGCTCTCCCTGGGTATTGAGACCAAGGGTGGCGTGTTCACCAGGCTCATCGACCGCAATACCACCATCCCGACCCGCAAGAGCGAGATCTTCTCCACGGCAGAGGATGGGCAGACATCGGTCGAGATCCACGTGCTCCAAGGTGAGCGCGACCTGGCTGCTTACAACAAGACCCTGGGCAAGTTCCAGCTGATGGGCATCCCACCGGCGCCGCGGGGCATCCCGCAGATCGAGGTCACCTTCGACATCGATGCCAACGGGATCGTGCACGTGTCGGCCAAAGACCTGGCGACGGGTAACGAGCAGAAGATCGAGATCAAGAGTTCGAGCGGTCTTACTGACGACGAGATCAAGAAGATGGTGCGTGACGCCGAACTGCACGCCGAAGAGGACAAGAAGAAGAAGGAGCTGGTCGACGCCAAGAACCAGGCTGAGAATCTGGTGTACTCGACGCGCAAATCGCTGAAGGAGTTCGGCGACAAGGTCGACGGTGCCGCCCGCGGCGACATCGAGAACGCGGCGCGTGATCTGGAAGAGGCCATCAAGGGCGACGATATCAACCTGATCAAGAGGCGCAGCGAAGCCCTTCAGGAAGCTGCTTACAAGCTGTCCGAAGCCGCCTATCAGGCCACACAGGCCCAGCACGGCGGCGGTACGCACGGCGGCGCGGGCGGCGACGGGTCGGGCGGCCCTGGAGCAGGAGCCGGCACGGCCGAGGACGAAGTGGTCGAAGAGGCCGATTACGAGGTCATCGACGACGACAAGTAAGAAGTGCGAAGAAGTGTGATCCCGCCGGTCGTAGGCGGGTGACGCGGGAATGAGAAAAAAAGATCGGCCCCGATGGCGGTGGCCGGGCCGGAGCCCGGAAGAGACGGGCACGGCGAACGAGATAGAAAAGGAGGTAGCTGGACATGGCAATCGTCAGATGGGATCCTTTCCGCGAGTTGACTGCGCTGCAGTCTGAGGTGAACCGCTTGTTCTCCCGCGTGGGCGGCGGTGAGGTGGCTGAGCGGCAGTCCTGGACTCCCTCGATCGACGTGATCGAGACCGACGACAGCATAAAGTTGAAGGCTGAGCTGGCCGGCATGGACCCGAAGGACATCAACATCGAGGTCCAGGACAACGTGCTCACCGTGAGCGGCGAGCGGCGGTTCGAGGAAGAGGTCAAAGAGGACAAGTACTACCGCATCGAGCGGCGCTACGGTTCGTTCAGCCGGTCGCTGGCTCTGCCACAGGCCGTGGACGAGAATAAGATCGAGGCCAAGTACGAGAACGGCGTGTTGGAAGTGACGGTGCCGAAGGCCGAGATCGCCAAGCCGAAGAAGATCGCGGTCGCCATCGGCGCGCAAAAGCCGGAAACGGTGGAAGCCGCGGCGACGGAAAGCGCTTCGTAGCAAGGCGGCGCCGTAGAACGCGGTGCGACTAAGTGACGAGCGCGGGGGGCGGCGGGGGGCCCCCCCCCCCCGCAAGAAGGGCTCCCGCTGGACGGGACTGTCCGGGAGCATCGGAAACGAGAGACAGGCTCATGACGACAGGCAAGAAACAGATTCCCCTCGATCACCCCGGCGTAAGTGGCGACCGGGCCGATGATCTCTCCGGCCGGCGCACCGGCGTCTCCGGGGGCGCGGCCGGTACTGCGCCGGCCGCGGTCGCCGGTTCTGCGCAGGCGGACTCAGGCCGCGGGGCTTCACGGGCGACGGTCGCCGGTGCGCCGTCGAAGGCGGCTCCGGGCGGGCCACACCCTGCGCACGGCACATCGGCATCCCAGATGCAGAAACTGGCCGCCGAACGCGACGCCCTGGCCGCCGAACGCGACGCCCTGGCCGCCGAACGCGACGCCCTGGCCGCTCAGGTGGAAGCGCTCACCGACTCTCGTCTGCGCCTGCAGGCTGAGTTCGAGAACTTCCGCAAACGCGCCACCCGCGAAGCGGTCGAGTCGCACGCGCGGACTCAGTGCCAGGTGCTGAATGATTTCCTCCCGATCCTTGACAACCTCGAACGGGCTCTTGAAGCGGCTGAGCATCACGAGGAGGGGAAGGTCCTGACCGGGGTCCGGATGACCCGCGATATGTTCGCCTCCCTGCTGGCGCGGGCTGGGGTGGAAGAGATCGAAGGAGTGGGGGCGCCTTTCGACCCTAAGGTTCACGAGGCCGTGGCCGTCCAGCCTTCGGACCAGGAGGAGGGCACTGTGGTGGCGGTCGTTCAACGTGGATACCGACAAGGTGACTGGGTCTTGCGACCGGCCCGAGTGGTAGTCTCAGCAGGGCGGGCGGACTCTGTCGGGACTGATGCGACGCCTTCGGCAGAAAACGCCGGTAGGTCGAATGATGGGGCCATCTCCAGATAGCAACGAGGCGCTATGGCCACAAGCACCCGAGATTACTACGACGTGCTGGGGGTCAAGAAGACCGCCACCCAGGACGAGATAAAGAAGGCCTACCGCAAACTGGCGCGCAAGTACCATCCGGATGCCAACCCGGATGACCCCAAGGCCGAAGAGCGGTTCAAGGAGGTCTCGAGCGCGTACGAGGTTCTCTCCGACCCCGAGAAACGCAAGCAGTATGATGCCGGGCCTTCGTTCTTCGGGCAAGGAGCGCAAGGCGGGCCCGGCGGAGGGTTCCGGGGCTTCCAGGGTGGACAGCCCATGGGCGGCGACTGGGCCGACCTCTTCGGCAGCCTGTTCGGCGGAGGGTTCAGCGGCGGCTTCGGCGCACGCGGCAGGCCGCAACAACGGGGCGAGAGAGGCCAAGACGTCACCGTGCCGGTGAGGATCTCGTTCGCCGACTCTCTGAAGGGCGTGACTACCAAGATCAGTGTGCCCCTGACCGTGCAGTGCGACGCCTGTGGGGGCAGCGGGGCGGCGCCGGGGACGGCGCCGACCACCTGTCCTCAGTGCCAGGGGCGAGGTGTTGTGAGCCAGAGTCAGGGCTTTTTCGCCCTCAGTCAGCCCTGCGGCCGCTGCCGGGGCAGGGGGACGGTCATCGAGCACCCGTGCTCCGCATGTAACGGGACCGGGCTGACCAGGGCTCTCAAGAAGTTCACGGTGCCTTTGCCGGCCGGAGTGAAGGACGGCACCAAGATCCGTCTGAAGGGCAAGGGCGAGCCCGGCCTCCATGGCGGCCCGGCCGGAGACCTATACGTGACCGTCCAGGTGGACCAGAGCCCCGTGTTCGAGCGGCGGGGCTCGGATCTGGTCGTGGAGGTGCCGGTCACGATGGTCGAAGCGGCTTTGGGTGCTACAGTGCGGGTTCCGACTCCGGAGGGGAGCGTCGCCCTCAAGATCCCGGCCGGGACGCAGGATGGGAGACTCCTCAAGATAAGGGGGAAGGGAGCACCCCGGTTGGGAGGTGCGGGCAAAGGCGACCTGATCGCCCGCATCAAGGTACTCACCCCCGAGCGTCTTAACGGAGAGCAGAAGGAACTGCTCAAGAAGTTTGCCGAGCTCCGGAGGGAAGACCCACGCGAGGGGCGGCCTGGTTGGTCGGCGTGAAGTGGGAGGGAATAGATGCCTCTTGACGACAAGATGAAACCCGTGTTCATGATATCGGTTGCCGCGGAGCTGGCCGAGATGCATCCCCAGACGCTGCGCATGTATGAGCGTCGCGGCCTGATACATCCTCGACGCTCTTCGAAGAGCACGCGTCTGTATTCACTGGATGATGTCGAGCGGTTGCGCCGTATCCAGCAGCTTGTCGGAGAATGCGGCCTCAACCTCGCTGGGGTGGAGCGGGTGTTGGAGATGGAAGAGCAGTTGACCGAGCTGCAGAAGAGGCTCGAAGACCTCCAGGCCGATATGGAGCGCCTTGCCGCGCAGGCCCGAGAGGAGCTGGAGGCGGCGCACCGTAGCTACCGTAAGGAACTGGTGCCGCTCACCGCTCCCGGTGAGATCGTCATTCTCACCCACGGGCGGGGCGGACGCCGGTGAATGGCGGGTTGTCCGGCGACTCACGACCGGGGACGGATCAGTGAATGGTGACGCACCGTGGGCGAGCGGTGAGCCGCTGCCGGGAGTGGCTGAGGAGCGACCCTGCGCGAACCATCCCAAACGTTTGACCATGGTGACGTGCAGCGCCTGCGGCAAGCCTCTGTGCCCCGACTGCATGGTCTTCTCGGCGGTCGGCGTCAAGTGTCGCGAGTGCGCCAGGATGCCGCGCTCGACGCGTATCACGCTCAGACACGGGTTGTTGTTACGCGCAGTAGGTGCCGGTCTGGGCACGGGGACGGCGGTCGGGTTCGCTTACTACTACATCCTCGGCAGTATCGGTTTCTTCTTTCTCTTCATCTTTGTGGCGATCGGGATCGGGTACCTGGTGGGGGAGGCGGTGTCCCGGGCCTCCGGCCGTTATCACGGCCTGCAGACGGCGGTGGTGGCGGCGGGCTCCACGGTATGGGCGTTCGTCGCGCCCCCGGTGGTCGCCGCGTTCGCCAGTTTCGGAGTCGGCTGGGATGCGGTGGTGTTCAGCCTCTCCGGCCGGGGGGCGGTGAACTGGGTCGTCATGGCCTTCTCCGCGTACCTGGCATGGCGTCGGAACCGTTGACCGACAGGAGCAGGGGCAGTGGCGCGCTCGAAGCCGCCGGCTGAGTGTCGCGCCGACTCTGGGATACGCCGGATTGGCACTTTCATACAGAGAGTGCCAACTCCTCTGCAAGAGTCGGCGTTTTTGGGTATAATCCTGCGGTGATGAACAGGAGGTTTGATAGCCTTGCCTACATATGAGTACCGTTGCATCTCGTGCGAACACCAGTTCGAGCGCTTCCAACGGATGTCGGACGAGCCGGTCAAGGAGTGCGAGGTCTGTGGTGAGCCGGTAAAACGGCTGCTCTTCCCGGTGGCCATCCAGTTCAAGGGCTCCGGTTTCTATACGACCGACTACGCCCGGCGTAGCACTCTCGGGCACGCGGGCTCCAAAGCCGCGAACGGCGATGGCTCCGAATCGTCAGGCAGGTCGGAAAGCGCCGAGACCGGTGAGGCCGGCGCTCATTCTGCCGGCGAGGCGGGTTCGTCCGTGAACGCCGGGACGGACGCAGGCGCCTGAGTTTCCTGCCTTCAGCCATGGCGGGAAGAGATTGCGCGCTCGTCGCCTTCGGCTCCTCGCGCCCCCTCATAGTCCTGACCAACGACGACGGCGTGAGGTCGCCCGGGTTGGCCGTCCTCAGAGCGGCGCTGGAGCCTCTCGGCGAGGTGCGGATCGTAGCTCCCGACCAGAACCGTTCGGGGGCCGCTCGGAGCATCACGATGCGCTCGCCCCTGTGGGTGGAAGAGGTCGAGCTGCCCGACGGCAGCCTCGCCTACGCCACCGACGGCACCCCGGTGGATTGCGTGCGGATGGCGGCACTGGGTCTGCTCGACCGAAGTCCCGAGCTGATCGTCTCGGGCATCAACCTGGGCGGCAACCTGGGTGACGACATCACCTATTCGGGGACGGTCGCTGCGGCTCTCGAGGGCATCATGCTCGGCATCCCGGCCATCGCCCTTTCGGCGGAAGGCTACCATCCAGGTTACGACCTTACAGTGCCGGCCCGCTTCGCCTGCCGCTTGGTATCCGTCGCCCTCGCTCAGGGTTTTCCGGCTAAGACCCTTCTCAACGTGAACTGCCCCGACCGGGCCTGGGAGGAGATAGAAGGCGCCCGGCTGACGCTGCTGGGCAAGCGCATCTACGGTGACAAGGTAGAATACCGCGAGACCCAAGGCAACCGGCGCGGTTATCACATCTACAATGACGATCTCAGCTGGCATCGCGAACCCGGAACGGATTTCGAGGCTATCGCCGAAGGCCGGATATCCATCACTCCGCTTCACTTCGATCTCATGTCGCACGAGGCTCTGGACGAGCTGCGAGGCTGGGAGGGCGCACTCGGTCCGTGGAAGGCAGGTTGATGACGTCCTTGTGGCCCTCCTACAAGGCGGTGGTGTTCGATCTGGACGGCACCATCGTGGATTCCGTCGAGTTGATCATCGTGTCGTTTCAGCACGCCATCCGTGAGGTTCTCGGCCGGGAGATCTCCAGGGAAGAATCGATCATCTGGGTGGGGCGCCCGCTTCGGGAGCAGATGGCGCTCTTCAGTCCCGAGCATGCGGACGAGCTGGTGGCCGCGTATCGGCAGTTCAACCATCGAGAGCACGACCGCATGCTCAAGCTTTACGACGGCGTGTTGAACCTCCTGGACGGTCTGCTTAGCGCTCGAACCAAGCTGGGGTTGGTGACCTCCAAATCCCGGTACACGACTCAGATGGCCTTCGATCTCACCGGCATCGAGAGCTACTTCGACGCATCTGTGTGCGCCGACGAGAGCCCGGGCAACAAGCCTTCTCCTGAGCCCATCCTGGCCTGCTTGGAGCAGCTCGGGGTGGATGCAGGCGACACGGCGTACGTAGGAGACAGCCCCGCCGACCTCCAGGCGGCGCGGGCGGCCGGTGTACGCGCCATCGCGGTGACCTGGGGGGTCTTCGACAGGGCCACGTTGGAGGCTGAAAAGCCGGACATGCTGGTTCATACTATCGCTGAGTTGGCGGACGTTCTCGGGATCCAGGCGGCTGCTGAGGAATGAAGTCGGGCCACCGGGCGTCCCACCGGTCGAGGCTCTGTCCTGGACCGGGTGGAAGGTAGGCTGTTGGGGGGAAACCGGTGCTGGGAGGTGGTTCGATGGCGGACACGGGCGGGACGGCGCGACCGGGTGTGACTCCCGCCGAGCGGATCGAGGCGCTCAGGGCGCTTATCCGCCATCACGACTATCGTTACTACGTCCTTGACAGTCCCGAGATCTCCGATGCCGAGTATGACGCCCTGTTCCGCGAGCTCCAGGACCTGGAGGCGGCCCACCCGGAGTTGATTACCCCCGACTCTCCGACCCAGCGCGTCGGCGGCGAACCACTGGCGGCCTTCAGGCAAGTGCGACACATCGAGCCGATGCTCTCGCTTGCGAATGCCAAGAACGAGGAGGAACTGCGCGCCTGGTACACGCGGGTGGCCAAGCTGGCCGGTGAAGCGGGTGCCGGCCCCGAGCTACTGCGCTTCGTCCTTGAGCCCAAGATCGATGGGCTGGCCGTTTCGCTCAGATACGAGGACGGCCGTCTGGTAGTGGGGGCTACCCGGGGCAACGGGGAGGTCGGCGAAGACGTCACGGCCAACCTCCGGACCATCTCCACGGTACCACTCGCCATGCTGGCCGCCGCTGCGCCGTATCCGTCCGTCGTCGAGGTCCGTGGCGAGGTCTACCTGCCTCTGGCGGCGTTTGCGCAGCTCAACGAGCAGCGGGTGGCCGCGGGCGAACCCACCTTCGCCAACCCGCGGAACGCCGCGGCGGGTTCTCTGCGTCAACTGGATCCTCGGGTCACCGCGTCGCGGCCCTTGTCCACCTGGTTCTACGGGATCGGCTACGTGGAGGGAAGGGACTTCGCCGCCCATCACGAGGTCCTCGAGTGGCTCAGGCGGGCGGGGTTCCGAGTCAACCCGGACGTGCGCATGGCGGCCACCGTGGAGGAGGTGATAGCCGGATGCCGTGAATGGGAAGAACGCCGTGACCGGCTTGATTACGACATCGACGGCGTGGTGGTCAAACTCGACGACCGTCGGTTGCAGAGTGCATTGGGGGCGGCCGGCCGGGATCCCCGCTGGGCTGTGGCTTACAAATTCGCTCCCACGACGGCCCAGACCCGGCTGCTCAAGATCCACATCAACGTGGGCAGGACGGGTGTGCTCAACCCCTGGGCCGAGCTGGAACCGGTGGAAGTAGGCGGGGTGACCGTCGAGAGGGCTACCCTACACAACGAAGAAGACATCCGCCGCAAGGATCTGCGCGAGGGCGATATGGTCATCGTGCAGCGCGCAGGTGACGTCATCCCTCAGATCGTGGCACCCCTGACGGAGCTGCGCACCGGTGCGGAGAAGCCTTTTTCCATGCCGAGTGAATGCCCCTCGTGCGGGACGCCCGTGGTGCGAGTCGCCGGAGAGGTGGCGGTGCGATGTCCCAACCCGGGCTGCCCCGCGAAACGGGCTGAGGCGATCAAGCACTTCGTGAGCAAGGGGGCCATGGACATAGATGGTGTCGGCGAGAAGCTGGTAGAGCGGCTTCTCTCCCTCGGCCTCATCCGGGACGCGGCCGATCTCTACCGGCTGGAGGCGAGTCAACTTGCGGATCTGGAGCGCCTAGGGGAGAAATCGGCGGCCAACATCATCGCGGCCATCGAGGCCTCGAAGAAGCGTCCGCTGGCCCGGGTCATCTTCGCGCTGGGGATTCCTCACGTGGGGGCCGAGAATGCCGAGTTGCTCGCACGGCGCTTTGGGAGCATGCAGGCGCTGCGGGAAGCATCGATGGAAGAGATCGCCGAGACGCCGGGGATCGGACCTGTCATCGCTGAGAGCGTGCGGCAGTACTTCCGTGACCCCCGCAATCTGGACCTGCTGGCCCGACTTGAAGAGGCCGGGGTGACCATGGCCGCGCCGGCCCGGGCGGACACCGGGGCGGCTGGAGCTCGGGAGGGAGGGGGGAGGGGCGGCGCCCAAGGGCCGCTCTCCGGCAAGACGCTGGTGCTGACCGGCACCCTGCCGACACTTTCCCGACAACAGGCTACCGATCTCATCGAGGCGGCCGGCGGACGGGTCACGGGATCGGTCAGTACAAAGACCGACTACGTCGTGGTCGGCGAGGAGGCGGGGTCCAAGCTGACTAGGGCCCGCGAGCTGGGGATCAGCCTGCTCGATGAGGAGGGGCTGCGGACCCTGCTCAGAGGTTAGCGGCCCCCGAGGCCGCTCTTCTGGGGCCCGCTGCGGTCAACGCCGGTCGTTCGTGCGCCCGGCCGCTGCCTCTCCGCCTGCTTGAGCTCCGGCTTGGTTATCGATCGGACTGCGTGGTGTCACCACCAAAGAGCCGTTATCGACCCGCACCTCGACCATCTTCTGCAGACGGGGGCGCCCCTTCTGATCTCGATGGAGGTGGAGAACGAGAGGGTTGATCCTGTTGAGATGCTCGGCGGTCATCCTGCCCATGGACAACCAATCGGCCAGCGCGGCCTCCGGCTCCGGGGTCTCGACCGTGGTCAGCCCGGAGGACCCCGCCACCAGGATCTCGAAAAAGGAAGGGCCTTCTCGCCGGGCCAGTTCACCTACGATCACCCAGTTCGGTTTCATGTCGGCGGCTTTGCGGAACACGCCCGCGCGGGCCGATGTGCCGTGCTTGGCCTTGAGTTGCACCGTGAAGGGTCGCTCTTGTAGGGCGGGCAGACCTTCGTCGGTCTCGTCGATGGCCACGATGCGATGATCGCGCGGCAGAAGGTCGATGAGGGAGTTGAGCAAGGTCGACTTGCCCACGTTCTCGCCGCCGCTGATGAGTACGGTACGCTTCAGCCCCAGGCTTCCGCTCAGGAAGCGGGCGTGCCACGGGGTCATGAGGTTGTTGTCCACCAGACTCCGGAGGCTGAGGTTCAGGATGGGGCGCTCATCCAGAGCGGCCGCCGCCTGCAGGGCGGAGATGCTCGCCTCGAACGCGAGTGCGTGCTTGAGCTGATGGGTGTCGTAGGCCTTCACCAGTGCTTGAGTGAGTTGGCTCACCAAGAGGAGATGCGCACGCTCCTCCTCCGAGGGCTCGTTCTCGGCGATAAGCTCGTCCGCGAGTCTTTTGAGGCCGTGCTCATACGCCGCTAAGATGCGTCGGTCGGACGGCATCCTTCCCTCCAAGTCCGGCGGACCGCTCCGGTGCTGAAGGCTGTTTTCACCACCGCTCCGGTGCTGAAGGCCATTTTTGCCTCATGTCTGTTTGCGGGCTGCCACAGGAGCCATCGGGGACCTCGAACGGATCGCGCGACGATCGAGCGAGACCCTAGCCAAGCTCTGTTCTCATAGTGAGTATCGACAAGAGGAGAAATGGGATGAGAGGGTCGGAAGCCATCAGTCATGTGGGTCCAGGCCGCCGGGGCCGATAAGCCGTGCCGGCGACGCTGTTCTTTGCGCTCACGGCGGCGTACTTCGCGGTGCGGCGAGGTCGACAGCGCGACTTCGGCCGGCTCTTTGGTCCGAGTGGCCGTGAGACTCGACTGCGGTCCCGGTGTGGAAGTGCGCTTCGGGGGCGAGGGTGAGGTAATCTCTCTCATTACCCGGGCGTCGGCGGAAGAGCTGGGGATCGAGCCCGGAAAGAAGGTGACGGCAGGCGTGAACGCTGCGGCGGTGCACGTTCTCATCGGCTGAGGAGGCGTGGACATGGAAGATGATGTGAGCTTGGCGCTCCTCGCGGGAGGCTTGTCCACGCGTATGGGACACGATAAAGCCTTTGCGCCGTTCCATGACGGTACGCTCCTTGAGTGGATGCGGGATCGCCTTGCCCCTCTGTTCCGGTATGCGTTCGTGGTCGTGCGCGATCCCTCGAAGTTCCATCAGCTCGATCTTCCGGTGATCAACGACGCTTTGCCCGAGATAGGGTCGGCCGTCGGCATCTACTCGGCGACTCTCGCCTCGCCCACCCGGCGGGTGGTGTGCGTGGCCTGCGACATGCCGTTCGTGACCCCCCGGTTGGTGCGGGCGCTGGCCGACATGTCCAAGGGCTTCGATGTGTTCGTACCCCGCCACGGCGGCTATCTACAGCCCCTTTGCGCCGTCTACGGGAAGGGCGCGCTCGACGCTTATCGTGAGTTCATCCGGTCCGGGGGGCGGCGTATCTTCGACATCTACCCCGATCTCAAGACCGGATACCTGGATATGGACGACGGACGATACGGCGACCCTGACCAGGTGTTCGTCAATGTCAACACGCCCGAGGAGCTGGAGGCCGCCCGCGGGCGGCTGGCGGAGACGGAAGGGGGCTGGCGCGCGGCGCTCCAGCCCCGCATCAGGGCCTTCATGGACTCCTGTCCGCTTCCGACGGTGTCGTTCGTCGGTAAGAAGAAGTCGGGCAAGACGACCGTGGTCCTGGGGGTCATCGCCGAGTTGCGGCGCCGGGGCTATCGGGTGGCCGTCATCAAACACGACACGCACGGGTTCGACGTAGACGTACCCGGGACCGACTCCTACCGCTTTCGCGAGACAGGCACCGAAGTGGTCGGCATCTCGTCGCCGGACAAGTACGTATGGCTCATCACCACCGCGGAGGAACGCTCTCTGAAAGACCTCGTCCGGCAGATCAGCGAGCCCGTCGATCTGGTCATCACTGAAGGCTTCAAGAAGCAGGACGCCCCCAAGATCGAGGTGTGCCGCCGGGCGCGGAGCACCCAGCTGGTGAGCACCCCCGACGAACTCGTCGGCATCGCAAGCGACCAACCGTTCCACGCCTACCCGGTCCCGCAGTTTGGACTGGAGGATTTCCGCGGATTGGCCGACCTCGTGGAAGAGCGTATACTCTCACGAGTATAACGGATGGGTATCCCCGGTAGCGAAGGACTCCGACACGTGAATCCTCCCGAAGGGCAGATGGTCGACTATCTCCGTCTATCGGTCACCGATAGATGCAACTACCGGTGCGTGTACTGCATGCCGCCGGAGGGAGTGCCCTTCATTCCGCATGAGCAGATCCTCTCGTACGAGGACATGGCGTTCTTCGTGCGGGCCGCTGTGGAGATGGGGATCTCCAAGCTCAGGCTGACCGGTGGGGAGCCGCTGGTAAGGAAGGGTGTGCCCGACCTGGTCGCTCTGCTGCGCGCCATTCCCGGCATCAAGGGGATATCCCTCACGACCAACGGGGTCCTCTTGCCGCGGTTCGCGGACGCCCTCAAGGCGGCGGGCCTCGATCGCGTGAACATCAGTATCGACACCCTCGATCCTGAATGCTACCGCTCACTGACCAGGGGCGGGTCGCTGGAGGCGGCCTTCGCGGGTGTGGAAGCGGCGCTGCGCGCTTCTCTTGAGCCGGTCAAGCTCAATGTGGTGATGATGCCCGCGTTGCTCCCCGAACTTCCCGGCTTCGTGACCCTTACGCGTGACAGGCCCCTTCACGTCCGCTTCATCGAGTGGATGCCGGTCGGGGGTTGCGGGCCCCATTCGCCCGTTGACACGTTGACCAAGACGGAGGTCATGGCCGCCCTCGAGGAGCTCGGAGCTCTTGGCCTGGGGGAGCTGAGGCCGGTGGAATCGCCCGAAGGGTGGGGGCCGGCGCACTACTACCGCTTTCCGGGCCATCTAGGGACCTTGGGCTTCATAGGCTCGGTCTCGGATCACTTCTGCGGGGAGTGCAACCGTCTTCGCCTCACGGCCGACGGACGGTTGAAGAACTGCCTTTTCTCCGATCATGAGATCGACATCAGAGACGCCGTCCAGGCCAGGGACCGCGTCGAGGTGCTGGCGCTGATCCAGGAGTCGCTGGAGGCGAAGACGTTCGACAAGAACCTGCTCCCCGGCCGCACGACCCGAGGGATGTCCCAGGTGGGGGGATGACATGGACGAGTCTCGTCTGACCCATGTAGACGGAAGCGGCCAAGCCCGCATGGTCGATGTCGGGGGCAAAGAGACAACCCGGCGCGCGGCCCGGGCCGGCGCGCGGGTCTGGATGGCCCCCTCTACTCTGCGTCTGCTGCAAGAGCAGGCGCTGCCCAAGGGGGACGTGTTGGCCGTAGCCAAAGTGGCGGGCATCATGGCGGCCAAGCGGACCTCCGACCTGATCCCGCTCTGCCACCCGCTGTCGCTCACCCAGGTGGAGCTCAGTTTCGCGATAGCAGAAGATGATGCGCGGGTCGACATCGAGTGTGTGACCCGCACCGAGGATCGCACCGGCATAGAGATGGAAGCGCTCACCGGCGCGGCGGTGGCCGCCCTCACCATCTATGACATGTGTAAGGCGGTGGACCGGGGGATGATCGTAGGGGACGTCCGTCTTCTCGAGAAGACCGGCGGCAAGGAAGACTACGTTCGCCCAGAAGAGCGAGCGCCGGGCAGGCTGCGCACGGCCGGAACGGTCATTGCGGTCAGTATCGGGTCGAACAAGGGCGAGCGCAAGACTAATGTGCCCGAGGTGATGTTACGGGCAGACTACGGCATAGAAGGCGACGGCCACGCCGGTCCCGGCCGGCGGCAGGTGAGTCTGCTCGGGCAGGAGTCTATCGACAAGATGGTGGCCGCGGGACTCGATGTGCACCCGGGCGATTTCGCTGAGAACATCACCACCCTCGGCTTGGACGTGGCGGCGTTGCCCCTGCAGACGACCCTCGAGCTGGGAGAGGCGTTGGTCGAGATCACCCAGATCGGCAAGGAGTGCCACTCCCACTGCGCCATCTATGAGCAGGCGGGCGACTGCGTCATGCCTCGCGAGGGCGTGTTCGCCAGGGTTCTGAGGGGAGGCCGGGTCGCCCCGGGAGATCCTGTGCGGGTCAGGGCCTGGGG
>JAJFUK010000019.1 GCA_021372435.1 Actinomycetes bacterium | reverse complement strand
CTTCTTTTCCGCTTTGAGACCGCCGCCTCATAGGAGCTGCGGCCACCGTCTGGTAGGCTAACAGTGCGGAAAACGACCGGTGTTAACATTCCGTTACCGCCGTGTTAAAAAGGAGGACTGCTGACCGCCACCGAGAAGAAGCGTATCCTTCTTATCGAAGACGACGCCACCATCTCCGACCTCGTCGCCTACAATCTCCGACGCGCCGGCTACGATGTACTCCAGGAGTACAACGGACGGGCCGGACTAGAGACGGCTCTGACCGGCGAGGTCGATCTGGTGCTCATGGACCTGATGCTCCCCGGGTTGGACGGCCTGGCGGCCAGCAGGGAGATCGTCCGCCGCAAACCGGCCCTTCCCATCATCATGCTCACCGCCCGTAGTGAACGCGAGACCATCCTCGAAGGCTTCGGATCAGGGGCCGATGACTACATCACCAAGCCCTTCGACCTCGACCTCCTCTTGGCGCGTATCCAGGCCCGGCTCCGACGGGCTCCCACGGGCATCAGCCTCCCCGGCGGACCGGCGGGCGCAGCGACCGTCGGCACCGGCGACCTGATCCTCGACCGTGACGCGCATGTCATCCGCACGGCCCGCAGCGAGACGGCGCTCAACCCTAAGGAGTTCGACCTTCTGGAATTGCTTCTGAGCCGCCCCGGCCACCTTTTCCCCCGCGAGGAGATCGTCGAGCGGGTCTGGCACCAGCGCTACCTGCCTGCCTCCCGCAGCCTGGACGTACATGTGCGCCGCCTGCGCACCAAGCTGGAGCAGATCGGCGCGCAGGTATCGCTTCAGACGGTGCGGGGCGTGGGCTACCGGTTGGCGCCGCGGTGACGGAGGCTTGACGGATGCGCATCCGCGTCAAACTGCCGCTCGCGTTCGCCGCCGCCACCCTCATCTTCGCCGGCATCGTCGCTCTTGTGGTCGCCTTGACGCTGCGCGGGGTCTTCCTCGACCGCCTCGAGGACGAGATGTCGAGACAGGCGCGCCAGTACACTGCCACCTTGACGGTGACGATGACTGATGGGGAATCGCTCCAGGCTATGACCGAGAGCGTAGGCGTGGCCGCCGATGCACGCTTCACGGTGATCGACAGCGAAGGCTGGGTCCTGGCCGACTCCGAAGCCGATCCCGCCACCCTCGCGAACCATGCCGACCGGCCCGAGGTCAAGCAGGCCCTGGCCGGCAACGAGGCCCGGGAGCGGCGCCGGTCGGCCACGCTCGGGAAGGAAGAGGTCTACGTCGCCGTCCCACTCCCCGAGAGCGGGGCCGCCTGGTCGCAGGGAGTCGTGCGCATCGCCCAGCCGGCCGACCGCATCGACGCCATGCTGGCCGCCTCGTGGCGGATACCCCTGGTCGTATGGGCGATCCTTCTCCTGCCCATGCTGGCCGTCGCCTACCTTCTCACCCGGTCGATCACCAGGCCTCTGGAGCGACTGCGGCAGATGACGGCCAAAGTGGCCTCCGGCGACTTCTCCCACCGTACCAGCGTGCACCGCGACGACGAACTGGGGGAGCTGGCCGACTCGCTGAACAGCATGGCCACGCAGCTCGAGACGAGAGACACGGAACTACGCGTGGAGATGGAACGTTCGCGCGAGATCCTTACGGCCATGAGCGAGGGAGTATTGGTCGTCGACGCGGCCGGGCGTCTTCTGCGAAGCAATCCGGCGGCCGGCCGGATCCTCGGTGTCGACCTGTCACAGAGCTTAGGAGCCCCGCTGGTCGTGGCCGCGCGTTCATTCCCTTCGCAGACGCTGGCGGAGAAGGCGCGAAAGGCCGGAGCGGCGATCACGGAGGTCGTCGAGCTTCCCGGCGGGCGCTCGTTGTCGGTGGAGGTGGTCCCTCTGCGGGGCGCGGGCGGTGCGCTTGAAGGGGGTGGTCCGATGCTGTTCGTCATGCGCGACGAGACCGCGCGCCGCGCCACCGAACGTATGCGACGGGATTTCGCGGCCAACGTGTCCCATGAACTGAAGACGCCGCTCGCGAGTCTGTCCCTCCTTGCGCAGACCCTCAGCACCGCCGTCCGGGAGGATCCGGAGCAGGCGGAGAAGTTCGTGGCCCAGTTGTCGGCGGAAGTGGGTAGACTCACCGAGCTCATCCGCGACCTGCTCACCCTCTCTCGCCTCGAGGAGACCGAGGCCCGCGCTGAGAAGGCGTTCCTTCCCGTCGACCTTGCCCTGCTGGCAGCGCAGACGATCGAGGAGATCCGGCCGCGGGCGGAGGCCAAGCGTCACGAGCTCGTCCTCGACGCGCCGGAGAGTCTGGTCATCCAGGGTGACGACACGGGGCTGCGCACCCTCATGCGCAATCTCCTCGACAACGCCGTGAGGTACACCGAACCGGGAGGTCACATCACGGTCGGTGTCCGCACCTACGAAGACCAGGACCGAAGGGGCTGGGTGGTCGTGACCGTCGCCGATGACGGGGTCGGGATCCCGCTTGCCGATCAGCAGCGGATCTTCGAGCGCTTCTACCGGGTCGATAAAGCCCGTTCGCGAGAGACGGGCGGAACCGGACTGGGCTTGAGCATCGTCCGGCATGTGGCGGAAGAACACGGCGGCAGCGTCAAGGTGCAGAGCACGGTCGGAGTAGGGTCGACGTTCACGGTGCGGCTGCCGCGGAGCTGAAGCGGCGCCCGGCCCGCGACCCTGCGGTCCCGGCGAAGAGAGGAGGTGGGAGTAATGTCGAACGACCGCCGGTCCAGGCGGACCCGCATGCGGCCCAGGTACCTGGCCGTCGCGGGGTTCCTGCTCTTTCTCGCAGGCGTGGCGGCATTCCTGGGCATCATCACAGCGGAAGCTCTGTATCCCGAGGGCTACAGCACCTCTCTGAACCGCATCAGCGATCTCGGCGCCACACAGCCTCCCCACAGCCGCATCGAGGAACCTTCGGCCACCATCTTCAACACCGTGATGATGGCGGCGGGTGCACTGATCCTGGTGGCGTCGTTCTGCGTCCAGCGCGGCTGCGGCCGTTGGCTCGCGCCGGTCTTGATCGCGCTTTCCGGGGTCGGACTCGTGGGAGTGGGCGTCTTTCCGGCGGACCAGGGGACCATCCACGCTGTGTTCGCGGTGCTCGCGTTCGGCGCCGGGGCGCTGGCGGCCATCGTCTCCTTCACGATCGTGGCGCCGCCCCTGTCCTACATCTCTGTGATCTTGGGATTGACCGCGCTGGTCATCGGGTCCCTGCACGGCGTGCTGGGGGATTCCGGTCCACTCGCCGGGCTGGGACTAGGCGGGATAGAACGTTGGGTGGCGTATCCCGTCCTCTTGTGGACGACGGGTTTCGGGGGATATTTGATGGGACGGGCGCGCTAAGGAAGCGGCCTCGCGCCTTCTGGTGGTGACCCGGCGGCGGTCTTTTCAATTCAAGCACTCACGGAGGACCGGCGAGACCCGAGATCGTCAGCCGGGTGTCCTGTTCGACGAGACGGCGGGTGTTGGTCACCTGCAGGATGCCGCCCGCCCCGTCGGGGACGGCGGTGGTGTTGGGGCAACCGCCGGCCTGCTCAGCCTGATAGTTCACCCGCACCGCTTCCGGCCTTATCACCAGGCCCGCCTCGTCCACCGCAGCAAGGTCGCTCCACCGCACCGTGACCGAGGGCGCGTCGCAGTCCGCGAACACCT
Source organism: Actinomycetes bacterium (assembly GCA_021372435.1). Lineage (GTDB taxonomy): Bacteria > Actinomycetota > Thermoleophilia > RBG-16-64-13 > RBG-16-64-13 > RBG-16-64-13. Next base: position 16,883 of record JAJFUK010000019.1, on the reverse strand, counting down.
CCGACCACACCATGGGACGGACGAGAAACGAATCAACGGCTTCGCCCCGCGGCTGCGGAAGCAGGTCGCGGATGGTGGTCGTAGTCCCGCCGACCAGATCGGTGACCTCCGCCCGCCAGGCACCGAGGATGTCGGGGGAGCGAAACACCCGTAGGCGATAGGGACGACCACGCTCCCACGCATAGGCCACGGTGTTCGGGTCGTCGGAGAACCCATCGAGAGGCGACGTGGTACCGGGAAGCACAAAACCCCCTCGTTCAGGCGAAGCGTATCCTCCCCAGTTGACGGCTCCGTACCCGGGATACCGCTTGTTCCACTGCAGCCCGGTGTGGGCGCCTCCCCACACCCGGCCACCGGACAAGAAATCTACCTGCAAAGCCCAGAAGTAGAGGGCCTCAGTCCTCGGCGCTTCCAGGACCTGCAGGACTGCGGACACCTCGGTGAGCCCGGTCTCGCCCCCAAGCCCGCGAGACCCGGCCACCGGCGCCCCGGGCAGCCCCCAGATGAGGTGGAACGAGGAGGCCGCGCCCGGCCGGCGGGGCGGGCCCGCTTCGCGCGGCCCGCCCCCGGCCATGTTCCGAAGCATCCTGGTCCACCACGACATGCGCCGCCCCTCATAGTCGCTACGCCGGTCCGTCGCCTCTGTCCAGCGAAGCGACGAATTCATCCAGAGTCCGCTTCAGCAAGAAGCCCAGCATCTCGAACGACCGCTCGAGGTCAAAACCCTTAGGTCGCAACGCGGCCTGGAGGGCCAGTCCGTCGACAGTCGCGACCATCAAGGACGCGAAGGCGATAAAGCGCTCGCGGTTCTCCGCTCGAACGTGATCCGTGAGCCCCAACCATACCGCGTTCATCTTGTAGTACCACTCATACAGCGCCGCCAGCCGCCCGCGCAGGTTCTCGTCCCGGATCACATGGGGGAGCAGGTCGAAGAACATGAGAAAGCCATCTTTATCGCCGGCCAAGTGGGTCTGACCGGCGATGTAGCGCTGCAGCCGTTCTTCTCCGCTGGTGCCACGCGTCTGGTCTGCGAAGGCCAGGCAGTCATCGTAGTCGAGCGAGTCCACGATCGCGGCGATGAGTCCGTCCTTGTTGCCGAAGTGGTACTTGATGGAGGCCTTGTTCTTGCCGGCCTCCGCGGCGATCGCATCCAGCCTAAGGGCATCGAACCCCCCGGTAAGGAGGAGCCGTCTAGCGGCCTCGAGCAGGCGCTGGGCCGTCTCCGGCAGCGATTGGGCCGGATCCTCCACGGGAAAGCCGAACGGCTCTTCGGCGCCGGCCACAGAGGTCGATGCGGACGGATCCGCGGCAGGCGTGACCGCCGTCCCGGTGGTCGTCCCGGAGGCAGAGGTCTTCACGATGATCTCCCCACGTCCGTCGGAGTCGCGGGTGACGCGCGGCGACGGCGTACGAACTGCTGCGCCGAATCCACCGCTCCCATGATCCCGCGTGGCGCCACCATGACGATCACCACCACCAGTGCCCCGAATATCAGCATGCGATAGTTCTCGAACTCCCGCAGCCAGTCGCTGAGAAAGATGACGATGAACGCCCCGATGGCCGGACCGGGAAACTTGCCCACACCCCCGAGGAGCACCATGATGACAAGGTAGATGAACACCTCCAGCCCCAACACCCGGGGAGAGACCACCGCCGTGTAGTGGGCGTAGAAAGCTCCCATGAGACCGGTCAGCAGTCCCGAGACGCCCACGATCATAAGCGACACCTTGTACCGGGAGATGCCCAGGCTCTGGGCGAACGACTCCGAGTCGTGCAGGGCGATGAAACTCGCACCGAAACGGGAGTTGATGGCGAAGTAGCACACTATCAGGCACACGACGAACAACCCGAGAGCAACGTAGTACCAGGGGATCTGGTTGCTTCCGGTGAAGGTGTAGCCGCCGATGGTGTATGGAGTGATCGGGGATATGCCCCGTTTGCCGCCCGTGCCGATGGCCTCGCCCACGGTGAGGAGGGGGGACAGGACCTCGTAGAAGGCCAGCGTGAGCAGAGCGACGTAGATGCCGGCCAGCCGCAGGCTGGGGATGCCGAGGAGCACCGCTACGACGGCTCCGGCAGCCGCCCCGGCAAGCAGGCCCCACCAGGGATTCAGTCCCGCGTTCTCTGAGAGCATCGCCGAGGCATACGCCCCCAACGCGAAAAAGCCCACCTGGCCGAGATTGAAGACCCCGGCGTAACCGAGGAGCAGGTCCCAGGCAAGCGAGACGCCGCCCCAGATCATGGAGACGACCAAGAGACGCATGGTGTAGTTGCTGTCGCCCACAACCAGAGGCAGCAGGGCCAGGATCACGACCAGGCCGATCGTCATGCCGGTTTGGCGATTCAAACTGAGGGCTTTGGGCCGGTCGCCGGGCAGGCGGCCGCCGCCCGGCTTCCCGGCATCCGCCCGTGAGGTGGTTCCCTGATCGGCCACGATGCTCATCCCTTCCGCGCGACGGCTCCAAAGAGACCGGCCGGTCTAATCAACAGCACGAGGAATAGTACGAGAAACCAGACGGGCATCACCCAGAGCAGCCCTAACTGCCAGCCAACGAGCGCCTCCAGGATACCCAGCAAGAAGCCGGCATACAGGGTCCCCTTGATACTCCCCAGGCCGCCGGCGATCACGATGATGAGGGCCTTGACCAGGAACGTCCACCCGCCGAGAGGAGTCATGAAGAACCGGGGAGCGAGCAGAATCCCTCCCGCTCCACTGAGCATGGTGGAGATGCCGAAGGTGATCGCGAACACCCTGAAGAGCGGGATGCCCACGATCCTCGCTCCTATCGGGTCTTGAGCGACCGCCCGCATACTCATGCCGGTGCGGGTCTTGGCCATGAACACGAACAGGATGACGGCTACCACTGCCGCAAAGATGAACATGGCCAGCAGTTGCCAACTGATCGTGAATCCGGCCAGCGTGACGCTCCCCTCCAAAAACTCCGGCAGTGATTTGGTCCGCGCCCCGAATATCACCAACACCAGGTTGTCCAGGAACACTGCCAGGCCCAAAGTGGCTAGAAGCACGCTGAAGTCGAACTCCGGCCGGCTGCGCAGGGGCCGGATGATCACCCGGTCGACAGCCACCCCCATCAAGAACGTGATGGGAAGCACGATCAAGAACACCAGGAAGTAGTTGAGCTCCGCGTACCCCACCGCAAGCACCCAGGCCAGATACGCTCCCCAGGTGAAGAAGGAACCGTAGCTGTAGTTCAGCACCCGGCCCACCCCGTAGCAAAGCGTGAAGCCCACCGCCACTAAGAAGTAGACGATGCCGATCGTGAAGCCGGTTATCAATACCTCGACGAGTTCTCTCACCTGCTCCCCTTTTGCGCCCGCCGTCTACGTGATCCCCAAGAAGACCTTCCGCACCACGCTGTCGTGCAGCGCTTCGTCCTTACTGCCCGAGAACGCGATGCGCCCGTCTTCGAGAAGGTAGATATAGTCCGACTGCTCAGCGATGTCGCCGGTCGTCTGCTCCACCAGCAGGATGCTCATTCCTTTGTTCTTCAAGGCGACGATCTGATCGAACACCTCGGCCCGCAGTATCGGGGCCAGGCCGAACGAGGGCTCGTCGATGGCCAGAAACCGCCCGTTCGACATGAGTCCCCGACCGATGGCGAGCATGCGCGCCTCGCCTCCGCTGAGAGTGAGCGCCGGCTTCTTGGCGAGGACCTTCAGCTTGGGGAACATGCCAAAAACGAGGTCCAGGTTCTCCGCCTCTTTCTTGCGGGCGTTCTTTGCGTAGGCACCCAACCGTAGGTTCTCCATGACGCTCATCTCGGGGAAGAGATGCCGCTCCTCAGAGATGAGCACTATGCCCATCTCCACCAGCTTGTGGGAGGGCAACCCTTGGATCTCCTTGCCGTCGAAGCGAATCACCCCGCTCGCCGGCTTCATCAGCCCGCAGATGGTCTTGAGGAGTGTGCTCTTGCCGTGGCCGTTCGGTCCAAAGATCGACACCAGCTTGCCGTCGGCCACCTCCAGGGACACGTCGTGGATGGCCTGATACTCGCCGTAGAAGGTACTGATGCCCTCGACCTCAAGCATGCTTCACTCCCACCAGGCACTCGATGACCACCGGATCCTCGACCACCGTGCGGGGCTCTCCTATTCGCAGCGCCTCACCGTTGTTGAGGATGAGCAGCCGGTCGCACGAGCGGGTGAGGGCGCTCATCAGGTGTTCGATCATGATGATCGTGAGGCCCCATTCTCTGTTCAGTCTTTGCAGCAGCTCAAGACTCTGCTCGGCTTCCACCGCGCTCAGACCTCCCAGCGCTTCATCGAGCATGATGAGCCGGGGCTTTGTCGCAAGGGCGGAGGCCAGCACGGTGAGCTTCTTGTCGTACAGCTTCAAGGTGGAAACAGGGCGGGCCTCCTTGCCTTCGAGACCCACGAAGGAGATCAACTCAGCGAGGTCGTTCCACGGAGCGTCCTTCTTGGGGCCGGACCTTCCGGCGACGCCGTAGTACTCGCCGATGCGGAGATTCTGAACCACCGTCATCGAGTTGAACGGCTGTGGGATCTGGAAAGTCCGTGCTACCCCCAGATGGGTGATCTGGTGAGGCTGCAGACCGTCGATGCGCCTGCCGTCGAAGTAGATCCGACCCGAGCCGTGCAGGAAGCCCGAGATGAGGTTGAACACCGTGGTCTTGCCGGCGCCGTTGGGACCGGCTATCCCAAAGACCTCGCCCTCCTCCAGTTCGAAGGACAGGTCGTTTACCGCGGCCAACTCGCCGAAGTGCTTGGTCACGTGTTCGAGTCTCAGCAAGGAAGGCCCCCGTCGTCCACAGCGCCGGCGGGGGCGCGGCGGGAAGACCGCCGCGCCCCTCGGTCAGACTACGCTCCCACTCACCCTATCCCGCAGCCCGCGCTGCTATTTCTTCTCCCACGCCGGGTCGATGTAGGGCGGGAAGATGAACTCGTCGGTACCGAAGAAGGCCAGCTTACCGCCGCCCTGATACTGCGCGTACGCGATCTTGAAGTCGGGGCCCGACTTTACCGTCTGTTCCGGATTGTTGAAATCATACACGCCGAGCAATCCCTCGTATGTATGAGTGCGCATGTAGTCGCAGACCTCCGCGTACTTCGTCGGATCTCCGACGGCCTTCACCGCTTCGGCCCAGATCATGACCGAGTCGTACGTGGAGGGCGGCGTCGTCAGAGGCACGTCCATCCCGAACATCTCATTGAACCGCGCCTTCCAGGCGTCGTGCTCCGCACTGGGCGTGACGAAACTGGTGACGTAGCCCATGACGCCGGTCAGAGCATCACCCACGGCCTCCTGGGTCTCCGTGAACACCACCATATAGGAGATATCCAGGAGCGATGGAGTCGGGTTTTCCATGAACTGCTTCACGAACGACGAGATGTCGGCCACTGAGAGCACCGAGCACACGATGGCGGCAGGCTTCTCGGAGCGGATCTGAGTGAGGATCGAGCCCCAGTCTGTGGTGCCGTAAGGAAAGGTCTCGTTCATCACTACTTCCCACCCGGCGGCTTCAGCCTCCGCGGCGACGGCGGCCGTGTAGTTGAGGTCCCACTCCAAGTCGCCATGCAGGATGGCGATCTTCTTATTGGGGTAGACATACTCGTCTTCCCATTGGATCATGCCCTCCCAGGCGCGCCTACCGTAGTCGGCCTCGATCGAGAACACCTGGAACATGTTGCCGTATTTATCCGGCTCGGCGGCCACCATCTCAGCCGCGCGCACGGAGCCGCTGCCGTGGATGAAAGGTACATCGCTCCCCGCGCCATATGCTTCGAAGTCGGGGCCATATCCGCCGTAGCCCTCGATGACCACGTCCACGCCTTCTCTGTCGATCAGGTAGTCCTTGGAGGCGGCCACGGTCTCCGGCAACAGCTCCTCGATATCGTACGGCACCAGCTCGACAGGCCTTCCGAGAAGACCACCGGCTGCGTTGAGGTCGGCCACCGCCATCTCCAGGCCGTACCGCATATGTTCGCCGTCGGCTGCATATGCCCCGGTCAACGGCAGGGCGGCACCGACCTTGATGGGCTCACCGGCCGGTTGCACTGCGGTGGTCTCGGTCCCGGCCGCGGTGGTCTCAGTCCCGGCCGCGGTGGTCTCGGTCCCGGCCGCCGTGGTCTCGGTGCCGGCCGCCGTGGTCTCGGTAGCCTCTTCGCCGCCGCAGCCGGCCGCTGAGACAATGAGGGCGAAAACCATCAGCAACAGCAGCACCAGCCTCTTCGTAGTTTTCATCGTCCGACCCCCCTTCCTAGAGCGTCTTCTCTATGTCGATGGCCACCGTCTTCAGGTGGGTCACATCGTCCAATGTGTAGCGGCCGCCGAGCCGCCCGTGTCCACTTTTGGTCCCGCCGCCGCCTCCGAAGGGTTCGTGCGCCTCCCAGTAGTCGGTGGTGTCGTTGAAGACGACATTGCCGGTCCTCAGGCGGTCCGCGTACCAAAAGCAATGCCTGATAGAAGAGGTAAACACCGACATCTGCAGGCCGTAGCCGGTTCCGTTCGCTATCTCGACCGCCTCGTCGTCCGTATCGAACGTGATAACAGGGGCCACCGGCCCGAAGGTCTCCTCCGTGTTGAGGAGCATGTCACGCGTCACTCCGTCGATGACGGTCGCCGGGAAATACAGATCGGTCGGCCGGCCACTCTGGCGCGCGCCGCCCAACAGTATCTGAGCGCCTTTCGCGCGGGCGTCGGCCAGATGGCGTTCGGTCTTGACGGCCGTCGGCTCGTTGTTGAGCGGACCCATCGTGGTGGCCGGGTCCAGCGGATCGCCGAGCACCCAGCTGCCCGCCTCTCCGACGATCAACTTCACGAACTCATCGTGCACCTTCCTGTCCACCAGGATGCGCTCGGTCGCACAGCACACTTGCCCCGCGTTCATGAAGCAGCCCGTAGCCGCAGCCTTTGCCGCCTCTTCCAGATTGGCGTCGGCGCACACTATTTGGGGGCCGTTGCCGCCCAACTCCATGAGAGTCTGCTTGATGCCCGCCCGTGAGCAGATGACCTCACCGGTCACCGTCTCCCCGGTAAAGCCCACCAAGGCCACATCTGGATGAGCCACCAGATAGTCGCCGACCACCGCGCCCGGTCCGGTCAAGAGGTTGAACACCCCCGGCGGGACGCCGAACTCGTCAAGCGCTTGTTGGATACAGTGAGCGGTCAAGATCATGGAAAGCGGCGTAGCAGAGGCCGGCTTCATGACTACGCAGTTCCCGACAGCCAAACCGGGACCGAGGTACTCGGAAGGGATGACCGTCGGAAAGTTCCACGGCGTGATTACGGCCATGACTCCGTAGGGCTCCCGGAACGTCAACACCCGCTTCGCCGGGTCGCGCATAGGGATGATGGGGGTCTCCATGCGCACTACATCTTCCGCGGCAAGCTGGAAGTTGAGGGCGGTCTCCAGCAACTCGGGCAGAGCCTCCGTGGTGTACGGCTTGCCCTGTTCCACCGCCATCACTTCGGCGATGGTCTCGGCCTGCTTTCGTATTAGCTCTGCCACACGTAGAACGAGTTCCGCCCGTTTGAACACGTGCATCGATCTGTAGGCCGGCCATGCCGCCTTGGCCGCCGCGACGGCTTCATCGACATCCACGGCGGCGCACTCAGGCACCTCGGCAAGGACGGCTCCGGTCACCGGGCTGACCACGGGGAAGCGTGCGCCCGACCTTGCTTTGGTCCACCGCCCCGCGATCAGGTTGCTGTCGTCCCCGAGTTGCTCGGGAATCCGGACATCACCGCTTGCAGTCACCATGGGCCTTCCTCCCCGACCGTCGTATCCTTAACGACCTCAGCCTCTTTCCCCAGGTTCTGTCAGAGCCACCGCATACTCCGCCGGGCAATGCGGAGTCCGGCTTCTTTCAGATCCTCTACATAAGCCAGCCTCACCTCGCGGGATAGCCCTTCTGGGGGGAGCACGCCTCTTTGCTCGATAGTGCCGTCGAGTAGATAGCCGGCGTAGATAGCCGCAGGCGTCGAAGTGCCGTACGAGATGCGGTTGGCACCCGGGATCAACGTGGTCACCTTCTGGATGTTGGGTGGAAAGACGTAGAAGATCTCCGTCGCCGGCTCGCCTTCGCGAGCGAAGAGCTCGATGACATACACCCCCTCGTCGACGATACGCCCTTCGGCGGCGAGTCTGGCGATGTCCTCCTTGGGAGCGGAAGGGGGTAAGACCGAGACGAGCACATCAATCGGTCGTACCTCCTGGCCCCTGACCATCCGGGGGATGGGACTGGCGATGCCGGTCTCGACAAGGATCTTAGCCTTCTTCATCCCCTCCTCGGCCCCGGCCAACTTGAAATCGAGATGCCTCAAGCCCTTCTCTCCCAACTTCGGAAGGAAGCGGGGCAGTGTGGAGCACTCCTCGTGCTCATGGAGTACCGCGGGTATCCGGCCGACGGGGGTGGGGAAATCCACGTATTCCCACCCGGCGAAGGGCTCGGCTCGAAAAAACTTCCCGTCATCGAAATACAGCGTGGGAGTCTGAGAGTCGATGTAATAGGTCTCCTGCGACCAAACCTGTATTGGGATCTCCGATTTGAAGCAGCTCCCGGCCTTGATCCGCACCGCCTCGCAACGTTCCATCTCTTCGTAGCCGATAGCCGTAAGCGTGTTGGTCACCCCGGGGGTCATGCCGGTGTGGATCAGAGCGGTCCGGTCGATCGCGCGGAACTCCTCATCGAGCGCTATCTGGAGTAGATAGCCGTCGTCAATGGTGCCCCCTTCGACCCGGGTCGCCATATCGAGGTAATGAGTCTTTGCCCGCAGAGCCGCCTTCATGAGCGGATCGTCCCACTCTGGGATCACCGCGTTCAGAATCAAGCCGGCTCCTTCAGCCAAGTGGGCCACGTGCTCGATGTCACGGGCATCGACGTGGACAGCGGTGGTCTTGCCGCCCCCCCAGGCTGCTTTCACTCCCTCGGCCCGGTCCAGGTCCCAATCGCCCAGCACGATCTCGTCCACAGCCGGGTGCTTGACGAGATTCCAAGTGAGGACGTAGCCTTGCTCACCCGCACCGATGATGACGACTTTCATGGCCTCTCCCGGGTATGGTAACCAACCGGTTGGTTAGCATCATATCCATACTAGTCTCAGTTGCCCTCACTTGCAACACCACTTTAGCGAGGTCGACGGCCGGGTCCCCCTCGCCCCCTCTCCTTCCCAATGATGGAAGCGCGATCGGCTCACACGTCCCCGGCAGGTCAGCTTCATTCCGGAGCCGGCTCGTGGGAACGAGTCCGTTCCAAGCACGTCGGGCCGCGCTGCCGTCCGGTTCGCGGCTATCATGAACACGGCGCGTCTTTACGCGCTTTTTATCCTGGTGTTGGTAGTCTCATGGCGAGGAGCCATGCGGATCACCCCCAGACGGTCCGCTCCTCATACCGGCGAGCCCCGCATCGCCGGCGGCCGTCCGGCCCCTGCACCTCTGGGCCGGACGGCCATCTCGTCTTCCCTCCCGGGTTGTCCGTGCCGCCTGTCCAAAGTGAAGCCGCGGCCGCCGAGCCCCTCCGGAAGGCCGGCGGCAAGGGCGATCCGACGGGACATCGCTACCACTGGCGACAATCAGGTACACTACCAGTGTCCCGGTTGAACGTGACTTCCGACTTAGGGAGGGATTCGCATGCAACCTGAGGTACAGAGCGAGCCCACAGACAGGGAACGCGCGCGTCAACGCCGGGCGGAACAGGTGCAGCGGCGACGGCTGGCACTCGGCATCTGTGTCCTTGCTCTTCTCGTGCTCGTGCTCATCCTCGTCATCGCATGCCCGGGCGGCAACGAGACGGCGACGACCACCACTGAGCCCGAAGACACCACCAACGTCAGCCTTATCTCCGCGACGTACACAGCGGAACTGACGGGCGACCAGTCCGTCCCGCCCGTGAGGACCGCGGCGACCGGCCTGCTCACGTTGACCTACGATGAGGAGACCGAAGAACTCTCCTATGTCTTGGAGGTCACGCACAGCATCACCAACCCGAGCAGCGCGGTGATATACGAAGGCGCTCCGGGGACATCCGGCACGGCCGTCTACACCCTGTTCGCCGGTCCCATGAAGGAGGGCACGTTCGTCGGCACTCTGGCCGAGGGCGTGATCTATGATGAAGACCTGATCGGTCCCCTCAGAGGAGGGACCGTCGCGGATCTCATCGCGCTGATAAAAGAGGGCAACGCTTACGTAAGCATCGGGAACAAATCCCACCCCGTCGACGCGATCCGCGGTCAGATCAGCTACTAGACATTACCGAGGACGTTCAGTCGTTCTTGACGGACACGGCGGCGGGCGCGCCAGGTGACCCGCATGAAGCCGAGGAAATGCGACCAGGGCTTGATATCGCTCACCTCTGTTCCATAGACGGTCTTGATGGGCACCCAAGCCAAGTCGTAGCCCCGCCCGACGCAGATGGCGATCTCCTCGACCTCGAAAGCGAACCCTTCTTCGGGACTGGCCAGCGTCGCCTCCGCCAGCCGCCTAGTACGCAGGCGATACCCGGACTGGTTATCGGGAACCCTCTCTCCCACGGCCCAGGAGAAGAGCAGACGGCTGACACTGTTGGTGAACCTGCGCACCGGAGGCATGCCCTTATAGTCCCTGGCGCCCACCACCAAATCCGCGCCGGTGCTCTCCCAAGCACGTATGACTCGCGGCGCTTCGCTAGGATCGTGCTGGCCGTCGCCGTCAAGGGTGAGGAATGCCTCCCAGATGGGAGGGCCTGAGCCCCCCGGGCCGGCCGGCGCTGTCTCGTCCAAGGCACAGCGGAAGGCCGCCTTGAGAGCGGCTCCCTTCCCCCTGTTGGGAGTCAAGGAAAGGACGCGCGCGCCTGCGGCGCGGGCCGCGGCTTCGGTGTCGTCGGTCGACCCGTCATCCACCACCACAACGGGCAAACCTTGAGCTACCAGTGCCTTTACCACGGCCACGATGCGCGGTTCTTCGTTGTGGGCGGGAACGATCGCCAGTACCCCGCTGCTCACTCTGCTCCCTGCCTTCTCGCCTCGCACTCGCCCGATGCGACCTGAGCAGCGCTGCTTGATCCTGGATTAGGTCCCTGTTTGCGGCCGCCCCACGACGGCCACCACCAGTTGGCCTTGCCGAGATAGCTCATGACGGCCGGAAGAAGCGTCAGACGGATGATCAAGGTGTCGGCGATTATCGCCAGAGCGATACCCAAGCCCAGCATCTTCGTCTCGGCGATGCTCGTGAACGCGAAGGCCCCGGTCACGATGACGACGAGAAGGGCGGCGCTGACGATGATCCTTCCCGTGCGGACGATGCCGGTGATCACGCTCTCCCGGTTGTCTCCGCTCCGATACCAACGTTCGTGCATCCGTGTGAGCATGAACACGGCATAGTCCATGGTGATGCCGAACAAGACGCACAAGAGGACCACTGGGATGACGATGTCGATGGCGCCGGTGGAAGTGATGCGCAAGATCCTCTCGAACGTGTCCCCCTGGAAGAAGACCACCAGTACGCCGTAGCTCATGGCGATCGTGAACAGATTGACGACCACCGCCACCACCGGCAGCACTAGACTCCGCAGCAGAAGCAGGAAGACGACAAGACTGATGACCACGACCCAGGCGAAGACCCAGGGGAACCAGTCACTCAGCTCTTTGAAGAAGTCGTGGCTGTAGGCCGATTCACCCGTGACGTGGAGCTCATACCCCGACGGTGCGTCGAGCTCCAGCAGGCGTTCCACTAGATCCCGTGACTGCGAGGATGCCGGAGGATACTCCGACACCACATAGAACTGCACGGCTCCGGGAGCCACGGTCGACTTGACCAGCAGCTTGAACTGTTCCAACTGCGCGGCGGTGATCGTCTGACCCGAGCCTAGACTGATGCCTTCCTCGGGGACGATGAAATCGTCCGGATCGTTGAGCAGCCGCTCGAACTCAGTCCAGAGCGCCGCCAAAGCCGCGGGATCGCTAAGACCACCCACGGTGAACGGACTCTGGACCGCCGCCACCCCCTCGAGTGTCGATAGTTCCTGTCCGAACAGGAAAAGGGTGGCCGCCCGGGTCATGTCGATGGTCTCAGCGCCCTCCCAGGTGAGCAACACCGAGACCGGCGACAGGGCTTCCCGATCGAACTCCGTGTCGAGGATCTCCATTCCCTGACGCGACTCCGCCCCGGCGGGGAGCGTAGCGGCCGAGGTCATCTGCGTCTTCATGGTCGCGGCCGGCCATGCGATGAGCACGATGACGGCCAGGGCCGCCACGATCGACACCCAGGGACGGCGCAGTACTACACGACGGGCCCACCATCTCGAAAGCCGCCCCTCGTGCGCAGCCTGCAGCCTGATCACCGGGACGGAGTCCACCCGCCGTCCCAACACCCCCAGAAAGGCCGGCATGAAGGTCAACGAAGCAGCCACCGAGAAGAACACCACCAGCGCCCCGCCGATCCCGATCGACCGAAGGCCCGGCGAGGGGAAGAACACCAGTCCGACCACGCCCGCCATGACCGCTGCGCCGCTGTAGAAGACCGACCTTCCGGCGCGGGCCGTCGTGACCACCACTGCCTCCTTGACCGAAGCCCCCCGGTGCAACTCCTCGCGGAAGCGCCACACGATGAAGAGGGCATAATCGATGGCGACGGCCAAGCCCAGCAGGGTCGCCGTGTTCATCGAGAAGATGGACAGGCTGCTCACCTGCCCCAGGAGGTACATAGCGCCCAGCGTCACGGTGACAGCCAAGCCACCAGTGATGACCGGGAGGGCCGCCGATACCAAGCTGCCGAAGACGAAGATCAGCGCGACCAAGGCCACCGGCAGCCCATAGAGCTCCACCTTCTGGAGGTCGCTGAAGGAGTAGTCGGTGAGGTCGGCGTTCACCGCGGCCTCGCCGGTGACATACGCGCTGAGCGGGCCACTCCGGAGCGCCTCACGAATGACCGGGACCTCGCCCTGCACCGTCTCCGTCGAGGCGTCGAAGTTGAGCACCGCCACCGAGCTTCTTCCGTCCTTGGAGATGAGCTGGGGGTTGCCGGTACTCGCGTAGGTCTGAATGCTCAACAGGTAGGGGATCCGCGCGGCGGTGAGCCCTTCGAGGGCCTGCTTCTCCGCGGCCTGGAACTCCTCGCTCGTGGCTTCCAGATCCGAGCTCTTGAAGACGACAAGGAGGGTCGTCGGTCCTTGTTGGAACTTCTCCTGGATGAGGGCGTCGGCCTGTTGCGAGGGCGCTTCGGGGTTGGCGAACCCGCCCGTGAGAACGTCCTCGAGGAAAGGCGTCGCCACCACGCTGACCGCGAAGAAAACGACCCAAACCCCGATCACGATCCAGCGGAACCGGTACGCGAATCTGCCGAGTGCTTCGAACACCGAGCCTACCTGGACTTCTTACTCGGTCAGCAGGGCGACGAACGCTTCGAGCACCCGGCGCGGCTCGGCCGACACCTCATCCTTCACCTCGGAGAGGTCCACTCCGGCGATGAGGGTCATCCCGTGGACCAAAGCCCAGGTCCCGTAAGCCATCTCTGCGGCCGAAAGGCCCGAATCCGCAGAGAAGACCCCTTGGCGCACGCCTTCGCGGAACGTCTCGCCGATCAGGCGGGCCGCCCCCAGACCGAGAGCGACCCCCTTGGAAGGAGGCAGTTCTTCCCGAGAGTTCGCCGCCAGGATGCAGCGCAGGTCCATCGGATTATCACGGGCGAAATCCATGTAGGCCATGCCCAGTTCCACCACCCGTTCCGCCGGAGGGAGCTCGACGGAGACCCGCCGAAGGTACGCGTCCAGCCGCTCGAACGACTCGTCGAAGAGCGCCGCCACGAGCTCGTCGCGGCTCGCGAAGTACGTGTAGAGCGCCGCCGGGCTGAAATCGGCCCGGCGGGCGACCTGGCGCAGGCTGAGCGCCTCGGGACCGACCTCGAGCAGTAACTCGCGCGCCGCAACCAGGATCTCTTCGCGGGTCCTCAGCCGTCGACGCTCACGCCGGGACATCCGTTGTTCAGCTTCCATAGACCGTGCCTCACTTCCGCGAACGGCAGTCGGTGAGTCAACGCTCAATGCTACTACGAACGGCGTTCGTCACCATGGTACTCCCTCGTTGTCGGAACATCAAGCAGCGGCACCCCGGGGGAAAGCCGCCCGGCGCAGCAGTCTCCGGCGCGGCATCAAGATGCGGCTATCTTCCTGCGCGGATCTGCCGGGGCCCATCCTTCCCCGCGACCTGCCAAGGCCCGCGGATCTCCCCACGGCGCCCGCTCAGGCGGTAGACTACCTGGATGAACAGAGTCCGGAGCCGGAGAACGTTCACCCCCCTCGATCCCCAAGCCGCCGCCGCGGTGCGGCCTGGCTACGTCCTTTTGGTCAACCTATTGGCGGCGTGGCTGACCGCCTTCATGACCACTTCCATCAACATAGCCCTGCCGTCGATCCAGACCGAGTTCCACCTCGGCGCCGTAGCCCTCGGCTGGCTGCCGCTCGCCTACGTCCTCGCCTCCGCCGTCTTCCAGTTGCCCTTCGCCAAGGTCGGCGACCGCATCGGCAGACGCCTGCTCTTCCTCGGGGGGCTGGTGGTCTTCGGCATCAGTTCGGTGACCATGGTCTTCGCGGATTCGTACGCCCCCTTGGTGGTCCTTCGGATCACCCAAGGAGTGGGGGGCGCCATGATCTTCAGCACTTCCATGGCCATGGTGACTTTGGCCTACCCGCCCGGGCGACAGGGGTGGGCCATGGGTCTCAGCGTGGCCGCCGCCTATCTGGGCCAGACCACCGGTCCGCTACTGGGCGGTGTGATCGTCTACAACATCGGCTGGCGCAATCTCTTCCTCGTCGCGGGATGCTTCGCCTTCTTTAGCTTGGGCTTGGACCTGTGGCTCCTCCGCCGGGCGGAATGGAAGGAGGCGCGATACGTCGGATTCGATTGGATAGGGTCGGCCCTGTATGCCACCGGGCTGGTGATGGCCCTCCTGGGACTGTCCTGGCTCCCCTTGGCGGAGGGCCTTGTCCTCTTCGCCATCGGGCTCGGCGGTTTGGCCATCTTCGGCTGGTGGGAGACGCGGGCCCGCAGTCCGATCATGGTACTCAGTCTCTTCCGGAACCGGGTGTTCGCCTTCTCCAATCTGACCGCACTCATCAGCTACGCGTCGGTCTGGGCTGTAACCTACCTGACGAGCCTCTACCTCCAGTTCATCAAGGGCTTGAACGCACAGACGGCCGGCCTCGTGCTCATCGTAGGAGTCGCCCTCCAGTGTCTGCTCTCGCCGTTCGGAGGAAGGCTGTCAGACCGGATCGAGCCCCGCTGGGTGGCCTCGGGAGGCATGGCGCTGTGCGTGGTCGGATTGCTCCTACTCAGCTTTCTCGGCGCCGGCACCCCTTACTGGTACATCATAGTGGCCCTGTGTTTCCTCGGGCTGGGATACGCCTTCTTCTCGGGGCCCAACCAGAGCTCCATCATGGGCAGCGTCGAGCGCCGGTATGTAGGCTTCGCCTCGGCGAGCGTGAGCACTGTGAGGATGATCGGCCAAGCCGTCAGTATCGCGATCGCGACGCTGATCATGGCCGTGATCGTGGGGCGGCACGATATCCGGCCCGCCGATTACCCGCAACTCCTCACAGCGATGCGTATCACCTTTGCCATCCTCACAGGGCTGTGTGCGCTCGGAGTGATGGCTTCCCTCGTCCGAGGACCCATGCCCGTCCAGGAGCCGGAGCTTGTGACAGAGCCGGAGCGCGTGACGGAGCCGGCGCCTGTGAGGGAGCAGGCGCCGGCCGAGTAGAAGCCGGGAAGCGGCGCCGGACCGGTCGGAAGTCGCGGCCCCTACGGGAGCGGGCCCCCTACGAGAGCGGGACCCTTACGAGAGCGGGACCCTTACGGGAGCGGCCTCTTACCAGATGGTCATCGAATCCAGGAAGAGCCGGGTGAAGTCGGCCCTGGTCGCCGGGCGCGGGGAGAGCTTGATCACCCGGTGCTGGGGCAGCACGCCTTCCACGAGCGCATCCACGTCGTCGGGTGTGTAGCCCACCGCCTGTAGTCCGTTGGGGATCCCGGCCTTCTTCATGACGTCCGTGACGGCGCGGGCAAGGATATCGCCGGCGTCCTCAGGCCCTGCTCCCCGGATGTCGATGCCGATCAACTCCGCGGCCCGCAAGAACATCTGGGGATTCCCCGGCGCCATGAAGCGGAAGGCCGCCGGCGCGCCAAGGATCACAGCCATGCCGTGGGGGATAAGGGCGTGATCTTGGGGATAGCCTTCGGGACGGTACTCCTTCACCAAGCCTGAGATGGGATATGACATCCCATGCGGCAGCGTCACCCCGGCCGAGCCGAAGCCGACTCCCGCGATGGTGGAGGCAAGGATCATGTTGGTGCGGGCCTCGTCGTCGTTCGGATCGGCCATGGCCCGCAGCATGTACTTGGAGCCGATCTCCGCCGCCTTGGCCGCCCAGATGTCGCTGATGGGGTTCGCCCCCTGATACGCGGGCCTCATCCGAGGGCTGTCGGGCGCTTCGCGGCGGTCGAAACGAAGCGCGGTCAACGACTCCAGCGCGTGGCAGAACACGTCCAGGGCCGTGCACGCCACCACCATGCGAGGTAGTGTGCGGGTGTTCTCCGGGTCGACGATGCCGAGACGGGGCCGCAACGCTCGATGAGCGATCCCCGTCTTCGCATGCAGTTCGGAGTAGTCGAAGATGGCCACCCCGGTGGTCTCGCTGCCCGTTCCGGCGGTGGTGGGGATGGCGATGAGCGGCTTCAACTCCCCGGGCACGGGCTTGGCCTCGCCGACAGGAGCGTTGACGTAATCAAGAAAGTCGGCGGGGTAGGTGGCGTAGAGATTCGCCGCTTTGGCCGTGTCGATGGTCGAGCCGCCGCCGACGGCCAGATACCCGTCGAACTTCCCCGCGGACGCGAACGCGATGGCCTCTTTGAACGAGACGTCGTTGGGCTCGAC
>JAJFUK010000017.1 GCA_021372435.1 Actinomycetes bacterium | reverse complement strand
TCCCCGGCACCTGGGGTCGGCTGGTCGTTGGACAGGGACGAGCAGGTCCCCAGAGTGCTGGAGATGAACAAGCGGATCCACGAGCAGGGAGCGGCCACCTACGTGCAGATGTTCCACGTGGGCCCTTGGATGCCGCCGCCGATGACCGTGGCCGCTTCCAGACTGTCCATGGACGAGATCCCGCTCACCGTGCAGAACTTCCCCGACGCGCGGCCTATGACGGTCCCCGAGATCAAAGCCCTCGTCAGGCAGTATGGCGAGGTGGCCGAACGCGCCCGCCGGGCGGGCTTCGACATGGCCGAGATCAACGCCGGCTGCAACCATCTGCTCGGCACCTTTCTCTCCCGCGCCTGGAACAAGCGCGAGGACGAGTACGGCTACGCCACTCTCGAGAACCGGGCGCGTTTTGTGGTCGAACTGATCAAGGAGATCAAAGCCCAAGCCGGCGAGGATTTCGGGGTGATAGTGGTGGCCAACGCGGCCGAACCGGGTCTGAAGAACGGCATCACGGCGGAAGAGGGCCGAGAGTTCGCGAAGATCTTCGAGGCCGCGGGCGCCGACG
Organism: Actinomycetes bacterium; assembly: GCA_021372435.1. GTDB lineage: Bacteria > Actinomycetota > Thermoleophilia > RBG-16-64-13 > RBG-16-64-13 > RBG-16-64-13. The sequence goes on along the minus strand of JAJFUK010000017.1, from coordinate 25,800 downwards.
CCCTGCAGGCGAGAGTGGAGATGTACTTCATCCGCAAGTCCCCGCAGGAAAGCGACAGCACCCACTTCCCCGATGTGGCCTTCTACCCGGAGGTGCCGCAGTTCGCCAAAGCATGCGAGGCCGACACCAAGAGGCACGGAGCGGGAGCGTGGGCGCCCTACGCGGCCGGGCTGAAGCGGGCGGTCCGGATCCCGGTGATCGGTACCGGACGGCTGGATACCGACCTAGGAGAGAAGCTGCTCAGCGACGGCGTCGCCGACTTTGTCAATCTTAACCGCCGGATGATCGCCGACCACGACTATGCCGACAAGATCGCCAAGGGCCGGCTCAAGGACATCGCCCCGTGCACCGCGTGTATGACCTGCTTCAACAACGTGGAGGCGGGCGGGCGGATCAAGTGCCGCATCAACGCGGCCGCGGGCAGAGAAGGCGAATACGAGCTGCGGTCGGCGGTCGTGCAGAAGAAGGTCGTCGTCGTCGGCAGCGGCCCCGCGGGCCTGGAAGCCGCCCGGGTGGCCGCACTTCGGGGACATCGAGTGACGCTCCTCGAGAAAGAGCGTGTCCTCGGCGGAAGCCTGAACCTCGCGGCGGTCGTCAAGGGCACCGAGCGCGAGGACATGATCTCGATCGTCGAGTACCTCACCCGGCAGGTGCAGACGGCCGGCGTCGACGTCAGGCGGGGCGCCGAAGCCACCAAAGAGACGGTGGCCCGGCTCGAACCCGACGTTGTGGTCGTGGCCGCGGGCGGCAGGCACAACCTTCCCGCCGTCCCGGGCATCGACAACAGGATGGTCATGACGGGCGAACAGCTTCACCGCCGTTTGAAGTCCTACCTGCGCTTCACCGGCGCCCGGCTGATGACCAAGCTGGTGAAGGTCTACCTGCCGGTAGGCAGGCGGGTGGTCATCATCGGCGGGACCATCCAGGGCTGCCAGACGGCCGAGATGCTGGTCAAGCGGGGTCGCGCGGTGACCATCGTCGAGACCGGCCCCGAGATAGGCACCGGGTTGCTCCACCGTCTCGTCAGGCCCCAGCTGTTGCACTGGTTGGACGACAAAGGCGTACCCATGCTGACCGGCGCGACGCTCGAAGAGATCACCGGCAAAGGACTGGTGATCACCGGCGAAGACGGCCAGAGGCGACTACTCGAAGCCGACACCATCATCACAGCCCTGCCTCTCTCCCCCAACACCGGCCTGCAGGATGAGCTGAGGGACGTCGTGCCCGAGGTGTATTGCATCGGCGACGCCCAAGAGCCCGGTCTGGTCGTGGACGCTATCGCCGCCGGAGCCGCCGTCGCCCGCGCGATCTAGTCAAAAAGCGCGTTGAAGGCGCTCGCCACCGAGTCCCAGAGCCAAGAGGGCAGGATGCCGATGACCACCGTGGCGATGGCGCTCACGGCCAACGACGCGGCCATCCCGCCCGAGATGGGCTCTCTGACCTCGTATTCTTCCTCCGGTTCGCGGAAGAACATGTAGATGATCACGCGCAGGTAGTAGTAGGCGGATACCACGCTGAGCAGCACGCCGATCACGGCCAACCACCACAGGTCGGCCCACACGACGCCGCTGAACACATAGAATTTGCCGATGAAGCCGGCCGTCCCGGGGATACCGGTGAGCGACAGCAGGAAGAGCGACAACAGCACCGCCGCCCAGGGCGAACGCCTCCCCAATCCGGCCATCTGCTTGAGCGAGTAGTCAAAGCTGTGCGGCATCTGGGTCTTGAGGTAGGCGAGCAGACCGAACGCTCCCAGGTTCATGAAGGTGTATGCGGCCAGGTAGACCATCACTCCATGGCCCGGGTAGGAATTCCCTGCCCAACCCATCGCTCCCACCCCGGTGAGTAAGTACCCCGCATGGGCGATGGAGGAGTAGGCCAGCATCCGCTTGACGTTGGTCTGGACCAATGCATACAGGTTGCCCACCAGCATGGTGGCGATGGAGAGGACTATGAAGAACACTCCCCATTCCTGCACCGCTCCCGGGAAGGCGACGATGAATGCCGCCATGATCGCTGCGAAGGCGGCGGTCTTAGGCCCGACCGAGAAGAAGGCCGCGATCGGGGTGGGCGCTCCCTGGTACACGTCGGGCGTCCACATATGGAAGGGCGCCGCTGAGACTTTGAACCCCAACCCGACCGCCACCAGGAACACCGCGAGGAGCACGCCCGCGCTGCCGCCTCGCCCGCCGAGCGCCTGCCCCACGGCGGCGTAGCCGGTGGCTCCCGCCAGACCGTACACGAGTGAGATGCCGTAGAGCATGATGGCCGAAGCGAACGACCCGGTCAGGAAGTACTTGAGCGACGACTCGTTCGAACGCACCCGGTAGCGGAAGAAAGCGGCGAGCACGTAGCTGCTGATAGCCATCAGTTCGAGCGCCACGTAGAGGAGTATGAAGTCGCGGGCGGCCGCCATCAGATCCATGCCGACGACCGCCAAGAGCACCAGGGCATAGAACTCTCCGAGGTGCCGCCGGTGGGCCTCCAGATACCCGGGCGACATAAGGATGACAAGCCCGGCCCCGATGGCGAACAGCACTTTGAAGAACACCGCCCAGTCGTCCAGCACCAGCATCCCCGCGAAGCTCTCGCGGTCTTGGCCCACCAGGGCGAGAGACACCACCAGCGCCCCGAGTAGTCCCGTCAGCGCGATGGCTATGACGGCGGTCTTGTCCCCCCTGCCGTCCTCAGTCTTGAGGAAGGGCTCGACCAGAAGGACGACGCAGGCCGCGACGAGCAGGATCAGTTCGGGGATCACGGGAACGAGGTCAGGCCACTGCATCTAGAACCCCCCGAAGAACGAGCCGGCCAGACCGAGGAGGGCGCCGCTGTTCTCGGCCAGGTAGGGCTGCACCTGCGCCATGATGTTCGCGGCCGGAGCGTGGAGCAGGTTCAAGAAGGGATGTGGATAAAGGCCGATCCAGACGGCCATCCCCACCAAAGGAACGAGCGTGATGATCTCGCGCGCGTTCAAGTCCTTGAGCGAGAGCCACCTCTCGTCGGCCTGCTGGAACATGGTCCTCTGGTACATCCACAGAAGATAGGCGGCGCCCAGCACGATGCCCACCGAGGCGATCACCGCGAAGACCTTCGCGTACTGGAACACGCCCACCAGGATGAGGAACTCGCCCACGAACCCGCTCAGACCGGGCAGGCCCAGACTCCCAAGGACAAACAGGCTGAAGAAGGCGGCCGCCACCGGCATGGGTTTGGCCATGCCCCCGTAATCCTTGATCAGGCGGGTATGCGTGCGCTCGTAGAAGAAGCCGACCATCATGAAGAGGGCCCCCGTCAGCACGCCGTGGTTCACCATCTGCAATACCGAGCCCTCGATGCCCTGCTGGTTGAAGGTGAACAGTCCCGCGGTGACGAACCCCATGTGGCTCACCGAGGAGTAGGCGACCAGCCGCTTCATGTCGGGCTGCACCAACGACATGACCGCTCCGTAGACGATGGCGATGGCCGACAGGATCAGCACCGGCACCATCGCCTTCACCGCTACGTCTGGGAAGAACCCCACGCAGAAGCGGATCATGCCGTAGACCCCCATCTTGAGCAGCACGCCGGCCAGGATGACCGAACCGGCCGTAGGCGCTTCGGTATGAGCGTCGGGGAGCCAGGTATGGAGCGGGAACATCGGCACCTTGATGGCGAAGGCTATGAAGAAGGCTACGAACGCCCAGATCGCCAACGAGCCGCTGAACCCGGCCTGCTGCAGGGTCAAGATATCGAAGGTGAGCGGGCCTCCGTTCTTCGCGTACCACCAGACCACCGCCAGAATGGCCACCAACATCAGCACGGAGCCCACGAACGTGTACAGGAAGAACTTGATGGCTGCGTAGACCCGGCGCGCTCCGCCCCATAGACCGATGATGAAGTACATGGGGATGAGCTGGATCTCCCAGAAGAAGTAGAAGAGGAAAAGGTCCATGGACACGAACACGCCCAGCATCCCGGTCTCGAGTACGAGGAGGCTGATGAAGAAGGCCAGGCCCCGGTCCTTGATGGAGTTCCACGAGCCTAGGATGGAGACAGCGGTAAGAAGAGTCGTGAGCAGTATCAGGATGAGAGAGATGCCGTCGATGCCCAAGTGATAGGAGATCCCCAGGCTGGGGATCCAACTGAAGTCCTCCACGAACTGGAACCCGCCGCTGCCGGTCTCGAAGCCGGCGGCCAGATAGATGGAAAGGGCCAGCGTGATGATGCTCGTGACGAGCGCCATCGTCTTATAGGCAGCGGGGCGCTTCCTCATGAAGAGCAACATGACCACCGCGCCCGCCGTGGGTAGGAAGGTGAGGACGCTCAGCATCACAGGAGCACCACCACCGTCACGATGACGAACAGCCCGGCGAACATGCCGAGGAGGTAGTTCTGCACCCTGCCGGTCTGCAGCGGCCGCACCGCCCGGCCTGCCTGCTGCCACAGCCAGGCCGTCCCGTGGACGGCGCCGTCGATGATCTTCTCGTCGAAGTTGCGCCATAACCAGCGCGAGCCGTCGACCGTCAGACGGACCACGGTGGCGGCGTAGAACTCATCCACATAGAACTTGTTGTAGACGACTTTGTAGGCCGGGCGCAGTCTGTGGCCGAGGAGGGCGGGAAGGTCGGTCCGGCGCACATACATGAACCAGGCGAGCACGATGCCCAGCGCCGCCACTATCACCGAGACCACCATGAGCACATAGTCGACGGCCGTCAGAGTGTGCTCCTCGATCCCTAAGACATGGTTGGCGGGAGCGAACACCGGCTCCAAGAAACCCTGCAGGACCCCGAGCCTGCCGGGCAGTCCCAGGAAACCGGCCAGGAGAGAGCCGGCGGCCAGCACGACCAATGGGACGATCATCGACCAGGGGCTCTCGTGCACGTGCTTCCCGGTCGCCTCGTCCATGCGCGGCTTCCCGAAGAAGGTCAGGAAGATCATGCGGAAGGTGTAAAAGCCGGTGATGAAGGCCGTTATGAGCCCCACGGCCCAGAACAGATACTGGCCGTCCCGCCATACCGAGCCCAGGATGTCGTCCTTCGACCAGAAGCCCGCGAAGGGGAAGATGCCCGACAGCGCCAGAGCGCCGGCTACCAGAGTGTAGTAGGTGGCGGGGATGCGCTTGGCCAGCCCCCCCATCCTGCTCATGTCCTGCTCGCCGCCCAACGCGTGGATCACGGAGCCGGCCCCGAGGAACAACAGGGCTTTGAAGAAGGCATGCGTCATGAGATGGAAGATGGCGATGGCCCAGGCCCCCACCCCTAGGGCCATGAACATGTAGCCCAGTTGAGAGATGGTGGAATAGGCGAGGACCTTCTTGATGTCCTTCTGGCAGATGCCGATGACCGCCGCGAAGATGGCCGTGAAGGTCCCAATGGCGCCCACCACCAAAAGCGCCGTCGGCGCGCTGGCAAAGATGACCGCGCTCCGGGCGACCAAGTACACCCCGGCGGTGACCATAGTGGCGGCGTGGATGAGGGCCGACACCGGAGTCGGGCCCTCCATGGCGTCGGGCAGCCAGACATGGAGCGGGAACTGGGCCGACTTGCCCATCGCCCCCATGAACAGGAGCAGGGCGATGGCGATCAACACGCCGTCAGAGGCCCCTCCGGCGCCCACCTGCCGGAACACCCCGCTGTAGTCAAGGGTGCCGAAGGTGACAAAGATCAGCATCACGCCCAGGCCGAAGCCGAAGTCGCCCACCCGGTTGACGATGAAGGCCTTCTTCCCCGCGGCCGCCGCCTCGGGCTTGTGATAGAAGAAGCCGATGAGGTAGTACGAGCAGAGCCCGACCGCCTCCCAGCCGAAGTACAGGACGAGGTAGTTCCCGGCCAACACCAACATGAGCATGCTGAAGGCGAACAGGCTCATATAGGCGAAGAAGCGGTAGTATCCGCCATCGCCGTGCATGTATCCCACCGAGTAGATGAAGATCAAGAGACCGATCCCCGAGACGATGAGACACATGACGGCCGAGAGTTGGTCGAGTTGGAGGGTCATCGGCACCTGAAAGCTGCCTACGGAGAACCAACGCCACAGCTCCACCACTACCGGCTCTTCGGCACCCCTGATCTGGAGAAAAGCAGCAAACGACAGGCCGAACGACCCAGCCAGGGCCAGGATGGGTAGCCAGTGGGAAGCCTCTTTGATCCACCACTTGCCGAAGATCAGAGTGATGACGAACGCCGCCAGGGGCAGGACCGGTATGAGCCAGATATAGTTCTCCACGCGTCCCTGCCTAGCCCTTCATCCGATCGAACAAATCGACCATGAGGGTCTGCCGGTTGCGGAACAGGGCAGTGGCGATGGCCAGGCCTATGGCCGCCTCGGCGGCCGCGATGGCCATGACGAAGAGCACGAAGTTCTGCCCGACAAGGTTCTCATGGAAGCGGGAGAAGCCGACCAGATTGATGTTGACGGCGTTCAGCATCAGCTCGAGCGAGAAGAGCACGACGAACAAGTTGCGTCTGATGAGCACCCCGGCTGCACCGACGATGAAGAGCGCCGCGGACAGGTAGAGGTACCAGTCGACAGGGATGGGCATCTCTGTCGGGGTCGCTCCCACGGCTACACCTCCTCCTCGAGGGCCTCGGGCGTCGGCCGTTCTCCCGGCTCCCAGGCGCGGGTGGCGCCCCCGGCCGTCTTCTCCCGCTTCACCAGGACTATGGCGCCGACCATGGCCACGAGCAGGACGACCGAAGCCACCTCGAAGGGCAACAGCATGTTGTTGAACAGGGCGTCGCCGAACACCTTGGTGCCGCCCCCGAGGTCGGTCATCGTCTCGGGCGTCAATCCGCCGCGGACCGAGGTGAAGGTGACACCGGCCAGCACGACCACGAATTCGACGAGCACGAGAACCGACAGAGCCGCCGCGATCCACCGCTGCCGTCTGTGAGTCTGTTCCTCCTGCTCGAACGTGCGCAGGTTGAGCAACATGATCACGAACACGAACAGCACCATGATGGCGCCCGCGTAGACCAGGATCTGGATAACCGCCAGGAAGTAGGCCTGGGTCAAGAAGAAGATGGCAGCCACGTTGAGGAACGTGAACACCAGCAGGAGGAGACCGTGTACCACGTTCTTGCGGGTGATGGTCCCGAGGCCGCCGGCGACGGCCAGCACGGAGAAGACGATGAACAGGATCTTTTCGGTCATGGCCGCCGGCCTTCCTGTGTGCCCGGCGCGGCGCCGGCCGCCGCAGGCGCCGGCGCGCCGCGTTCGCCGGGATGCGCAAAGAGCTCCTTGTGAGCGTAGACCTGGTTGGCGAGGAGTCTCTCCTTGTCGAGGTACAGGTCGTTCTTGTCGAAGGTCGCGAGCTCGTACTGCCGGGTCATCACGATGGCCGCCTCGGGGCAGACCTCCTCGCAGAACCCGCAGAAGACGCAGCGCGACAGGTCCAGGTCGAAGCCGGCCGGGTGGCTTCGCCCGTCGGGCGTCTGTTCACCGACGATGCTGATGCACCGGGACGGACAGATGGTGGCGCACAGCATGCAGGCCACGCACTTCGTGTCGCCGGTCTCGGGGTCGGTGAGAAGGGCCTGGACCCCGCGGAAACGCGGGTAGGGGTGGAGTTTCTCCTTGGGATACTCGACCGTGACTTTGTCGACGACGAAGTAGGTGCCGGTGACCGACATTCCCCGCAGGATATCGACGAAGGTCCCCTTCTTGACGATGTCGACCAAGCCCATGTCAGCCCACCAGACTCACAACAACGGCGGTGACGGCCAGATTAGCGATGGAAAGCGGCAGGAGCACCTTCCAGCCGATGGACATCAACTGGTTGTAGCGATAGCGGAAAATCGTCCAGCGTATCCACATGTAGAGGAAGATGAGGACGCAGATCTTCAGGAAGAGCCAGATCGGGCCGGGGATGAAATCGAGCACCTCCAAGGGAGCCCGCCAGCCGCCGAGATACAGGGTCGAGACGATCGCCGAGACCACCACCAGGTTCACATACTCGGCGAAATAGAACATGCCCCAGCGCATGCCCGAGTACTCGGTCAAGTGGCCGGCCACCAGCTCCTGCTCGGCTTCGGCGAGGTCGAAAGGCGTGCGATTGAGTTCGGCTATCGAGGCTATGAAGAAGATGACCGCCCCCACGATCTGGGGGATGAAATACCAGTCCCAGAAGTTGCCGGCTTGGCGATCGACGATGTCGACCAGACTCATGGAACCGGCCATCAGCATGACGCCCACCACCGAGAAGCCCATGGCCAGCTCGTAGGAGATCATCTGGGCGCCGGCCCGAAGGCCACCCAGCAGAGAATAGTTGCTGTTCGACGACCAGCCGGCCAACACGACCCCGTACACACCCAGAGCGCACATGGCCAGGAACAGCACGAGACCGGCATCGAAGTTCGCGATGACGTAGTCGAACCGGTACCCGAACAGGTTGGGTTCCCCCCCCACCGGCCCGAACGGGAGTACGGCCATCACAAGGAACGCCGGGATAAAGGCTATGTAGGGGGCCAGCTTGAACACCGGCTTGTCCGCCCGGGCCGGCGTGACGTCTTCTTTCGACATGAGCTTGAAGATATCCCCGAACGACTGCAGCGAGCCCCACGGCCCCAGGTAGGTGGGCCCCACCCGCGCCTGGAAAAAGCCCGCGAACTTGCGTTCGAAATAGATCACGAACGCGACAAAGAGCACGATGAGGACCGGCAGGAGGATGGCCTTGACGATCAGGAATATGAGCTGGGCTATGGGATCGCTCACCGGTCGCAGTCTCCCAGCACTAGATCGACACTCGCGAAGATGGCCACCACGTCGGCCACCATCTCCCCTTCCACCAAGGCCGGCACCGCCTGGCCGTGGTAGAAACTGGGCGTGGCGAAATGGACCCGCGCCGGCTTAGAGCCGCCTTCCGACCGTATGTAGAAGCCCATCTCGCCCTTCGGGGCTTCGATGCCCCGGTACACCTCCCCCTTGGGCGCCTGCGGTCCCCGGAACACCTGGTAGAAGTCCTGGATCATAGCCGCCGGGTCGCGCAGCACGTTCTTCTTGACGGGCAGCGAGTGCCCCGCGTCTGGAGCCAAGAAGGGGCCGTCGGGCAGGTTGTCCAGGCACTGGCGGATGATCTTGCACGACTCGCGGATCTCTTTCATACGGACGAGGAAACGGTCGTACACGTCGGCGTTGTACTCGACCGCCACCTCGAACTCCACCTCGGGATAGGCGGCATAGGGCTCGTCCTTGCGCAGGTCGCGGGCCACCCCGGCCGACCGTAACGTCGGACCGGTCACCCGCCAGGCGTAGCAGTCCTCCGCGGTGAAGATGCCCACGTTCTTCGCCCGCTTGTAGTAGATGCGGTTGTGCTTGATGATCCGCTCGTATTCGGCCACCCGCTTGGGCAGGAAGTCTATGACCTTGCGGCAGCGCTGATCGAACCCGTCGGGCAGGTCCTTGGCCACCCCCCCTATGCGGCAGAAGGAGTGCGTGAGGCGGGCCCCTGTCAGCATCTCGAAGAGGTCGAGCACGTACTCGCGGTCGCGGAAGCAGATGCAAAAAAAGGTCTGCGTCCCCAGATCCATGACATGGGTGCCCAACCAAAGGATGTGGTTGGCGAGTCTGCACAGCTCGTGCGCGATGGTGCGGATGTAACGGCCCCGGTCCGGAACCTCCACACCCATGAGTTTCTCGGCGGCTTCGCAGAACCCGTGGTTCATGGCGAACCCGCTGATGTAGTCCAGACGGTCGGTGAGCGGGATTATCTGATGATACGTCCGGTACTCGCAGAGCTTCTCGACCCCGCGGTGCAGGTTCCCGATCTCCGGGCGCACGGCCAAGACGACCTCCCCGTCTAGGTCCAGCACGGCCCGGTACACCCCGTGCGTAGAAGGATGCTGCGGCCCCATGCTGAGGGTCATGACCTCGCCCGTGCGCTCCAGATGACGGCGGGTCCGGGCTTTGCGCTCCCTCAGCTCCTCTTGCGTCGGACGGTGCGTGGCGCCGGCGGCCGCGTCGGGCGTCGGTAGGTCGTGCCCCGCGTCCATCTAGACCTTGCCCCGCAGATCGGTGCGGATGCGCCCACCCACAGTACCCTGCAGAGGGAAGTCCTTCCGCAGAGGGAAGCCGTCGAAGTCGTCGGTCGTCAAAAGCCGGCGCAGGTCGGGATGGCCGTGGAACACGACGCCGAACATCTCCCAGGTCTCGCGCTCGTCGAACCCGGCCGAGGGCCACAGCCCCGTGATGGTCGGCAGGCCTTCGCCTTCGGCCAGCGCGGTCTTCACCCGCAGGCGGTGGCCGTGCGCGTGCGACAAGAGGTGCACCACCACTTCGAACGGGGCCTCAGTACGTTCCGGCAGGTGGTCGCCGAGCAGGCAGTCGAGCTGGTCGAAGGCCAACTCGGGGGCGTTCCTGCAGAAGCTGAGCACCCGCACCCAGTCCCCCGCGGCGACCCGGTAGGTGAGCTCGCCGCGGAACTCCGTCCGTCCGCGCAGCCGCGCGCCGAAGCGCCTCTCCAATCTCTCCGCCGCGGTGACCAGGCTGGGGGAGAGGGCCCCGCCCGCCATCGCGCGCTCGGCGCTCACAGCTTCGGCCCCCCTTCGGCCTCCAGCATCGCCTCCCGGGCGGGGATGCGGCGCAATCCGTCATACGCATGACTGCTCTGCTTGATGCGGTCCCGGATCATCTCCAGCCCCTGCCACAGCGCCTCCGGACGGGGCGGACAACCCGGCACATAGACGTCCACCGGGATGAGACTGTCTATTCCCTGCACGACGGCGTAGGTGTCCCAGACGTTGCCCGAGATGGCGCACGAGCCCATGGCGAGGACCCACTTGGGGTCGGGTATCTGCTCATACAGCCGGACCACCCTTGGGGCCATCTTAGTAGTACACCAGCCGGCCACGATCATCCCGTCGGCCTGGCGCGGCGAAGCGCGCATGGCCTCCATCCCGAAACGGGCCATATCGAAGCGGGAACCGCCCAGGGCCATCATCTCGATGGCGCAGCACGCGAGACCGAAAAGCAGGGGCCAGAAGGAGAAGCTCCGTCCAAAGCCCAGCACCCGTTCGATCTGCACCGGCATCGCGATACCACCGGGCAGGCGGACCGCTCCGCCTAAGGTCTCCTCGTCGAGCGCCTCGCGGACCTGGGAATCGGTGACCCGCCGGAGCACTTCGTCCATCATTCCCATTCGAACACGCCCTTCTTCCACGCATAGACGTAGCCGACAAGGAGGATGGCGATGAAAACGAACATCTCCGCCAGGGCAGGAGTGCCCAGCGTGCGGAGCGAGACCGCCCAGGGATAGATGAACACAGCTTCAAGGTCGAACAGCACGAACAGGACCGCGACCAAGTAGTAGTGCACATTGAAGGGCGCGCGAGCGTCGCTCTTGGGAACGACACCGCACTCATAGGGCTCGCTCTTGTTCGGGTTCGTGCTCCTGGGAGAGAGCAGGTGGGAGATGGAAATGAAAGCCATCGCCATCGCGGCCCCGATCGCGAACATGATCCCCAACTGGATGACCAAGTCGATGGCCGGATTGACCAAGCGGGCACCTCACGTCGACAGCGGTTTATTCAACCATCGGGCCGCCTGAACGGCGGCCCCCAACACGCTGTCGAAGATAACAAATCGTCGCGCGAGACGCAATGAGCCTCAGAGACTTCGACCCCCCCCGGGAGGGTCGAGCCCTGGGCTATACTTGCACGATGAGCGGTGATTCGACGAAGACGATGCCCTTGACGGGGCATCTGGGCGAGTTGCGCAGGCGGCTTTTGTACGTTGCCATCGTGCTCGTCGTCTGCGTGATCGGGTGCTTTGTCGCCAAGGATTACGTCCTTGCCGTCGTCCTGTATCCGCTCAAGAGCACCCACATCAGGGAGCTGACCACCCTGGGAGTCACCGAGAGCTTCATGAACGTGCTCAAGGTGTCGATCTATGCCGGACTCATCGTGTCGCTGCCCTTCATCCTCTACGAGTTTTGGGCCTTCATCATGCCCGGTCTCTACGAGAACGAGAGGCGAAGCGTCGTCCCCTACGTGGCCTCCACGACCTTCCTCTTTCTCGCCGGAGTGGTCTTCGCCTACTTCATCGTCCTCCCTGTGGGTCTCCGGTTCATGCTGGGCTTCGGAGGAGAGTACTTCGGCCAACTACTGCAGGCGGAGAAGTACATCAGCTTCGTTACTTTGTTCCTACTGGCATTCGGCGTGGTCTTCGAGCTGCCGATGGTCATGATGCTGCTGGCGTGGTCAGGCCTCGTCGATCACATGAAGATGCGCAAGGTGCGCAAGTACGCCATCCTTGTGGAGGCGGTCATCGCCATGGTCTTCACGCCCAGTCAAGACCCCGTGAGCATGGCTCTGATGCTCATCCCGCTGATCATCCTCTACGAGGTCGGCATCGTGCTGGCGAAGATCGTGGGCAAACGCAAGGCCCGGCGCGCAGAGTCGGCCGCGCTGGCCGATGCGAAGGCCGCCGGCTTTTCCGACCCTGAGGGCGCGAACGGCTAGATCCACCGTCCCGCTTGTGTTCCCCCCAGTGATGGTGTTACCATCTTACCTATGAATGATAGCAGGCGGCATGTTGACGCGGACCACACGGCTGCATCCCCAGAAAGCAGGCTGCATCCGGTCACGACCCAGACCGTTTCCGATCAGGTGGCCGAGCAACTGCGCCAACTCATCTCCTCAGGGGACTACAAGCCTGGAGACCGTATCCCGTCCGAACGGGAACTGGCCGCCCGTCTCGGGGTCGGCCGCCCCGCCGTGCGCGAGGCTCTGCGGGAGCTGAAGGCTCAGGGCTTCCTTGTGACCGGTCGCGGAGCGCAGGGCACCATGGTGGCCGGCCTTCCCTCACCCAGCTTTTCTGCCCCCCTTGCTCCTCTGGTCGGGAAGGGGGCAGAACGGATCATCGAGTTGATGGAGGTCCGCAGTGCCGTGGAAGTGGAGGCCGCCGGGCTGGCCGCCCGCCGCGCCACCTTGGAGGACCTGCACCGGCTGTCCATCCTTCTGACGGCGCCCGGCGAGATGATCTCTCCCGATGACGACGTGGCGTTCCACACGGCGATCGCCGAGGCTACGCACAACCCCCTCATCGCCCGGGTCATCCAGGAGCCGGTGGAACTCCTCCACGACCACATGGCCGCGGTCTTCAACGCATACTACAAGGAACCGGGCGGGGCGATAGCGCTGCAGCAGCAGCACGATGCCATCAGAAGGGCCATCCGGTCCGGCGACGAACAGAAGGCGCGCCAGGCCATGCGCCAGCACCTTGACCATGTCGCCCGGGGGCTCGCCCAACTGGTCGGGACCGGGAGGGTGATGCGCCTCGTCTTCATCGGTCTCGGCGGCACCTTGCTTTCCGGCCCTCGTCTAATCTCCGAAAGGGCCAAGCGGACCATCACGACCGTGCGCGAGGCCGGCGTGGAGGTCGTGCTCGTCTCCTCACGGCCCCCGCGCGAGATCCGTCCCTATCATCAGGAGCTCGGGCTGCTGACCCCCTTCATCGCCTGCGACGGCGCCCTGCTGTGGAATGCACAGGCGGCCGCGGGACTGGTGCACGAGCCCGTGTCCCCTGACTTGGCCGCCGAGATCGTGGCTTTGGGACGGGACCTAGGCGCCATCGCCAATATCGAGAGCGATGACGAGTGGTTCACAGACCGCCTAAGAGATCTTGAGCGCGACAGCATCATGGATTACGAGGTATCCGAGCCGCACAGCGTGGGCAAAGTCGACGAGGTGCTGCGCGCCGGCGAGCCGATCGACAAGGTCTTCCTCGATCTGCGTGATCTGGAGGAAGAGGTGGCAGTGACGGCGGCGGTCACCATCAGACGGGCTTTCGAGAACCGGGCGACCATCCGCGAGAGGACTCAGGGGCTGGTCGATATCGTCTCCGCGGACGCTTCCAAGGCGGCGATGGCTCAGCAGTTGGCCCGGCGTATGGCCATCCCCGCCGAGCAGACCATGGCCATCGGAGACGATGACAGCGACGCCGCCCTGTTGCGCTGGGCCGGCATCGGGGTGGCCATGGGCAATGCCACCCCGGCCGCGAAGGCCGCCGCCGACACGATCACATCGTCGAACCTCAGGGACGGCGTCGCGGAGGCTCTAGAGCAGTGGTTGCTCAGAAGTGGATCTGTCGGCGCCAACGTCAGCGTGCCCAAGCCGGGGCTGGTCGGCGCGTAGTCGTCTAAAACTCGTTTCAAAATGAAGCTCCGCCACAAGGGACGAGCCGGGCGAAGCAAGGACGCAGGGAGCGTGAATGGCGCTATTGGCGCGACCAAGGACGCGCTGTCGCGCCGTCCGGCGCGCACTCGGCGGCCACGGCTTCACCTTGGACCGAGTCCTTAGAGTATCGACCAAAGGGTGACGCCCAAGAAGCAGCCGTAGAGCAATCCTCCGAAAAGGAGCGATCCCACCCCGAAGCCGCTCCTGGTCAGACGCAGCCGGCCGTAGAGCACGAGACCGGAGAAGATGGCCACTCCGGCCGCAAAGGCCGCGTGCCAGTCGCCCTCGCCCCACAGCTTCCAGTCGGTGAAGGCCATGCCTATCGCCACCGGGAACGTACTCTGGAACACCATCGCCCCTGTGATGTTGCCCAGAGCCAGGGTGTCCTTCCTGTCCCGCATCCACATGACGCTGTTGAACTTCTCCGGAAGCTCCGTAGCCACCGGGGTCAGAAGGAGAGAGATGACTAGGGCCGGCGCGCCGAGGGCCTCCGCCACCTTGGTCAGTTCCTCCACGAAGAGATCGGCCCCGAAGATGATCGCCGCGAGCGCCACGATCAGTTGTAGAACGACCCGCCCGAGCTGGGGGGACTCCACCGTGCGATGAAAGTAGAGTGCCCGGCACTCGCCCTCCAAGTCGCCTTCGCTCCTCATGGTCTGCCGCACGTAGATCGCGTAGCCCACGATGAGCAACGCGGCGACCACGTAGCGGAAGAAGCCGATGTCGAACAACCCGCAGAGGATGGCGACGCCATAGGCGACAAGAAAGTACGCCAAGTCGCGCCGCATGATCACCCGGTTGTACCGGACTCTGACGGTGCGTCTCTTCATGAGCGCGAAGATGACTATCGAGATGCCGCAGATGAAGATGGCCAAGGTGGAAAGCATGAAGGGCGCGCCCAGGATGGCTCCGATGCCGATCTCGTCGCCTGCGCCTCCGCCCGAGAACAGGATGGCGACTAGAGGGATGATGGTCTCGGGGAGGGCGGTGCCTACCGCGGCGAGGACGCTTCCCACCGCCCCCTCGCCCAGGTTGAGCTTGCGCCCGAACCACTCGATTCCGTTGACGAACAATTCGCAACCGGTGAGGATCACCGCGAACGCGACTATGAGCAGGAAGATGGTCATCGCGCGCGATTCTAACCGACCTAGACGAGATGCGCCAGTAAGAATCGGTTCGGCGATCTTCCCACCGATCTGGAAGTCCGTACGCGGAGCCGGCCCAGGTTCAGCTCAATCCGCCCGTACCCCCAGCAGGGCGCTCAGAGCCAGCATAACGAGCACCGCGAGACTGATAACAGAGAAAAGCCATGCCCTACGCCGCGCGAACCCCACGAGAAGGGCCGCCGTCTTTGCAATCGGGGTAGCGAGTAGCACCAGCAGCCCCAGGTCGAGGAAGCCCTCCGGCTCAAGAGCGGCCAAGGCGCGCGGCAACTCTGTGAGGGAGCTCTCGCGGGCCACCGGCCGCCCCGTCCTCAACGACGCAAGGACGGCGCCGGTCAACATGAGCGTGACGGCCAGCGCCAGACCGGCCAGAAGCAACCAGGACAAAGACCGGGACAGCCGGGTTTCGTCGCACTCACGGTTCATCGAAAGCCGATCCCCATGGCGGCTAGGATCATCTGCACTGCCAGCGCGAACAGCACCGCGGCCGTCAGCACAGTGAGAACCGAGCTCCTCAGACGCGACGCAAGCCGCGAACCTAGAAAGGCTCCCGCCGTCACCCCGAGCACAACCGGCACCACGGTGACCGGGTCGACCATCCCCCGGGCGAGGTACACGAGCGCCCCCGAACAGGCGGTCACGCCGAGCATCAAGCTGCTGGTGGCGACCGAAGCTCGGATGGGTACGTTCATGCCCAGGCGCATGACCGGTACGGTCAGAAAGCCTCCGCCCACCCCGAGCAGCCCCGAGACGTTTCCCGCTACCAGTCCCACCAAAAGGCCTAAGGACAACCGCGTCACCGGATAGCGCACCTCCTGGCCTCGATAGGGATCGTGGTACACGGCACCCAAACGGCCCAGGCCGGCGTCCGCAGGCACAGCCGCCGGAGAAGCCTTCCGTCGTACCCCCATATAGACAGAAACGGCCACCATCACCCCGCCGAAGACGGCGCTCAGCGCTTCCCTGGTGAGCAAGGCGCCGACCAAACCCCCGGTGAGAGCACCCACGGTCAGAGCCGTCTCCATGGTCACGCCCAGCCGCAGATTGGTGAGTCCCTGCCGCAGGTAGGTCACAGAGCCCGTGGTCGAGGTCGCGATGACGCCCATCAGACTGGCGGCGACGGCGTCATGGATGGGGACGTCGAGGAACAAGGTCAACACGGGGACGATGAACACTCCGCCGCCCAATCCGACCATGGACCCGAAGGCGCCGCCAAGGAACCCCGCGACGACCAGCAACGCGATTTCAGTCATGTGTTAGAGGCTACCACGCGACCGGGCCGGTCCGTCCGAGCAGTCCTTTCCAGAGCCGGGGCCTTCCCCTCCCCGGCTTGTTCCCGGCCGCCCTTCCCGAGCACGCGCGCTGTGCGCTACAGTGGTGCACAGGCGCCGGAGTGGGCCGGTAGCGCGAGCTTCACCGAAACGGAGTGTCCTTTTGTTCTGCGTTCGATGTGGAAGGCGACTGCCAGATGACGCCCGTTTTTGCGCGGTGTGCGGCACACCCGCCGGGCGGCCGGACACAGCCGTTTCGGGCGGGGCTCCGCTTGTGCCGCCTCCGCCGCCCACCGCACCACCCTCTGCCCCACCTCCGGCGACACCGCCCTCGGCCTCCGGCGCTCCGGGAGGGCACGGGGGATACGGGGGACGCGGGACACCACCTCCAGCCGCCGGCAAGAAGGGGGGCGCAGGCCTCTGGATCGGCATCGCCGTCGCAGTGGTGGTGGTCGTTGCTGCCGCCATAGCGGTGCCCCTGGCCATGTCGGCCGACGACGACCAAGCGACTGAGACCACAGCCGCACAGACCACTTCCACTGCCGTCTCGACCACTACCGCCTCGACGACCGGCAGCTCGACCACGATCTCCTCATCCAGCTCCACCTCGATCCCCACGTCGACGACCACGGCGCCCGGAGCACCCGGTGACTCCACCGGCGAGTGGGTGGAGATGGATCTCGCGGGAGTACCCTCGCCGGCTTGGGCGGTGTGCGTGTCCGATCAAGCTCTGATCGCGGACGTAGAGACCGGTGACGGTTACGCGCTCTATGCCTACCTCTTCGATCCGGGCATGGCGGTGGAATTGCCGATCGACGCCTCCGAGTTCTATGGGGAGGACATCGACGAGCTCCTGGCCGTATGGTGGGAAGGAGACTATGACGAGGATCTGGGCCGGTACTACAACGAGCACATATACGCGTTCCGGCTCCCCGACGGCCCCAAGGTCGAGGTGGCAGCCCGGGAGGGGATGTCCTACCCGCGGGTAGCGGGTGACTGGATCACCTGGGTGGAGGGGGAGCCCTGGGAGGAGAATCCCGACGAGTACTGGCTACTGCACGTCTACGGCGTAAGGATCGACCCCGACGGGACCCCTCTGGGCGAACCGGTGGAGCTGGTGTCTTCGGCGACCGCGTTCGCACTCGGTGATTCAGTGTGGACCTACGACCTCTCGCCCACCCACCTGGCGTGGGAGCAGGCCGCTCCGGTGGATGTCTTCGATGCAGGCTCGTATACGATGGACCTGAGCACGATGCGGCCCCTGGTCGTGGGGAACGAGGTCTGGCGGCCGTCCCTGGGGGATGGCAATGTCGTGTACTACCAAGACGGGCTGAAGATCGCCGACCTCGTCACCCGCCGGGTACGGGAGATCGACCCCTTGGGCGACTTCCCCACGGCAGCGCGCACCTTCGTGGCCTACTTTCGGAGTGCGGCAGAGACCGATGGCGGGTCAAGCTATGAGATCGTCGCGCGAGGATACAACGGCAACCACGAGCAGGTGCTGGGCCGCCAGTACGACCCCCCGTGGCTTTCGCCGCTGATCGCCGCCTCCGACAACCGCGTGGCGTTCGCCGTGGACGGCGTCCCGCACATGTTCGAATGGCAAGGGCGGTAGACCGGCCGTGACCACGGTGGCAGATAGGTGATCCAGGCCGCCGCGCCGTCTCAGGACCGGCGCGGCGGCCTGGTACGCCCTGCAGAACGGCCGCTACGCTCCTCCGCTGTAGGAACCCCAGGTCCAATCCTTGACCAGAGGCATGTCGTCCCCGTACTCACGGATGTACCGGCCGTGGTCCACGTGGATGTCCCGCACCAGTTGTCGCAGGTGGGCTGCCCGCACGCTCAGGCCCGGCACCCGGTCGATGACGTCGCGCACCAGGCTGAAGCGGTCGAGCTCGTTCATGACCCTCATGTCGAAGGGCGTGGTGGTGGTGCCCTCTTCCTTGTAGCCGCGCACATGGAGGTTCGTATGGTTGGTGCGCCGGTAGGTCAGGCGGTGGATGAGCCAGGGATAGCCGTGATACGCGAATATCACCGGCCGGTCAACCGTGAAGAGACTGTCGAACTCCCGGGCGGAAAGGCCGTGAGGGTGCTCCTCCTGGGGCTGGAGGGTCATCAGATCCACCACGTTGACCACTCTGATCTTCAGATCCGGCAGGTACTTCCGGAGAAAGTCGACGGCAGCCAGCGTCTCGACGGTAGGCACATCGCCCGCGCAGGCCATGACCACGTCGGGCTCGCCTCCTGCGTCGTTGCTCGCCCACTCCCAGATGCCGATGCCGGAACTGCAGTGCCGGACGGCCGCGTCCATGTCCAGCCACTGCGGTTCCGGCTGCTTGCCGGCCACGATGACATTCACCAGGTCCCGGCTGCGCAGGCAGAGATCGGTGATGTAGAGCAGGCAGTTGGCATCGGGAGGCAGATAGACCCGGGTCACCGACGCTTTCTTGGTCAGCACGTGGTCGATGAAGCCGGGATCCTGGTGGGAGAAGCCGTTGTGGTCTTGGCGCCAGACGTGGGAAGTGAGCAGGTAGTTGAGGGAGGCCACCGGCCGGCGCCAGGGGATCTCCTGGCACACGTCCAGCCACTTAGCGTGCTGGTTGAACATCGACGCGATGATGTGGATGAAGGCCTCGTAGCAGGGGAAAAAGGCGTGCCGCCCGGTCAGCAGGTAGCCCTCGATCCAGCCCTGGATGGTCTGCTCGCTCAGGATCTCCATCACCCGGCCCGTCGGGGAAAGGCGGTCATCCCCGGGAAGGATGGCGGCATTCCAGGTGCGGGGCGTCACCTCCAATATGGCATCAAGCCGGTTCGACCTGGTCTCGTCGGGCCCGAAGAGGCGGAAGTTCTTTCTTTCCAGGTTGAGGCGCATCCCTTCGGCGAGGAATCCGCCCATCACCTTGGTGGCTTCCGCGGTCACACTCCCAGGCGCCCGCACGTCCACCGCGAACCCGCGAAAATCGGGCAGCTCCAGGTCGCGCAGGAGAAGTCCCCCGTTGGCATGCGGGTTGGCGCCCAAGCGCCGGCGACCCTTCGGCGCCAGTTCGGCCAGTTCGGGCCTTAGAGCCCCGGCTTCGTCGAACAATTCCTCGGGCTTGTAGCCGCGCATCCATTCTTCGAGTAGCCCGATGTGCTCGTCGGTCATATCGGAAAAGGGCACCTGATGCGAGCGGAACGTCCCCTCGATCTGCAGCCCGTCCACGACCTTCGGCCCGGTCCAGCCCTTGGGGGTGACAAGCACTAGGGCCGGCCAGGCAGGACGCTCGACGATGCCTTCGACCCGGGCTCTCTTCTGGAAGCGCTCTATGTCGTCGAGCGCCTGGTCGAGAGTGGCCGCCATCGACTGATGCACTCCCGGCGGATCGTCGCCTTCGACGAAGTAGGGGGTGTAACCACACCCTTCGAGGTACGCGGACAGCTCCTTGCGGTCTATCCGCGCCAGTACCGTGGGATTGGCGATCTTGTAACCGTTGAGATGAAGAATGGGCAGAACGGCTCCGTCGACCGCCGGGTTCAGGAACTTGTTCGACTGCCAGGAGGCGGCCAGAGCCCCGGTCTCGGCTTCACCATCGCCGATCACACAGGCCACGATCAAGTCGGGGTTGTCGAAGGCGGCCCCATACGCATGGGCAAGAGAATACCCCAACTCCCCGCCCTCATTGATCGAGCCCGGGGTCTCCGGCGCTGCGTGACTGGGAACGCCGCCGGGGAACGAGAACTGCTTGAAGAGCCGCTGCATACCGGTCTCGTTCTGAGGGATATGGGTGTAGTACTCGCTGTAGGTGCCCTCCAGATAGGTGTTGGCGAGCATGGCCGGCCCGCCGTGGCCGGGGCCGCAGACGTAGAGCACGTTCAGGTCCCGCTCTTTGATCACCCGGTTGAGGTGGACGTAGATGAGGTTGAGCCCCGGGCAGGTGCCCCAGTGGCCGAGGAGCCGTGGTTTGATGTCGGCGCGGGAGAGGGCGCGCCGCAGCAGAGGGTTGTCCTTCAGGTAGATCTGCCCCACGCAGAGGTAGTTGGCCGCCCGCCAATAGGCGTTCATCCGTTCGAGCAGGGCGGGATCGAGCGGACCAGGCGGCTCCCGGTCTGCGATCGTTGGCCCGTTTTCGGCCGGAGCGGATGAAGCTCCAACAGCGCTCATTTCAGAGTCGCTCATGACATCCCTCCTTCGGATGGATGGGCAGAAGCAGGGGTGGCGCCGGGCGTCTCGCCGGCGACGGGGTTCTCCGGCCTCTGTGAAGCCGCCGCGTCAGAAGCCCCCGTACGGCCGGCGAACACCAACGCGTAGGTATGACGGGCGATCATCAGCTCTTCGTTGGTATGGACCAGCCTCACGGCGCAGCCGGCATCGGCGGTGCCGATGCACTCCGCGTTCACCTCGTTCTTGGCCGGGTCGAGCGTGATGCCCAGATGTCCAAGTCCCTCACAGATGAGGGCGCGCACGGTCACCGCGTTCTCCCCTATCCCCCCGGTGAAGACGAGCAGATCGAGTCCGCCCAGGACGGCGGCAAGCGACCCGATGGTCCTGCGCGCCTGGTAGCAGAACATCTCCACCGCCTGCGCCGCGGCCTCGTGGCCGCCGGCGCGAAGCTCCAGCAAGGTCTCCATGTCGGAGGTCACGCCCGAGACGCCCTTCAGCCCGCTCTCCTTGTCGAGAAGCCGCTCGAGGCTCTCGTCATCGTAGCCGCATTCGCGGACCAAGTAGAGCAACACTCCAGGATCCATGTCCCCGGAGCGCGTGCCCATCATGAATCCGCCCAGCGGAGTCATCCCCATGGTGGTCTCCACTGGGACCCCATCCAGACAGGCGACCATGCTCGCCCCGTTGCCAAGATGAGCCATCACCACGCGGCCCCGGGCCCGGTCACCCAGCAAGCCGAGAACGTATTCGTATGAAAGCCCGTGGAATCCGTACTTGTGCACTCCCTGGTCGAAGAATCCGCGAGGCAGAGGCAGACGCCGGGCTGTCTCAGGAAGGTGGGCGTGAAAGGCGGTATCGAAACAAGCCACCTGCGGCAGCCCCGGCCGCTGCTTCTCCATAGCGGCGATGACCCGCAGGCCGGCCGGCATATGCAGCGGAGCCCACGCAATGTGAGCCCGGAGGTCCTCTATCAGAGCGGGCGTCAGGACCTCAGCGGCCAGATGGTTCGGCCCACCATGCACCACTCGGTGCCCAATCGCTTCGAGGGAGGGAAGATCCTTGTCGGAAAGAGCGACGAGTGCCTGCTCGATGGCATACTCGTACTCCACATCAGCCATGCGGCGCTCGGCGAAGGGCTTCCCTTCCCGGTCGACGAACCACAGCCGGCCCTCCCCCTGGCCTATCCCCTCGACGGCGCCCCGGGCCAGCAGTTCTTCGCACTGAGCAGCCCCCGACGTCCCCCGGCCGGAGCCGCCACAGCGCGACGGACCCATCTCGTAGAGATGGAACTTGAGTGAGGAAGAACCACTGTTGATGCACAGAATGGTCTGGGTGCCGCCCATGACCTCACCCCTTCCCGTCGACGGCAGCCGCCTTCTTTTCGCCGCGGTACCCGGCCGCCCGGCCCCTCCTTCGACCTCCGTCACTCAGTTCCCCCCACCGGAAACAGTCGAGCGTGTGGTCGTTGACCATGCCGGTCGCCTGCATGTGCGCGTGGCAGATGGTAGGGCCGACAAAACGAAACCCCCGCGCCCTAAGGTCGCGGCTCAGCCGCTCGGCCTCAGCGCTCTTCGCGGGTATCTGCTCGGCGGTCGACCACTCGTTATGGATGGTCTCCCCGCCGACAAAGCGCCAAACGTATGCCGCGAAGCTGCCCTGCTCCTCCTGCACCCGCAGGAAGGCGCGGGCGTTCACGACGGCCGATTCCAGCTTCAGCCGGTTACGCACGATACCAGGGTCGCCCAACAGACGCTCGATGTCGGCCGGACCGAACGCCGCTACCTTTTCCGGATCGAAGCCGGCGAACGCCTTCCGATAACCCTCGCGCTTGCGGAGTATGGTGAGCCAACTCAAACCGGCCTGCGCGCCCTCCAGCACCAAGAACTCGAACAGCCGCCGGTCGTCGCGCACGGGGACTCCCCACTCCTGGTCGTGGTAGGCGATGTAGAGGGGGTCTTCTCCGACCCACGCGCAACGACGCACCGGCTCAGTCATCACCCCGCGACTCCTTCCGGCAAGCCCGCCGTGACGGCGTACTTGCAAGTACCAGGTCGCCTGTACCCGGAGTCACCTTTTGCAGACCATCCACGATCTTCACGTCGTGACTGTAACACAGCGCCCACACTCGACCGGCCGGCGCGGCCGGACTCTGTCTAGAGGGCCCGGCGATCATCGCGGTGCTTGTACCAGACCTACCGCGGGCTGCCCAAACAGGTTCACGGCAGAAGGCCATTTGACAGCCCTGCCGACCAATCTCTAGACTGTGCGTAGGAGTGGTTTCCAGGACCGGCGTCGAGACCGATGCCGCCATCGCGGGGGGGAATATGGTTGTAGGGCGTGGAGCGTCGGTCGGACCACCGGCCCGGTCGCTGAGCGGCCACCCGCGACGCGACAATCGTCGCGAGAGGCCGCCGGTCCCGCACCCCGAGGATCATTCCGCGGTTTTCGAACTCGACAACTGTTTTCAACGGAAAAGGAGGTGACCGGACGCCGCATGTTCCCGAGCAGGCGCTCCCTGACGGAGAGGGCGCGTTCTAGCACGATTCCGGACAATCGGGATGAGCGAGGTGAGACTGATGAGGAAGTACTGCAATCGTTGGCTTCTGTTGTTGATCGCAGTTGCTCTGGCCGGCGTGTTGGTCGCGGGATGCGGTGAGGAAGGCGCACCGGAGACCACCCAGGCTACGGAACCTGCGACTGAGACGACGGCGGCACCAACCGAGACGACCGCGGCACCAACCAAGACGACCGCGGCACCAACCGAGACGACGGCGACGGGGGAGGTCATCACTCTCAGATATGCCGATCAGAACCCTGAGACCGGCTGGGAGGGGTCTAAGGCCGCCCTGCCGTGGGTGGAACAGATCGAGCAGGCGACCGGCGGCCGGGTGGAGATCCAGCCCTTCATGGCTGAGACGCTGTTCAAAGGCTCGGACACCTGGGAATCCTTGAAGGCCGGACTGGCCGATTTCGGGTGGTGTTTCCACGGCTACTGGGCCGGAATGACGCCTTTGGCCGACGTCATAACCCTGCCGTTCATGCCCATCGAGAGCGCCGAGCAGGCCAGCACGGTCCTGTGGCAACTGTACGAGGAATTCCCTGTCATCCAGGACGAGTTCAAGGACCTGCACGTCGTCACCGCTTGGACATCCAGTGGCTACTATCCATTAACGGTCAACAAGAAGGTCGAATCGTTCGAAGACCTGAAAGGGCTGAAGATCAGAGCCACCGGTGGTCCTCCGACCGATGTGATGAAGGCCATGGGCGCCACCCCGGTCAGCATGGGCATGCCCGACACCTATCAGGCCCTTCAGACCGGGGTTATCGACGGGATCCTGCAGAACTGGGAGGCCATGTATTCCTTCAGGCACTATGAAGTCTGCAAGTACATAACCATGGTGCCTATTCATGTGGTCTACTTCACCCAGTCCTTCAACAAGGCCAGTTGGGACAAACTCCCGGCCGACATCCAGGAGGCGATCACGAGCGTCGGCGGCCTTGAAGGGGCGAAGTTCTGGGGCAGGAACATGTTCGACACGGCCGCCGAAGCGGTCGACAAGATACTGCAGGAACAGGGCAAGTCGGTCGAACATGTGACGATTCCGGCCGAAGAGGTAGAGCAGGCGAGACAGCAGTTCGGCGAGCCCCTCTGGGAAGCCTGGGTAACCAAGATGGAGAGCGAGGGACATCCCGAGGCACGCGACATCCTGAACAGGGCATTGGAACTGTTGAGCGAGTGAATCACAGCCGGGTTTTGACGGGGCCGATGGTGGTAGTGGCCGCGTGGCGACACCTCCCCAGCGGCCCCGCTCAACTACCCTGTGGTCCGATATTGCCTCCGATATCGTCTGCAAGGGCCGCAAGGCCACCACTCTGAACGGGGTACCTTGATGAAGGCTTTTCTATACAAGTGCGCAAAGTGGCTCACGGCGCCGGTCGAGCGGACAAGCAGCCTGATCAACTGGGTGGGATGCTTTGTCCTCGCCGTGATGATGTTCTTCACGGCCGCCGACGTCATGGGCCGCTACCTGTTCAATCGGCCCATTCTGGGCTCGTTCGAGATCCAGGCGTTCCTCATGGCCATCGTAGTGGGCTTCTCGCTGGCCATCTGTGGGGTCAACAAAGGACACATTTCCGTGGATATCGTCCTTACCCTGTTGCCCAAACGCCTCAGAGCCTTTATGGACGCCGTCAGCTACCTGGTCAGCATCGCCTTCATGGTGTTTGTGACCTGGCAGACCTTTCAGTACATGGTTATCCTCTACCAGACACATAACGTTGCCAGCACGGTGCCCGTACCGTCCTGGCCCTTCGCACTCGCGTCCGCGCTCGGCATGACTGTGTTTTCGCTCGTGCTGCTTCGCGACTGCTTCTACATCGGATACCAGTCGCTGGGCGGCCATCTTTCGTTGAGTGAACGGAGTCGCGAATGACCCCCTTCGAGGTGGGGCTGGCAGGGCTCGGTGCCCTGCTCGTGTTGTTGTTCTGGGGGGTGCCTGTCGGCATCACCATGGGCATAGTCGGCTTCGTGGGCTTCGCCGCCATCTCAGGCCTTCAGCCCGCGCTTGGGATGATACGGATCGTCCCGTTTTCGACCTTTTCCAGCTATACGCTAAGTGTCATCCCGCTTTTTATCTTGATGGGCAACTTCGCTTACCATGGAGGCCTGAGCGGAGATCTGTACAACACCGCCCGTCAATTCCTCGGGAGGATGCGCGGCGGGCTTGCCATGTCCACGGTGGCGGCGTGCGCAGCATTCGCAGCCTGCAGTGGGTCCAGCATAGCTACGGCGGCTACAATGGGGAAGATCGCGCTGCCGGAGATGAAGAGGTACGGCTACGACGATACACTAAGGCTCGGCTGCGTGGCGGCCGGCGGCACGATAGGCGTTCTCATCCCTCCCAGCGTTATCCTCATCCTTTACGGAATCTGTACATCGGAATCCATCGGCAAGCTCTTCATGGCCGGGTTTATCCCGGGGATACTGCAGGCACTCTTCTATATAGTCACCATATATTTGATATGCCGGCTGAACCCGGCCAAAGGCCCCGCGGGGCCCAAGACCACGTGGC
>JAJFUK010000179.1 GCA_021372435.1 Actinomycetes bacterium | reverse complement strand
TCCCCAAAGCGGGGTCGAACTTCCTGATGGACGTCGACATGGTCATCGTCGCCGTGGGCGCGGGTCCCAACCCGGTACTGTTCTCGGGCTCCCCCGACCTTGAGCGCACCGACCGCGGCTACGTCAGAGCGCTCACCCCGTGGGGCCGCACCAGCATGCGGGGCGTCTGGGCCGGGGGCGACATAGTCACCGGTTCGGCGACGGTGATCCTGGCCATGGGCGCCGCCCGCCAAGCGGCCAACGACATGCACGACTATCTGACCAACGGGTCGACAGACTGGTCGTAGGTCACTGCGACGACCGGCGGTGCCGCGCCGGAGCCTGTCCGCGTGCAGGCCCGTCCGCGCCGGAGCCCGTCCGCATGCAGGCCCGTCCGCGCCGGAGCCCACCGTCAGCCTGCCGTGCCCCCAGGCTCGAACGGCGTGTCGAGACCGCTGCTTCGTCCCGGTTGCGCACCCGGCGGCATATGCTGTATGCTTATAACCGACTAGACGTGAATACCTTGCATACCTTGAATACCTTGCATGTCATATCGATGGTCCCGGCTCCGACCGGGCGACGGGCAGGAGGCGGCCCTCTTTTCAGCGGTCTCCTGGATTGCCCGGCTATCCCGGGACATCCGCTTGGAACGCCGCCAGAGACAGGAGATGAGCGATGACTGAGCCCAAGAACGACGACGTCGTCCGGGAGGCCGTGCGCGACCGCTATGCAGAGATCGCGCGGACCGGCTCGCCCTGCTGTTGCGGTCCTACGTGTTGCGACCCGTCCTCTGCGGCGGGAGATACCACCGTCTCTCTGGCCCGCAAAGCGGGCCACGATGAGTCGCTCAAGGTCGGCTACACCGAGGAGGATCTGGCGACGGCGCCTGAGGCGGCCAACTTGGGCCTGGGCTGCGGTAATCCACAGGCGATCGCCGAGTTGAAGGCGGGCGAAGTCGTCGTGGATCTCGGGGCGGGTGCGGGCTTCGACTGTTTCCTGGCCGCCCGGGCGGTCGGGCCCGCGGGTCTGGTGATCGGGGTGGACATGACTTCCGAGATGGTGGCTAAGGCCCGCGAGATCGCGCGGGAGGCGGGTTACGAGAACGTGCATTTCCGGCTGGGCGAGATCGAGCATCTGCCGGTCGCCGATCAGACGGCGGATGTGGTCATCTCGAACTGCGTGATCAACCTGTCTCCCGACAAGCCGGCGGTCTATGGGGAGGCCTTCCGGGTGCTCAAACCCGGGGGGCGCCTGGCGGTCAGCGACGTGGTCGCCACAGGCGGGCTACCGCCGGAATGGCGGGATGACATGCGTCTGCTTTCCGCCTGCATCTCGGGGGCCTCTACGGTGAGCGAGACGGAGGAGATGCTCCGCGAGGCCGGTTTCGTGGAGATCAGTATCCGGCCGAAGGACCAGAGCCGCGAGTTCATACGGGAGTGGGAGCCGGGCAGGAGGCTGGAAGACTTCGTTCTCTCTGCGAGCATCTGCGCAAAGAAGCCGTGTCGAGGGAGCGATGTGCTGGCGGAGGAGACCCGCTGCTTGTGAACCGCGGATGCGGTGGACCTCCTCAGCGCGGAGGGTGGCATCCGCACTCAGGAGCAAAGCGCCGCGAGGAGGTCGAAGAGTCATGACCGATACACGAGCCCGAACGGACGCCCGGCGGCCGGAGGCCGGCACGCCGGGCGAGCGCCCCGGCCTGATCATGTGCGTCTGCACCGGCAAGTGCCCAGGATTCGAGAAGATGGATATCTGGGACTTCATCAACCGGGTGCGGATCGAATTGCCGTTACAGTTCGGGATCATTCATCCGCAACTCTGCGAAGAAGACGGGGATCGCTTCTTGGCCGACTTCCTCCAGGCGAAGCGGCCTCTCGTCATCGCAGGTTGCGCTCCCAACATGCAGTACAAGCTGTTCCGCGACGCCTTCGCCGCCGAAGGCCTGGATGTCAGGAGAGACATGGTGCCGCTGGACGTCCGGGACATGACCACCGATGAAGCCGTGGAGAAGGTGGCATCGGTTCTCCGGGAACTGGGCGTGCAGGAAGAAGGCGGCGCCGATGGCTGAGAGCACGTTCATGGGGGTGCCCCGCAGCAAGATCCCATGGGCTCCCAGCATCGACTACGAGAAGTGCGACTTCTGCATGGAGTGCGACGAATTCTGTCCCCACCGGGTCTTCGAACGCCGGGACGGCGATGTCAAGTTGGTGGTCGCCAATCCCGAGAACTGCGTGGTCTTCTGCCGCGCCTGCGCTAAGACGTGTGGTCCTGACGCGCTCTCCTTCCCCGACAAACCGGCCACAGTGGCCTTGATCAAGAGGCTCCGAGCGGCGGAGACCGCATTGCAGGCCGGGCCGGACACGGTCGACAAGAAGGAGGGCGAGGAGTGAAGCTTGCGGTCCTTGCCTGCACGGGTCTCGACAAGGCCGAAGGCTCGGTGGCCCGGGAAGTGGCCATCCGGCTGGCCGAGGAGGCCGGAGCCCGGATCATCTGTCCTGTGGTACTCAACTGCACCCCCGCCCGCTACAAGAAGGCCTTGGCCGAGGACCGTCTGATCGTGGTCGACGGGTGTGCCATCCAGTGTGCAGGCAGGCTCGCGGCGGCCGCGCAGAAGAAGCCCGCTCAGAAGGTGATCGTCTCCGACGTGGTGAAGAAGACCGGCGCCACTCTGGGGGCCGGCCTGCGTCTCGGCGCTGAGGGTCTCGGGGTTGCCCGGATGATCGTCGACGACATCGAGGCGGCTGAGGCCGCCGCGTGCGGAAGGGGACCGACCTCCGGGGAAGCGCCGGCCGGCGCAGAAGGCGCCACGGCGGCCGTGAGGTTCGCCGGTCCTTCGGACTTCATCGTGGTCGTCCATGACAAGTACGAGTTCCGCATCCCTGCGGAGGGATTCTTGTTCAACGCGAACGACGTCTGGGTGCAGGTCTGCGGCACCCGGGCCCGGGTGGGTATCTCCGACTACATGCAACAACACCTCACTGATATAACCTTCGTCGACCCTCCCCCGATGGGCTACGTGGTCGAGCAGTTCGGCGAGTTGGGCACCGTCGAGTCGATCAAGGCCACTTTCGAGGTGATCTCGCCTGTCAGTGGCACTGTGGTGAGTCTAAACCAGGCGGTCATCGATGCACCCGAATCCATCAACGAAGACCCTTACGGCGCCTGGATCGTCGAGTTGGAGCCGACCTCCTGGGAGCAAGATCGAGCACTACTGGTCGACGGACCGGCCTATGCCGCCGAGGTCGAGCGCAAAGCCTCCGAGTATTGAAGGACGAGGGAAACGTGCAGGAAGGCCAGGACGGCAAGAGAGACTCGAAGAGGGTGCTGGTCATCCCCTGCAGTGGCATCGGCAAGGTGCACGGGCTCATGAGCCGGGAGGCCGCGTACCTGGTCGCCGACGAGCTGGTGCCGGACAAGGCCGATCTAGTGTGCCTGGCGCTATTGGTCAAAGAAGACGAGGCGACCATCGGCAAGGTGAAGGCGCATCCCTGCATCGCCATCGACGGCTGTGGCAAGGGCTGCGCGATGAAGAACGTGGAACTCGCCGGCGGAGAGGTGATTCGGGCCTTTCAGGTGGGAAGGTTCCTGAGCGGTCATCGGGGCGCCCGGCCGGGCAGCGGTTCGGAACTGACCGAAGAGGGCTGGGCCGTCACGCGCGAGATCGCCGAAGCGGTGGCCGACGAGGTCGACGGACTCTGCGCCAGGGAGGAGGTGGCATAGTGTCGGCTGAGATGAACAAGACCCCCAAGATCGGGATCATCTCCTGTAGCGGCGAGGAGATCCCCGAAGGCACCATCTCGCGCAATGCCGTTCGCCGGGTGCTCGAGTACCTGCGGCCTCATGAGACGGTCACGCTGTGCCTGCCCCTCTTCCTTGCCGGTAACGAGGGAGAGCGCAACTTCGCCCGCACGCATCCGGTCGTCACCATCGACGGGTGTGGCAAACAGTGTGCGCGCTGGGGCACCGAACGACACGGCGGGCCGGTCGCGCGGGCTCTGGTGGTCTCAGACATCTTGGGTCCCGGCGCCGCAGGGTGTTCGCGCTCCGCACGCGGGCGGACGCCGGCTGATGAAAGCGCCGAGGCTGTGGTCGCCGACCGTATCGCTAGAGAGGTCGACGCGCTTCGGGCCAAGGGTGCGACGCCGAGAGACAAAGGAGACGGCGTTTGACCACGCTGAGCGACACGTTCAAAGCGCTGTCCGACGACACGCGTCTGCAGATCATGATGCTCCTTCTGGAGCACGAGGAGCTATGCGTGTGCGACTTCGTAGGCGCGCTGGGGCAGAGCCAGTCGAAAGTGTCACGACATCTGCGCTACTTGTACCACGCCGGCCTCGTGAAGGACCGTCGCGAAGGGTTGTGGATGCATTACCGTATCTCGCCCGACCTCACGCCCGCCCAGTCCACCATCGTAGCCGCCCTCTCCGAGGCGGTCGATGAAGAACGCAAACGTGCGTTGCGCCGGGCGCTGGAGCGCTGGTTCGCCGAAAAGGCATCGAGCGGAGTGAAGGAAGAACAGGGAGCGGCGCCCTACTGCCGCTAGGCGCTTCCTGCGTTCTTCTCTCGCCCGCAGCCATCGCGCCCTGACGGCGCAGCGTCCTTTTTCAGCAGCCTGCTGACTAGGGCCTGGCCCTGTGACGTGAAAGGGGGATCGTCGTGATAGAGGTCAAGGTGTTCGGCAGCGAGCCGCCGTGCGCCAAGTGCAGGCAGGCCGAGGAACAGGCCAAGAGGGCGGCGGCCAAGTTCCCAGGGCAGGTGACGGTGGAGAAATGTGCGGCACAGTCGGCCGAAGGGTTGGGGCTGGTGCTGCACATGACTCCGGCGATCGTCGTGAACGGGAGGGTGGTCTCCGAGGGCCGGGTGCCGGAGGAGAGCGAACTCGAACGCGTCTTTCTTTCGGAACTAGGAGGGTGACGTGCCGACCTTGATGGAAGTCTTCAGTGGAGACCCACCCTGTCCGGGATGTGTGGCCGTCCTCGCCATGGCCGACCGTTACGCTGAAAGGTATCCGGCGGAGGAGTTGACCGTCAAGAAATACGTGGGTCGCGACGCCCTCGAGAAGTACGAGGCATACAATCTCTCCTGCGTGCCGGCAATAGTCGTCAACGGGGTCATCAAGATAGAAGGGATCGCTCCGGACGAAGGCACCGTGGACAATGCGCTACGGGAGGGCGGGCTGTGGATCCGATAAGGGTCGAAGTCTTTCTTTCAGTGCCTGCCTGCTCGGGCGGGGTGGCGGTACGGCGTCTCCTCGATGAAGTCGCCCAGGAATACGGCGAGCAAATGGATGTCGTTTACCACCAGGGACGCGATGCGCGCTATGAGGAGCTGAGGTTGGCCTCGGCCCCGGCGGTCATTGTGGGGGATCTGGTACGGTTTGTCGGGCTCTGCCCTACGAAAGAGGGTCTGATCGCGGCGCTGAGAGAAGCCGGTCTGAAGTAAGGCTCCGGCAAGAACCTCGGCACAAGGAAAAGGCCTCGGCACAAGCAAAAGGGAACGCGACGACGACACAGGCGTTCCGGGGCGCCGGGGCTTCACTCGCTACCGCCCGCCGTGCTGCTGCCCGTAGTGCCACCGCCCGCCGTGCTGCTGTCCGTAGTGCCGGGGCCTTGGCCCGTAGTCCCGGGGCCGCCGCGGCCGGTCGTCGGGAGGGCCAGCTCCTTGGCGAGCTCGGGGAGGGCGATGAAATCGAGCGTACGGATGGCCTTTCTGTTGTCGGTGAAGAGCGAGAGCATCGACGGTGGGAGCCGCCCGTTCTTCGCCAGCAGGAGGATGCCGTTGTCGGCCGCCAGATACGACCCCGCGGCGAGTCCGTCGGGGAAGGCATCCCCCGATGCGATCACCGTGTGGGCGAAATCCGAGCCCTGAGCCGCAGCGTACTCGGCGATGAGGGCCGCCGTGTCGAAGCCGCTTCCGCCCACCCGCATCTCGACGTCGGTCAGAGTCAAGTCTATCGCGGTGCCCACTACCAGAGCGGCGTCCACCCGGAGATCTTCTATCACTCCCGCAGTGGCACCGGGAAGGTCGCGATCTCCGTCGGCCAGCAGGATGGGCCAGCCCTTCGCGGCCGCGAGGGGGGTCACCGCGATGGCTTCGATGAAGCTGTCGGCAGGAGCTATGACCACCCTGGCCACGGTCTCCAGTCTGGCCTCGATCTCCCTGGCGACGAGGGCGGCGGTCTCGTACGGATCGTCGCCGGCGAAGCTCGTGACCTCAGGCTTCTCCAGGATCTCTTCCAGTCGGGCGGTCACGCTTCGGGGTTTGCTCACGCCCACCAAGAAGACCCGCGAGGGATCGAGCCGCTCGATCTCGTTGGTCAGATCGTCGCGGATACCCTCGGGAGGCACCAGAAGCACGGGACCTCCATAGGCGGCGGCCAATGGACCTGCGGAGAGCGCCTCGGCGAACTGCTCACCGTCCACGAGGACCAGCGCCGAAGCCCCCTCGGGAAAACCGAGCTCTGAGATGGCTACGGCGGTCGCGTATCGGTCGGCTCCTCCGGTGACTACGCGGTCTTCGCGGGGCGTCGTGGTCGTTGTGGTGGTCGATCTGACCGTCGACGTACTCCTCGCGATCAAGGTGGTCGGGGTCTTCTCCTGCTGGAAGATCGGCAATATGACTCGCTCCACCGCGTAGTACACTCCGGCGATGAGCGCAAGGACCACAGCGCCGGCGCCCAGCCATTTGAGGACCTCGAGGGCCACGCCCAGGGCCGTCCGCCGTCCGCCGGGTCCGCGTCCGAACCTGGGAAGCGGAGCCCCGCAGAACCAGCAGTAGCGGCTATCGGGCTTGTTGAGCCCCCGGCACTCTCGGCAGACGATGCCCCTACTCGACTTCAACTGCCCCGCCTCCCTGCTCTTGGTCCGTCGGATCGCAACGTCAACGCACCGGTCGCGGGATGCCCCGCCGGTCATGACCAGTGTACGAGGCGAAAGGCCGGCAGTCCACTCCGCGCTCGAGGCTCGGACCTTGTGCCTCCTACCCGGCCGCAGGCCGTTCAGAAGGCCCGGCGGTGCTTTGTCCCCCGGTCTGCCGGAGCTGAGTCTCGCGCTTCTTTCGGGCCATCACGCCGGCTGCGGCTCTTACGGCGGCGATGATGGTGAACCCGCCGATGGCGGCCGCCGCGAACAGGAGTACGAGACCGATGAGCAGCATGAGCATCGTCGAGCCCGTCCATCATGCGCCCGCGGCGGCGTATCATCAAGGCCCCGGCATCCCGGGCGCGTCGGGCCGTACACTGTCCGGCATCCACGAGGTGGGCGAACGTGAGACTGAGGATGAGAGCGACCTTCTTTACGCTGCTGTTGTCGGGTGTCCTCCTTGTCGGCGCGGCTGGCTGCGGGGAGGCCCCGGAGTCTCCGGGGGAGGTCGGTCCTGATTCGTCCACGGGGACCTCCACGACCGGCGACGTCAAGATCGGGGCCCTGGGTGAACGGCGCAACCCCATACCTCTGGGTCAAGAGGCGGAGGTGGGTGACTGGAAGGTCAAGGTGGTGGGCGCGATCCTGGATGCGACCCGGCTCGTGCTCGAGACGAACATGTTCAACGACCCGCCGGAGGCTGGGCGCCGGTACGTGTTGGTTTCGCTTGAGGCCACCTATGTGGGAAAGGAGTCGAGCACCTTCTGGCTGGATATGTCGTACCGCTTCATCGGCGGAAAAGGTGACTCCTTCGACACCGCGGCTGCGGTCGCCCCTGATTCGATCATGGATGAGGGCGAGGTGTCCCCCGGTGCCTGTATCACAGGCAATCTGGTGTTCGAGGTGGCGTCCGACCAACTCTCCGGCGGCACGCTCCTACTCGAAGAGGCTTTCTCGTTCGAGCAGACTCGGGTCTTCTTCGCGTTGCAGTGACTACCCGTTTCAAGATGAAGTCGTGGCCGGCGTGTCTTCGCGGCCGTGGCTCTCTGTTTCAGCAGCCGCTCAGGCCGATGCACCTGTCAGATAGTCGTTACGCACGTCTTGTGATACGACGCCGTCCCTGATCTCGATGATGCGGTCGGCCTGCTGGGCGATCGCCCGGTCGTGCGTGACGATGACGAAGGTCGTCCCCGATTCGCGGTGGATACGCCTGAACAATTCATAGACCAGCGCCGAGTTCTCGCTGTCGAGGTTGCCCGTCGGTTCGTCGGCGAGGATGATATCGGGCGAGTTCATCAGGGCTCGTCCGATGGCCACCCGTTGTTTCTGACCCCCGGAGAGCTGCTCGGCGCTCTTGTCCGCGACCTCGCCCACGCCCAGGAACGACAAGATCTCCTCCGCACGGCGGCGCGTCTGCGCGCTTTCCCGGATAGACCCCGCTCGGGACCCGATCCACGTGGGGATCAAGAGGTTCTCCCGGACGGAGAACTCCGGCAAGAGGTGGTGGAACTGGAAGACGAAGCCGAGGTGCCGGTTCCGGAACGCAGCTCGGTCTTTCTTTCCCAGAGCGCCGATGTCGGTGCCGAGCAGGCTCACTTTCCCCTCGGTGGGGCGGTCCAGGAGACCCAGCATGTTGAGCAACGTCGACTTGCCGCTGCCGGACTGCCCGATGATGGAAAGGAACTCCTTGCCTTCCACTCGGAACGAAACCCCGCGCAAGGCCTTGGTCTTGACCGCGGTGCCGTACTCCTTGGTGACGTTACTTAGTGCGATGGTCTCAGCCACTTTGGATCACCTGGATCGGATCGAGACGCGCGGTCCTGCGGTACGGGATGACGGCCGAGATCAAGGCGATCGCTATGCCGATGCCGGCGGACACGAGGATGAACCCTAGCTTGGGTTCGATGGGGAAGAGGCCGGAGCCGCCGCTCTTAGCCACGAGACTGAACACTGCGATCAGCCCCAGGCTCGCTGCGATCCCCAGCGCCGTGCCGATCACCCCGAGTATGCCTGCCTGATACAGAAACACGAGGCCGGTCCTCGTGTCAGACATCCCCAAGGCCTTGAGGATGCCTATCTGCCTGGTCTTTTGCACCGCCGAGATGGCCAGCGTCGACGCGATCCCCAGCATGACCGCGATGATCACGAAGACCTGGATCATGTATGACGAGGTGCTCTGACTCTGAAGGGCGGTCAGCAGATCAGCGTTCTTGGTCTGCCACTCGCTGATCGTCAATCCTGGGAAGGCGGTGGCCAGATCCGCCGCCACCTGTGGCGACGCGAAGACATCGTCGATCTGCAGCTCGACGGCACTGACCTGGTCGGCCGGCCTATTGAGCGCGGCGCCGGCGAGCTCCGACCCTGAGAAGACGAACTGTTCGTTGGCGGCCTGGGCGCCCAAGTCGAAGACACCCTCCAGCAAGGCCTCGACGCCGGTGCCGTCGGCCAGGACCAGTCGCACCTGGTCGCCAAGACTGAGGCCGTTCTGCTCTACCAGGTCCTTGCCTGCGACTACGCGTGAGCCGGTGAGCGAGACGTTGCCGTCCACCAGCCTTGCTGAGATCTTGTATATGGAGTCCAGATCGGCGAGGGCGGCGCCCTTGACTATCACGGGTACGCTCTTGCCGTCGGCTGAGACCAGTGCCGAAAAGCTCTGGACCGGAGCTATCGCCGTGATCCGCGGGTCGGCGCCGACCGACTCCCGATCCTCCGTCGTGAAGGAGAAGGCCGTCTCGGTAGCGGGCGGCTCGAGCGCGACTTGAGGACTGGAGCCCACAGTGTCCTTTACCAGCGAATCCTGCAAACTCGTGATGAGCGAACCCACGAAGACCTGCACCGCGATGCCCACGGCGATCCCCAGGATGATGAGGATCGACTGGACCTTGCTGCGCCACAGGAAGCGCCGGGCGATGCGGAGCTCAAGCATCGGCCGGCCTCTCCTCGCTTCGTCCGTGCACCCGACCTTCGTCCGGGCGGGCCGTCACTGCGGCCGGCTGGCCGGCGCCTGCCTGACCCACCAGTTCATCGAGCAGTGCGTCGACCGAATCGACTGTGTACTCCTCCCACCCGCTGTCGGAGAGGGCGAACGCAGGACCGCCGACCACGATACGTACCTCGGGCAGCTCCTCGCGGAGGCGCCGGACCACTTCCCGCAGGGCCGTACGCTGGTAGTGAGTAGAAGCCGACAGGCAGACCAGCCCGGCCTGGACCGTGCGGACGCACTCGATCATCTGGCCGACCGGTGTCATCGCGCCCACCCAGACGGTGCGGAAACCCCGGAGATCGAAGCGGTCGACCAGCATCCGCAGGCCCACGTCGTGCGTCTCCTCGGGCGGACAGAAAAAGGCCACCGTGACGGGGAGAGGGTCGATCGCGGTCTTGCGCTCGAGGACGCGTGGGTAAAGGGCCTCGATGGCCGTTCGGACCGCCGCTACGATCAGGTGTTCCTCCCAGACCGCCGTGTGGCCTTCTTGCCATCCGCGGCCCACCGACTCCAAAAAAGGCTCGACGACCCGCGCATACAGGTCCTCGATGGCGATGCCTCCGGCCACGGCGTCCAGGAGCAGTCGCACCGCCCCTTCGCGGTCATGGGACTGCAGGCACCTTTGCAGGTCTTCAGCTATGTCGGACGGCCCGCGCTCATGCGACACAGACCAGGACCTCCCTCACTCGAGCTGCCGGGCACTAGGAAATCGTTTCCAAATGAAGCCACGGCCGCTCAGTGGGCGCTGGGCGGCGCGATGGCGCGTCCTCGCTCGCGCCAATGATACCGGCTGCGCAGAAAAACGCGTAGCGGCCGTTCGACCCTCGACCGTTCTTCCGGGGGGGCCGGGTCGCCGCGTCGTCTCCGTGTGCGCCGCTTGACTCTGCCTCGGGCTGCTGCGAGAATATATAGAGCGAGCGCTCTATCCAAGAGTGCCAGGACTTACAATGGAGACGGCGGTGCGCGGCAAGATCGCTGTTGTCACCGGCGCGAGCCGGGGCATCGGCAAGGCCATCGCTTTGGGGTTCGCGCGGGAGGGCGCGGCCGTCGTGGTCGCCGCCCGCAGCGAGTCTGCCCGCGACGAGCGGCTTCCGGGGAGCATCCACGAGACGGTGGCGGAGATCGAGAAACACGGCGGACAAGGCCTTGCCGTCCGCTGCGACGTGACCGACGAGGCCGGCGTGACGGCCATGGTCGAGACGGCTCTGGAGACCTACGGTCGCATCGACGTCTTAGTCAACAACGCCGCCATCGACTTCCCCTTTCCGGTGACCGAGATGCCCTTGAAACGCTGGGAGCTCGTGATGCGTGTCAACACCACGGGCCCGTTCTTGTGCTCTAAGGCGGTGTTGCCCGCGATGATCGCGCAGGGTCGGGGCAGCATCATCAACATCTCTTCGCAGGCCGCGACCGAGCGGGGCAGCGGAACCGTCGGCTACAGCGCCGTCTATGCCGCCTCCAAAGCGGCGCTCGACCGTTTTACCTGGGCACTGGCGGCCGAGGTGGGGAAACACAACATCGCGGTGAACGCACTGAAACCGGCCGGGGTCGTCGACACAGAAGGCATGCGTCTTTGGGTGCCGCAAGAAGAGCGGCAGGGGTGGACTTCCCCGGCCGCGATGGTGACGTGCGCCGTCTTCTTGGCCAAGCAGGATGCAGGCGGAGTCACCGGGACGGTCGCCGTCGACGACGAGTATATCTGCTGGCACGGTCTGAAGGTCTCCGAAGATACATGAGAGCCGTCGTCTACGAAGGTCCCAACGATATACGGGCGAAGGAGGTGGCAGAGCCGGCGCTCCAAGATCCCGAAGACGCCATCGTCCGAGTGACCACCGCGAGCATATGCGGCAGCGACCTGCACGTGCTCCACGGCCTCATGCCGAAGATGGAGACGGGTACCATCCTCGGCCATGAGTTCACGGGAGTGGTGCATGCCGTGGGCCCCGCCGTCGGCCGCTTTAGAGCCGGGGACCGGGTGGTGGGCCCGGCGGCGGTGTGGTGTGGCTGCTGTCGTCCCTGTGTGCGGGGTCTTTACGGTGCCTGCGAGCGCGGAGGTGTCTTTGGGAGCGGCCCGTTGTTCGGTGGTCTGCAGGGCGCGCAGGCCGACTACGTGCGGGTGCCTTTTGCCGACGTGACCCTTCAGCCTACCCCCGAGGGCATGACCGATGAGCAGGTCATCTTCGCCGGCGACATCCTTCCGACGGCCTACTCAGCGGTGACCGGCTTGAATCCCCGGGGCCGCGGTGTGCAGGCCGGCGACTCGGTGGTGGTCTTCGGGGCGGGCCCGGTGGGTCTCTGTGCCGTGGCCTGCGCCCGGCTTTTCGATCCCAAGCGGGTCATCGCGGTCGATGTGGAGGGGTACCGACTTGACATGGCGGTGCGGCTGGGCGCGGACCATGTGATCGATGCATCCGGCGGCGACGTGCGCGCTGTGATCAAGGGATTCACCGAAGGCTGGGGCGCCGACTGCGTCGTTGAAGCGGTGGGACTACAGGAGACCCTGAACAACGCCGTGGCCGTGGCCGCTCCCGGCGGCGGTGTCTCGGTGGTGGGGGTGTTCCAGCAGCCGGTCTCCGTCAACGCTCCACGCATGATGGCCAAGAACGTGAGCCTGGCGATGGGCATGGGCGATCTCGGTCGCATCAGGGAGTTGGTCGATCTGATAGAGACCGGGAGACTGGATCTCACCCCGCTCATCACCCATCGCATGCGTCTGGACGAAGCCGCCAGGGCATACGAGATCTTCGACACGAGGGCCGACGGCGCCATAAAGGTCCTGCTCACCACATAGAACTCGATCGAGCATGAAGCAACGCCGCCCAGGTTGCGAGGAACGGGTGCGACAGAAGAACGCGGGGAGCACTCGTAGCAGCGCTACGAGCGCTGCGCTGGAGGGCGGGGTCCCCGAGTTGTACGCGATAGGAGATTGCAGCGAGCCCGGGATGATCGTGGATGCCGTCGCGGCCGGGTGGCCGGTGGCCAAAGAGATCTAGTAGATTCCTGAAGAGCGAACACGACAAGGAGCAGGGCATGGACGTGGAGAGACTCGAGGCACGACTGGCTGAACTGGAAGAGACGGTGAAGAAGGTGGAGGCCTTGGCCCGCGAGACCGCGGACGTCAGGGACATCCAGGAAGTGCAGTACCGCTACCTAGACGCGCTGATGGCCATGGAATGGGACAAATGCACCGAGTGCTTCGCCGAGGACGCTCTGGTCGATGTCTACCTGCATGACCCGGTGAGGGGCAAGGAGAACATCAGGACGTGGTTCAAAGAGGAGCTTTCCAAGACCCATCACGGCCACGAGGGCGACGTGTGCGTCCATCCCATCATCACGGTCGATGGCGACACGGCCAAAGGGGACTTCATCCTCTACATGATGTATTTCTACAAGCGCACCGGCCAGTCGATGTTCTGGGTCCAGGGCCAGTACGACAACGACTACGTACGCGAGAACGGCCGGTGGAAGATCGCGGTGATGCGCTGGAAAGAGCTGATCGGTCTGCCGGGCGGCGGCCCGCCGACCGGGCTTTGGTGAGCCGCGGCCGGGAACTCAGCACCGGTCCGCGGTCTCTCGCCGGGTATAGGTTGACACTCTGCTGGTGACCTGCGAGAATCTGTAGAGCGAGCGCTCTATCGAAGGCCGGGTGCCGGAGAAACCTCGCCTCACAGGGGCGACAGAGGCTCGGAGAACCACGCGAATGCCAAGAAGACGGGGAGCTTTCCGCCCTATGACGAGTACTCAGCGTCAACTGGACGAGATGCAGCAGCGGGTCGCGGAGGACTCTCTGCAGGCCGGCTCGTCCGACCGTGAACTCACTGAGATGAAGCGGCGCCTCATCGTGGAGCGCGCCGCCGGCGTCCTATACGAGAAGGGCTACGGCAGGACCTCCATCCGCGACATCGCCGCCGCGTGCGGCATGTCCATGGGGCAGCTCTACCACTACATCTCATCCAAGGACGACATCCTC
The DNA here is from genome assembly GCA_021372435.1 of Actinomycetes bacterium. GTDB lineage: Bacteria > Actinomycetota > Thermoleophilia > RBG-16-64-13 > RBG-16-64-13 > RBG-16-64-13. The sequence continues at coordinate 5,003 of JAJFUK010000179.1, read as the reverse complement.
TACCTGATGCATCGTCACAGCCAGGAGATGTGGCATCAGCATCTGTCCGAAGCGGGGTTCGACCAGATCACCGACCCCGTGGCCAGACTGGAGCATGGGCTCCGCATCACCATCAGGTACCTATCCGAGCAGCGCGACCTATACCAGTTCATCTTCACCGAGAGCAAGTACCTGGACCGGGAGCATCTCGAGGAGGTGCTCGAGATGGACGACCAGAATGTCGTCGGCTTCTACCGCCATCTGCTCTCACTCATCCCGGATACGCGCCTGCGGGGCCGGGAAGCGGAGCTGGCGGCCAATCTGGTCTCGTTCATCTGTATGTTCCTGCCTCTGCGCGGATGGAACCTGAAGCTGACCGACTCGACGGCGGTCGATGAGGCCGTCGATTTTCTCGTGCGATTCATTTTTCGCGGTCTGGGTCTGGACCGCGGACCGACCAACGGGGAGGCGTGAGGATGCTAGTGATTCGTAAGGCGGCCGTTCTGGGCGCGGGACGCATGGGCACGGCGGTGGCGGCGCACTTGGCGAACGCCGGGATACCTACGCTCCTCCTGGACCTCGTTCCGACCGAGCTCACGGAGGAGGAACAGAAGAAGGGGCTCGGCCTGGAACATCCCGCCGTTCGGAACCGCCTGGCCACGGCGGCCATCGCCACGGCCACCAAGGGACGTCCGGCCGCCTTCGCTCATCCGGCCCGCACCGGGCTGCTCATCCCCGGCAACTTCGACGACGATCTGCCGAAGCTGGCCGACGTGGATTGGGTCATAGAAGCGGTGGTCGAGCGTCTCGACGTCAAGCAGGACCTCCTGCGGCGGGTCGCCGGGCACGTCGGACCGAAGACCATAGTATCGACCAACTCGTCCGGCCTCTCGGTCAACGCCATGGCCTCGGTCTTGCCCGAGGAGCTCAAGTCGCGTTTCCTCGGGACCCATTTCTTCTACCCGCCCCGCTTCATGTATCTGCTCGAGCTGATCCCGGCGCAGACGACCGGGCCGGCCGTCGTGGAACGGCTGAAGGAGTTCGCCGAGCTGCGCCTGGGCAAAGGCGTGGTGCTCAGCAACGACACGCCCAATTTCGTGGCCAACCGCATAGGCATCTTCTCCACGGTCTATGCCATCAATGCCATGGATAAATACGGCCTGACCATCGAAGAGGTCGACGCGGCAAGCGGCCGGGCACTGGCCCGCTCGGTGACGGCCACGTTCGGTACCTCCAACCTGGCCGGCACCGACGTGCTCGCCTTTGCCGTCGCCGGCCACTACCAGACGGCCGTGAACGACGAGATGCGCGAGCAGTGGCGGTTGCCCAAGTGGATCCTCGATATGGTCGAGCGGGGCTACCTTGGGGAGAAGACCGGCGGCAGCTTCTTCAGAGAGAAGCGCACTCTCGTCATCGATCCCAAGACGCTGGAGTACGTGCCCCGGCGGGAGCCGCGGCAGCTCAGCCTGAAGGAGGCCAACAAGATCGCCGACCCGGTGGCCCGGGTCGAGACGTTCATCTCCTTCGACGATGAGGCGGCGAAGTTCGGCTGGGATCTGTTGGCGGCCACGTTCGTCTACTCGGCCAACCGTATCCCTGAGATCTGCAGCGACATCGCTCAGATAGACCGGGCCATGCGCTGGGGCTTCGGCTGGGAACTCGGGCCCTTCGAGCTGTGGGACGGCCTGGGAGTGAAGGAGACGGTAGAGCGTATGAAGGCCGAGGGGCGCGCGGTTCCCGAGTGGGTGCTCGCCCTGGCCGCGTCGGACCACCCCTACTTCTACAAGAAAGAGGCCGGCCGTCTCAAGGCCTGGGGGCCGGGGCAGACCGAGCATAAGCTCCTTCCGCCTCGACCGAGAGTCATCTCGCTGGCCGATCTGAAAGCGGCAGGCGGGACTCTTGACGAGTGCAAAGACGCCAGTCTGATCGACCTGGGCGATCGCGTGGCCTGTGTGGAGTTCCACACCAAAGCCAACGTCGTCAGCGAGGACATCCACCTCTTCATCGAGAAGATCCTGGCGGAGGCGGGCGATGCGTACGACGCCCTGGTCATCGGCAACGAGGGCGCTCATTTCTCGGGCGGCGCGGACCTCAGCGTGATGTTGGACAGGATCCGGCGCGAGGATTGGGACGCCATCGACGCGACGTTGCGGAATGTGCAGCGGGCCGGCATGAAGATGAAGTACGCCCCCATCCCCATCGTGGCGGCGCCGTTCGGCCGGGTGCTCGGCGGTGGTGTCGAGGTTTGCCTCCACTGCCACCGGGTCCAGGCGCATGCCGACGTCAACATGGGGCTCGTGGAGACGAGCGTAGGCCTGGTCCCCTCGGGCGGGGGTATGAAGGAGGCTGTCTTGCGTACCATGGCCCCGGCTCAAGGGGTCGACTGGCCCTATTTCATCATGCAGAGGTCGTTCGCGGCGATCACCATGGCGAAGACCAGTTCCTCGGCGTGGGAGGCCTTCGATCTCGGCTACCTACGCCCGGGCGACGGCGTCACCCTGAACCGCGAGAGCGTGATCTACGCGGCCAAGCAGGTGGCTCTGGAGATGCTCGAGACCGGCTGGCAGACACCGGCGCCGGTCAAGGTCAAGGTCATGGGCTTGGACGGTATGGGCAATTTCCGCTGCCTGCTGGATAACACCTTGGAGAGCGGGTCCATCTCCCAGCACGACCACTATCTATCCAGCAAGGTGGCTTGGGTGCTGTCGGGCGGTGAGGTGGACATCAATGCTGAGGTCGACGAGCAGTACCTGCTCGATCTCGAGCGCAAGGCGTTCCTCGACGTGTGCCGCACGGCTAAGACCGTCGAGCGCATCGAGCACATGCTGAAGACCGGCAAACCCCTCCGCAACTAGCCTGCGGCTGATGTCGACGAGCGAAGGAGAGGCTTCATGAAGGAAGCAGTTGTGGTAACGGCGGTACGTACGCCGGTCGGGAAAGCCCCGCGGGGGATGTTCCGGACTACCCAACCCGAGCATCTATCGGTGACGGCCATCCGCGCGGCGTTGGAGCGCACGCCCGGCCTCGACCCGGCCGAGATAGACGACGTCATCATGGGCTGCGCCTTTCCCGAGGCGGAACAAGGGCTGAATATCGCCCGGAACTATGCGCTGCTGGCCGGCCTGCCCGAAACGGTCCCGGGGGTGACCCTCACCCGGTTCTGCGCGTCCGGGTTGCAGGCCATCGCGTTCGCGGCGCAGGCGATCATGTCTGGACAGGCGGAGGTCATCCTGGCCGGTGGCGTCGAGACCATGTCGCGGGTCCCGGGGGGCGGTAACAAACAGATGAGCAGCTGGGAGATGCAGAAGGTCGAACCGGACGTCTACCTGTGGATGGGCCTGACGGCGGAGCGGGTGGCCGAACATTTCGCCGTGACCCGTGAGGACCAGGATATCTTCTCAGCGGAGAGCCAGCGGCGGGCGCTGGCGGCCATCCAGAACGGCACCTTCGCCGACGAGATCGTGCCGGTAGAAGTCGAACACCGGCTGCCCGGTCCGGACGGCACGGTGGCTGAGAAGACCTTCATGGCGACCACCGACGAGGGGCCCCGCCCCGGCAGCACCGTCGAGGTGCTTTCCAAATTGAAGCCGGTGTTCAAGAAGAACGGCACCGTCACGGCCGGCAACTCCTCCCAGACCAGTGACGGCGCGGCCGCGGCCATCGTGATGAGCGCGGACAAGGCCGCTTCGCTCGGGCTGGAGCCGCTCGCCCGCTATGTGGCCTTCGCATCGGCGGGTTGCGATCCGGGCATGATGGGCATCGGTCCGGTGTTCGCCATCCCCAAGGTCCTGAAACTGGCCGGTCTGACCCTCGGGCAGATGGAGCTGATCGAGATCAACGAGGCCTTTGCCAGCCAGGCCGTGTACTGCATGCGCGAACTGGGCATCGACCGGGAGATACTGAACGTGAACGGGGGCGCGATAGCCCTGGGCCATCCGCTGGGGGCCACCGGAGGAAAGCTCATGGCCACGTTGCTCCATGAGATGAAGCGGCGGAAGAACCGGTTCGGCCTCGTCAGCATGTGCGCGGCCGGCGGGCTCGGGTGTGCCGCGATCTTCGAGAGACTCTAACAAAGCCAAGTACATCACGGAACGACGACTGGAGGCGATCATGGCGGATCTGTTCAGACTCGACGGCAAGGTGGCGGTGGTGATCGGCGGCGGCGGAGGCATCGGCAAGGCCCTGTCGTTAGGGTTGGCCAGGCAGGGGGCCGGCGTGGCTATCGCCAGCCGCAACCTGGAGAAGCTGCAAGAGGTGGCCAAAGAGCTCGCGGCCGACGCGGAGGTCAAGACTCCCGTGAAGGCGTTCAAGATAGACGCTACCGACGAGGAGAGCGTCAAGAACGCGGTGAAGGAGATCGTGGCTGAGTTCGGCACCGTCGACATCCTGGTCAACTCCCAAGGCCAGAACATCAAGCAGCCCTTCGAGAGCTTTCCCGTGTCCGACTGGGACCTGCTCTTCGATAACAACGTCAAGGGAGTCATGCTCTGCTGCCGCGAGTTCGGTAAGGTGATGCTGGAGAAGAAGAGTGGCAAGATCATCAACATCTCCTCGGTGGCCGGCGACCGCGGCGTGCCTCTCGCGGGCAACACCGGGTATTGCGGCTCCAAGGCCGCGGTCAGCAATGTCACCCGCATGCTGGCCTACGAATGGGCTACAAAGGGGATCAACGTCAATGCCATCGGGCCCTCGGTCATCTTCACTCCCATGATGAAGAAGGCGCTGCCCCCGGAGGTCCTGGCCGGCGCGACCGCTCTGCACCCCATGGGCCGCGTAGCCGAGCCCGAGGAGCTCATAGGCACATGCATCTACCTGGCCTCGGCGGCCTCGGACTACATGACCGGGCAGATCGTATACGTGGACGGCGGACGTAGTTGTACCGCCTAGTGCTCCGTTCCGATAATATCTTGATTGTTAAAGGGAGTTAGAGTATGATGCTGAGTATGGCACCGAGTGCTGTCTCCATCATACTGAGCGAAGAAGAGCGGGACGAGCTGGCGCGCGTGCTGCGCGCCCCCGCTACG
>JAJFUK010000175.1 GCA_021372435.1 Actinomycetes bacterium | reverse complement strand
AGAAGGCCGGACTGCGGGACGGTCTTAAGGTGATCATCGGCGGCGGCCAGATGGACGACACCGTGCGCCGCTACACCGGAGCCGACGCCTACGGGGACGACGCCATGGCGGCGGTGGCCTTCGCTAAAGAAGCGGTGGGGGCGGCGTAGAGACTCAGAGCCGGCGCGAGTGAAGGAGGAAGGCCATGGCCGACAAGGAGTGGTCGCAGTTGTCACCGGACGAGAAGTCCGAGCGGCGTTGGGCGGCGTTCCTCGAACCTGGGGTGGAGTTCGTCGACCCCGAGGCCGGAGCTCGGTATCGTGAACGGGCCGCGCGCCTCAAGAAGGCCATACGCCTCGAGGGGGAGCCCGACAGGGTGCCCGTGTGCGCCCTGACCGGGTATTACCCCGCGACCTGGAAGGGCCTGACCCCCTACGACGTCACTCAAGACTACGGTCTGGCTGCTGAGGCCTGGTTGGAGTGCAACCTCGAGTTGCAGCCCGACAGCCTCATGGCGCCGGTGTTCGCCGCCATCCCCGGGCGGGCCTACGAGATCCTGGACGTCAAGATACTGAGTCGGCCGGGACACGGCGTGCCCAAAGAGGCGAGCTTCCAGTACAACGAAAAGGAATGGATGCTCGAGGACGAGTACGATCTGCTGATCGACGACCCGACCGACTTCCTACTGCACGTCTACCTGCCGCGCGTGGCCGGCGGCCTGGAGGGCTTCGCCCGCCTTGCCTCCCCGCTCGACATGGTCGAGATCGTGGGCGGCCCTCCCTGGATGATGCGCTGGGCCGACCCGGCGGTGCAGGCCTCCCTGGAAAAGCTGACCGCGGCCGGCCGGGAATGCACGGTCTGGGGTGCGACCATCTATCCGTTGTTGGGCCGGTTGATGGCCGAGGGCTTTCCCGGTCCGTTCCAGTACATGTCGCTGGCCCCGTTCGACTTCATCGGCGACACGCTGCGGGGCACGCGCGGGATCCTCACCGACATGTTCAGACAGCCGGACGCGGTGCTCGAGGCGTGCGACCGGATCGCGCCCATCGTCGTGAGATGGGTGACACGGGCGGCCAACCCTCAGACGGCTCCCCTCGTGTTCATGCCTCTGCACAAGGGCGCCGACGGCTTCATGAGCGTCGAGCAGTTCCAGAAGTTCTACTGGCCCAGTCTGCGCAAGGTGATCGACGGGTTGGTCGCCGATGGTTTCGTACCCTATCTGTTCGCCGAAGGGGCGTACGGCACCCGCCTGGAGACCATCGCCGACGTTCCCAAAGGCAGTACGGTCTGGCATTTCGATCACACCGACATGCGCCGGGCGAAGCAGATCCTGGGGGGAACGACCTGCATCCAGGGCAATGTGCCTTTGCCGCTGCTGCAGTTGGGGACCGCCGATGATGTGAAGGCGTACTGCCGGGACCTCATCCAGGCGGTGGGAGCGGGAGGCGGCTTCATCCTCGACGTTGGAGCGGTCGTCGACGAGGCTAAAGAAGAGAACATGATGGCGATGATCCAGGCCGCGAAGGAGTCGGGCTCCTAGCGGGGACTCGTTTGAGGAGGAGCAGACATGGCAGAGAAACCCTGGAGCGACATGACCCGCGAGGAAAGGCGCGCCCGGCGTATCGAGAAGTGGCGTGACCCCGAGGTGGCCTTCGCGTCTCCGGAGGCGGAAGCCGATTACAAGGCCCGCGTCGATAGGGTGGTCAAGGCCATCGACCTGGAGGAGCCGGACCGGGTGCCGGTGCGCCTCAACACGGGTTTCTGGCCGGCCAAGAGCGCGGGACTGACGGCCTATGAAGCCATGACCGAGACCGAGCGGGCGGCCAAGGCCTGGAAGGACTTCAACCTGAGCTTCAAGCCCGACCTATCGTGCGATCCCGTCCACAACACGGTGCCGGTCTCGATGTTCGAGGCCCTCGATTACCGGCTCTACTCCTGGCCGGGCCATGGGGTGAGCAAGGAGGCCGGCTATCAGTACGTCGAAAGAGAATGGATGTCGCCCGAGGAATACGACCATCTCATCTCCGATCCCTCGGACTACATGCTCCGCGTCTATCTGCCCCGCACGGTGGGGGCCTTCACCGGTTTTGCGCATCTCTCCTCGCTCTTCGATTTCATCGAGCTGCCCTTCGTCTCGGGGCACGTGGGCGCCTGGGGTACTGACGACATGGCGGCGGGTCTCGAGAGACTGGCCGCCGCGGCTCGGTCGGTGAACGATTGGACGAAGATCATCGTGCCCGTAATGGGTGAAGTCGCGGGTCTGGGCTTCCCGCCGTATGCCGCGTCGGCCACTAAAGCGCCCTTCGACATCCTAGGCGACACTTTGCGGGGCACCAAGGGGGTCATCGTCGACATGTTCCGTCGCCCGGAGAAGGTGCTGGCCGCCTGTGAGCGTCTCATTCAGGTGGCCGTCGACTGGCCCCTCAAGCGGCCCGGCAGTCCGTCGACCCCGGTGTGCTTCATACCGCTGCACAAGGGCGCCGACGGCTTCATGAGCGACGAGCAGTTCAGGACGTTCTACTGGCCGTCGCTGCGGGCGACGTTGCTCGGCCTGATCGAGGAGGGCATGGTCCCGTTCCTCTTCGCTGAGGGTCGCTACAACAGCCGGCTCGAGGCGATCAGCGACCTGCCCAAGGGCACGACTATCTGGCTGTTCGACCAGACCGACATGGCCCGGGCCAAGCAGACCATCGGCCAGGTGGCCTGTATCCAGGGGAACGTACCCCTCTCGTTGCTTCACGCGGGAACGGCCGAGCAGGTGGCCGAGTACACGCGCAAGGTCATCGACGCGGCGGCTACCGGTGGCGGATTCATCCTGGACTTCGGCGCCGTGGCCGACGAAGGCAAAGACGAGAACCTGCACGTGATGATGAAGACGGCTTGGGAGTACGGGGTCTACTGACCCGGCGCGCAGAGCGCACCCGTCGGGAGGGACCCGGGCGGGAGAGGGAGTCGTGGTTTGGCGAATAGGGTGATCTTGGCCTGCGAGATGATCGAGGACGAGGTGCGGCTCGCCCTGAAGGCTTTGCCGCCCGGCGGGCGGCCCCCCCTGGTCTGGGTGGAGAGCGGCCTGCATGAGCGGCCGGAGCGGCTGCAGGCCGCGTTGAAGGAACTGATCGGGAGGCTCGACGAGGGCGCCTGTACGCGGCGCGCCGTCGCCGTGCCCTCGGTCCGTCCCGGACGAGGGCCGGCCGAGGCGCGCCGCGACGAGGTCGTGGTAGGTCCGGTCGAGGAGGTGTTGCTGGCGCTCGGTTTCTGCGGCAGTGCGCTCAACGGACTGTCCGCCCGCCACGTGAGCCTCGTCTTCCCGCGGGTGGACGATTGCATCTCCCTCCTTCTCAACCGAGGCTGCCTCCGCGAGGAGGTCCCTCGAAACCCGCGCCACTATTATCTGACCAGAGGCTGGTTCAGCCATGAGAGCTCCCTGCAACAGGCCTTTGCCGACTGGGAGGAGCGCTTCGGCCCCGAGCGGGCCGCGAAGCTACGCAGGGCCATGTTCGCGGGCTACGAGCAGGTGAATCTCATCGACACGCAGGCCTACGACCTTGAGGAGTGTCTCGACCGGAGCCGCAGCATCGCCGGCGACCTCGAGCTCGAACACGGGATCGTCGAGGGGTCCGTCCAATTGCTCGAGCGGCTGTTCAGGGGCGAGCGCGACAGCGAGATCGTGGTCGTTCCCCCGGAGGAGCCCATCGGGTTCAGACACCTCTTCGCGACCGACGACACCCGACGGACGGAGTCCGCGTAAAAGGGTACGCGTCGCCGCAGCGATATTGAGATGCCGGAGCAGACCAAGCAGCAAGACAGACGAAGCAACGATCAGGAGGGAAAGCAGACGTGGAGACTCGAGTGAGCAGCGCGACCCGTGAGGTCATCATCGGGGGTGACCGCCCCACCGTGCTGATCGGCGAACGTATCAATCCCACCGGCAAGAAGCGTTTGGCCGAAGCCCTGCGCGCCGGCGACCTCAGTGTGGCCCGAGAAGAAGCCGTCAACCAGGTGGCGGCCGGGGCCGACATCCTCGACGTCAACGTGGGCGCCACGGGCGTCGACGAAGTGGCCATGCTTCCCCTGGTAGTACAGGCGGTGGCCGAAGTAGTGGACGTCCCCTTGTGCATCGACAGCCGCAAGGTCGGCGCCCTGAGGGCCGCACTGGCGGTCTGCCCCGGTCGCCCGATCGTGAACTCGGTGACCGGCGAGGAGTCTTCGCTGCAGGAGGTCCTGCCTCTGGTGAAAGAGCATGGGGTCCCTGTGATCGGTCTTACCCTCGACGAGAAGGGCATCCCTGCCGAAGCTCAGGCTCGAGTAGAGATCGCGTACAAGATCGTGGAGCGGGCGCAGGCTCTAGGGATACCCCGCGAAGATGTGATCATCGACTGCCTGACCCTTTCTCTGGGCGCGAACGTCCGGGCCGGCCTCGCCACTCTGGAGGCGACCCGGCGCGTCCGGGATGAACTGGGCGTCAATCAGACCCAGGGAGCCAGCAACATCTCCCACGGCCTGCCCAACCGTCCCGCGTTGACCGGCGCGTACCTGGCCATGGGCATCCAGGCAGGTCTGACCTGCCCGACCGTCGACGTGGCCCAGGTGCGTCTGGCCGTCTTGGCGAGCGACCTGGTCCTGGGGCGGGACAACTACGCTATGCGCTTCATAGCGGCATTCCGCGAAGCTCAGAAGGCGGCCGCGGCCCAGTGAACGAGAGCAGACTGTACATAGACGGACGTTGGGTCGACCCGATAGAACCCGGGCGCTGGATCACCGTCATCAACCCGGCCACCGAGGAAGAGGTGGGGCGAGTGGCCGCCGGTTCAGAAGCCGACGTCGACGCGGCTGTCCAGGCTGCGCACCGGGCCTTTCCGGCTTACAGCCAGAGTACCCGCGCGGAGCGGCTGGGACTGCTCGCGGGCATCCTCGATGGATACAGACGACGTCTCCCGGAGATCGCCGCGGCCATGACGGCCGAGATCGGGGTGCCCATCACTTTCTCCGAGAAGGTGCAGGCGCGCATCGGCGAGTCGCATCTGGAGACCGCGATCAAGGTCCTTCGGGAGTACCCGTTCGAGGAAGAGTGGGGCGGCACGCAGATCATCCGGGAGCCGGTCGGCGTCTGCTCGCTGATCTCTCCCTGGAACTGGCCCATGAACCAGGTGATCGTCAAGATGGCGCCGGCCTTGGCGGCCGGCTGCACGATGGTCCTCAAGCCCAGCCAGCACTCCCCGCTTTCGACCCTGCTCCTGGCAGAGGCGGTGGACGAGGCCGGAGTCCCCGCGGGAGTCTTCAATCTCGTCAACGGTCCCGGAGCTTCCCTCGGCAACGCGCTGGCCACCCATCCTTTGGTGGACATGGTCTCGATCACCGCCTCGACGGTGGTGGGAGCGGCCGTCGCCCAAGCCGCAGCCGCCTCTATAAAGCGCGTGTCCCAGGAGCTTGGAGGGAAGTCAGCGTACATCGTGTTCGAAGACGTGAACGTGGAGAAGGTGGTCTCGGCCGGGGTCAAGGCCTGTATGCGCAACTCCGGACAGAGCTGCAACGCGCCCACGCGCATGCTGGTCGCCCGGACGGTGTATGACGAGGCGGTGGAGATCGCGGCCCAGACCGCGCGCGGGCTCGCGGTGGGAGATCCTCAGGACCTCGAGACCTTCATGGGCCCGGTTGCCGGCAAGAAGCAGTACGAGACGGTTATCGGCTATATCGAGAGCGGACTCCGGGAAGGAGCGCGTCTCGTGGCCGGGGGCCCGGAACGGCCCGAGGGATTGGAGCGCGGATACTTCGTGAAGCCGACGGTGTTCGTCGATGTCGACAACCATATGCGCATCGCCCAGGAGGAGATCTTCGGGCCGGTCCTCTGCGTGATCCCCTTTGAAGACGAGGACGAGGCGGTCGCCATCGCCAATGACAGCGACTACGGCCTTTCGGGCTATGTCAGCTCTGGTGATATCGAGCGGGCGCGACGGGTGGCCCGGCGTATGCGCACAGGGATGGTCCATCTCAATGGGGCTCCCACCGACATGAACGCGCCCTTCGGCGGTTACAAGAAATCGGGGAACGGCCGGGAGTGGGGCAGGTTCGGCCTGGAGGACTTCCTCGAGGTCAAAGCCATCATGGGCTACCGGAAGTAGCGGGGCCGTGGCTGCCGGGGCTGCACGGCGGGACATAGTGTGGCGTGGTATTGCACGGCCGGGTGCCAAGGCCTGGAGTGCTGCCCGCCGGCGCGTCGGATGCCGGGTCTGCGACGGGCCCGTGGCGCAATGAACGGCGGGATGGGGAACTACGGGCGGGTTGAGAGGTCTCTGTGAGTCTGCCCGTGCTGCGCGATATCTTGGCGCTGCCCGCCTTCGCGGGGGCCGAGCTTCTCTCCGGCCAGTCGCGGTTGGACGAACCGGTCACCTGGGTCCACGTCTCGGAGGTCATGGACGCATGGCGGTTTCTGTCCGGAGGAGAGCTGCTGGTCTGCACCGGCCTCGAACTGGCCCGGGTAAGTCCCGCGGCGCGGGAGGCCTACCTGCGTTCTCTGGTCGGGGCCGGCGCCCAGGGGCTGGTACTGGAGTTGGTGCACTCGCTTCGGGAGGTCCCGGAGGAACTCCTGCGGACGGCCCGGCTCACGGAGTTCCCGCTGGCCGTGTTTCATGAAGAGGTGCGGTTCGCCGACCTCACCCGGGAGGCCCACGAACGCATCCTCAGGCCCCAGGCCCCCCTCGACCGGGAGCACTGGCTGGACGGCCTGCTGGACGCGATGGTCGAGACCGGACGGGACGTCGACTTCATCGAAGGGCAACTGGGACCGCTCCTCGCGCTACCGGGCCGGCCCCGCGGCACTCTACTGGCTACCCTCGAAGCGCTCCTGGTCTCGCACTTCAACATCGCCGAGACCGCGCGAAAACTGGGGGTGAGGCGGCAGAGTATCTACTATCGGCTCGAGCAGTTGCAGGGCATGCTGGGCGACCTGAACGCCACCTACCGGCGGACCAGCTTGGTGGTGGCCCTCGAACTCCTGAAGCGCAGTCCCATGTAGAGGCGGTTTCGGAGCATGACATCATGAGCGGCAGCCGGGAGGCCGGGTAGCTCCGCGACGGGCATGTACTCGTCTTTTTGACACTCTGTCTGTTGAATCAGGCCTTTGCGGAAGGATAACATGAACAGGCTGGCTGTCTCTGAGCCGGTACGCGTGTCGACATATGCCTCGACGTGTGATTACGTACGCCGCTGCCGGCCTCCGACCATGTGAACTAAGGGCGTGGTCTCGATATCATGAGAAAGGAGTGAAGACGATCAAGAGAAGGTAGAAGCAGCGCAAAAGCAACCTCCGCCCACCGACGGGCAAGGTTGGCGGTGTATGTATAGGACCGGTAAGAGGCCAAGAACGGAGAGACCAGATGGCATTGCTCGAAGAACCGATCAAAGAAGTAAAAGTACTCAAGAACTACATCAACGGCGAGTGGGTGGAGTCGAAGGGGGAGATCATCGACGTCGTCAACCCGGCGACCATGAAGGTCATCTCCAAGGTGCCGATCTCGACGCGTGAAGAGCTGGACGCGGCCGTCAAAGCCGCCCAGGACGCCTATCCAGACTGGCGTCGTACTACTCCGCTCGCCCGCTCGCGCATGCTCTTCCGCCTGAAGGACCTGCTCGAGGAGAACTTCGAGAAGGCCAGCCGCATCCAGACGCAGGAGCACGGCAAGACCATCGATGAGTCCCGAGGCGAATCACGGCGCGGTATCGAGAACGTCGAGGTGGCCTGCGGTATCCCGACTCTGATGCAGGGCTACATCTCCGAGGATGTGGCTCACGGCATCGATGAGTGGTGCATGCCCACGCCGCTGGGGGTCTTCGGCGTGATCGGGCCCTTTAACTTCCCCTGGATGATCCCCCTGTGGTCCATTCCCTATGCCGTCGCCACCGGCAACACGGTCGTCGTCAAACCGTCCAGCGAGGTCCCTAACAGCCAGACGTTCCTGATGGAACTGGCCGAGGAAGCGGGTTTCCCGCCGGGCGTGTGGAACATGGTCCACGGCGGCCGCACCGTTGTGAACGGGATGCTCGAGCACCCCGACATCAAGGGCATCACCTTCGTGGGGTCCACCCCGGTCGCCCGGGACGTCATCTACAAGCGTTGCGGCGAGACGGGCAAGCGGGTCATCGCGCAGGCCGGCGCTAAGAACTTCATGACGATCATGCCCGACTGCGACGCGGCCAACACCATCGCTGCCATGATGACCTCGTTCTTCGGCAATGCCGGCCAGCGCTGCCTGGCGGCGGCCAACGCGATCATAGTCGGCGAGGACGACGACTATTACAACGAGTTCGTCGGCAAAGTGGTCGAGATGGCCAAGAAGATCAAGGTCGGCTACGGTCTCGACGAGTCGATCCAGATGGGCCCCCTGCGCGACCCGTCCAAGAAGCAGAAGGTGCTCGACTACATCGAAATCGGCCTCAAAGAAGGCGCCGAGTTGGTCCTCGACGGGCGCAACGTCACCGTGCAGGGCGACTATCCTCCGGACTGCTTCGTGGGCCCGACCATCTTCAAGAACGTCGATCCCAAGTCGCGCCTAGGCTCCGAGGAGATCTTCGGCCCGGTCATGAGCATCATGCGGGCGAAGGACCTGGACGAGGCGATCAAGATCACCAACGAGAACCCGTTCGGCAACGGTCACTCCATATTCACGCAGAGCGGGGCGAATGCCCGTTACTTCCAGTACAACGTGGTGAGCGGCAACGTGGGCATCAACATCGGCATCACCGCCGCCATGGCGTTCTTCCCGTTCGGCGGATTGAAGGATTCGTTCTTCGGCGTGCTTCATACGCAGGGCAAGGATGCGATCCGGTTCTTCACGGATACCAAGGTCGTCATCCAGCGCTGGTTCTAGCAGGAAGAGGACTGGCATATGGCACTCAACACCTGTTCTGAGGGCATCTCTTTCGGCCGCGAGCTGGAGGAGGCCTCGGCGGCGTTCTACGAGGAGCTGGCGAAGCTCTTCCCTGATCATGCCGAGACCTTCCTTGGTTACGCCGCCGTCAACAAGAAGAACGTCTCGAACGTGCAGCGCACCTACTTCGGGGTCATCACCGACGGGCTGGAGGGGTGTTACGCGTTCAATCTCGAGCCTGGGGATTACGTCATCGATGTGGCGCTCCCCGCGGGCATCAGCCTCGCCGATGCTCTGGCGAAGGCGTTGGCTCTTGAGGAGACGATCGTCCGCTTCTATAACGACGCAGCCGAGCAGGGGAAGGGCCTCATGGCCGATGTGCCGCGGGCCTTTTCTCTGATCGCGCGGAAGCGGGGCGAACGCATCGACGAGTTGAAGGCCCTCGGAGCGCGCTAGACGGCGGAAGCTTCGTAGAGCAACGGCCTCAGAGGCGCCGGTGCGCCGTGAGGTCGCAGCGAGCGCCGCATTCCCGCCCCGGCACGGGGCGGGAATGCGGCGTGCGTCCGAGCGACGGAGAATGTACGATGGGGACTGGACCGGTGTGCGCGGCGCAAGAGAGAAGGAGGATCCCGTGAGAGTGAGAAAGGCGCTGATGGTTGGGCTGGCGGTAGTCCTGGCGTTGAGCATCGTGGCGGTCGTCGGCTGCGGGGGGTCCGACAAAGAGGCCAAGGAGGCGCTGCGGACCGCGCTGGACAAGATCAATACCGAGGTCGCGGAGCTGACCACGACCTTCACCGCGGGCGGGACCGTGGCGGATGTCAAAGCCGCCAAGGAGAGGATCGCCCCTGATTGGCAGGCGGTGGTGGAGGCAGCCAAGAAGGTCGAGGGAGCCGATGTGGAGGCGGCCGAGAAGGCCTGGACCGATGTCGCGACGGCCATCGACGGACTGTCCGATGACACTCCTCTGGTGCAGGCCGCGGCGACCATCATGACTCCCGTGCAGAACCTCCTGACCGTGGCGGAAGAGCTCGGCAAGCTCGTGGCGGAGGAGTAGGCGACGACGTATGAGGCGGGGGCGCGGCGCGGGCGCCGTGCCCCCTGCGCCGTGCCCCTCATGCCGCACCCCACGCCTCACCCCACGCCGCGCTCCTCACCCCTGCGCCGTTTGGGCCGGCGGGGCCCGGGCGCCGGGCTTTATGGTCAGCTTACGGCTGTTCTTCTATCGTACGGATGCTCCCTGCGAACGCGCGGGCCACGCGGTTTTGCGTGGGCGAAGGCGCTGTGATTTACTACTTCGCGGCCTCGATAAGAACTCGTTTCAGAAGGAGTCTCGCCATCGGGGATACGGGGGCAGACGCCGGGTGGGGACGGCGTACCAAGTGGCGCGGCCGGCCCCTGGTGGCGGCGACTTCTTGTTGGAAAGGGTCCAACGGAGGGAGTGGTCATGTCGGACTCGGCACGGAAGAGTAGGCGGCGGAGATCTGGGAGCGGAAGCGCGCCGGGTCGAGCGGGTGATCCGCCGGGCCGGCAGTCTGAAGAACAGGTACTGGAAGAGATCACGGCTTTCGCCGACCAGGTCGTGGTCATAATGGAGAAACTACAGGACGTGGTGGAGCGGTTCGCGGCCGACCACTACGAGGCTCTGGCCGAGTCGGCGGCCGAGTTGGACCGCTTGGAGAGCGCCGCCGACGACGCCAAGGAGGCTCTTCTCGACCGGCTTGCCACCGGAACGATGTTCCCGATGGGAAGGGCCGACCTCGCGGGCTTGGTGAGCTCCATCGACGCCATCGCCAATCTGGCGGCCGGGGCCGCCGATCGCATCTCGATGCGCAGATTCTCGCTTCCGCCGTTCATGAACGACCTGCTGGTCTCCCTTGGCCGCACGGACGTGGAGGCGGTGAGGGTGTTACGGGACGCGGTCGCCGCCATGGGGACCGATCTGCGCGAGGCCATCGAGCTGGCGCGCCGAGTGGACAAGATCGAGAGCAGGGCCGACGACATCTTCGTCGAGCTCTACAAGGGCATGTTCGATATCAATATCGACTTCAAGACCTTCCACCAGCTCAAGGCCATCACGGAGCGCCTGGAGAACATCGCCGACCGCTGCTGCGAGAATGCCGAGCTGCTCCGGCACATGGCGCTGGAATATCTCGAGAAGGAATGAGCTCCGAGTGACCCTTCGAACCCCGACCGTCGTTACGCATGAGAAGGAGGGCGTGAAGACTTGAGCGTGGAAACCGTTCTGCTCGTGGCAGTGGTGGCGGTCGCGCTCTCCTTCGACCTTCTCAACGGCTTCCACGACGGCTGCAACGCCGTCTCCACGGTCATATACACCGGCGCGCTCAAGCCCCGCATCGCCATCGGGCTCGCGGCCGTGTTCAACTTCGCGGGCCCTCTGGTCATAGGAGTGGCTGTGGCCGAGACCATCGGCGGAGTGATCGACGCCGGTCAGGTCGCCGACCGGCCGCAACTGATAATCGCAGCGTTGCTCGGTGCGTGCGTCTGGGAGATCATCACCTGGCTGTGGGCGCTACCCATGAGCTCGTCCCACGCCTTGGTGGGAGGCCTGTTGGGTGCGGGATTGGCCGCCCTCGGTACCGGCGGCGTCCACTGGGACAAGGTCATACTGGTATTCGCCTCGCTGCTGATCTCGCCCTTTTTGGGGATAGGCACCGGCTATCTGCTCATGCGCCTGAGCCGGCTCTTCTTCGCCAAGTCGAGGATGAACATGGCGAGGGCCGACCGTTTCTACCGGCACATGCAGATCCTTTCGTCCAGTTGGGTCTCGTTCAGCCACGGCTCCAACGACGCCACCAAGGTGATGGGCATCATCGTGATCTACCTGGCTGCGCAGCACGGTCTCGGGGTCGAAGACTACATCGCGCAACACGGCTTTCCGCTCTGGGTGATCTTGAGCTGCGCGGTGGCCATGGCCGTCGGCACTTTTCTGTCGGTGCGTTCCTTCCGGCTGATCCGGACGCTGGGGGAGAAGATCACCAAGCTGCATCCCATCAACGGGTTCAGTGCCGAAGTGGGCGGCGCCATCATCATCCAGGTGGCCTCCCTGCTCGGACTGCCTGTGTCGACCACCCACGTGGTCACGTCGGCCGTCACCGGGACCGGGCTGGCGAGCAAACTGGGCGGAGTCAGCTGGAAAGTCTTCCGTGCTATCATGCTGGCCTGGGTGGTCACTCTGCCGTTCTGCGCCATAGTGGCCGCCATCCTCTACTATCTGCTCGACCTCGTGATGTAGGAGGCCGGCATGGCCGGGTCGCGACTCGATAGGATCAGACGCACGCTGGGGGGCGAGACCACACTCGAGGGCGCGATCGACGCCATGGGCAAGGAGCGCGAAGAACAGGTGCTCGACCGGCTGGTTGACTTCACCGACCAGGTGGTCGTGATCGTGGAGAAGTTGCGGGACGTGGTCGAGCGCTTCGCCGCCGATCGCTATGATGAGCTGGCCGAGTCGGCACGTGAGCTGGACGAGCTGGAAAGTCGGGCGGACGATACGAAGGAGGCCATCCTCGACCAGGTGTCGGTGGGAGGGGTCTTTCCGATCCACCGCGCCGACCTAGCCCGTCTCACCGGTTCGATGGACAACATCGCCAACCTGGCGGCCGGGGCCGCCGATCGCATCTCGATGCGCAGGTTCTCTCTGCCGCCCGCGCTGAGCGCGAAACTAGTGGAGCTCGCTCAGGTCGACCTGGAAGCCGTCCGGATGTTGCGGGACGCGGTGTTCGCCATGGGCACCGACCTACGGGAGGCGATCAGACTCGCCGGCAAGGTGGACAAGATCGAAAGCCGGGCGGACGATGTCTTCGCCGAGATCTATCACGAGATGTTCGACTGGGACACCGACTTCAAGACCTTCCATCAGTTCAAGGCCATCATCGAGCGGTTGGAGAGCATCGCCGATCGCTGCAGCTGGAACGCCGAGCTGCTGAGGCATATGGCCCTGGAGTACCTCGAGAACGAGTGATCGTGAAGATCGGACTGGCCCAGCTCAATTCGCGTCAGAACAAGGCCGCCAATCTGGCCGCGGCCGGTCGGGCGATCGACCGTCTGGCCGGGCAAGGAGCCGACCTGGTCGTGCTCCCCGAGATGTTCAACTTCCACGGCCTCGAGGATGGCTACCAGGCGGCCGCGGAAGAGATCCCCGGGCCCAGCACCGAGTGGGCCCGGAGCAAAGCCCGCGAGCACGGCATGTTCGTCCACTGCGGCAGTCTCGCCGAGCGGCGGGACGGTGCAGTCTTCAACACGAGCGTCGTCTTCGACCGCGACGGGGCTGAAGTGGCCCGCTACAGCAAGATCCATCTCTTCGACGCACGCACGCCCGACGGTCTCGAGTATCGCGAATCAGACGCCTTCGCGGCCGGTGATCAGGTGGTCGTCTGTGAGTGCGACGGCATCACGTTCGGTCTCGCCATCTGCTACGACCTGCGCTTTCCCGAATTGTTCCACGCCCTGGCCGACCGGGGCGCCCAGGTGTTTCTGGTCCCGGCCGCCTTCACGGTGCCTACCGGCATCGCTCACTGGGAGCCGGTGATCCGGGCCCGCGCCATCGAGAACGGTTGCTACGTCGCCGCCTGCGGCCAGTGGGGCCTGTACACGCGTGGCCGGCAGAACTACGGCCACAGCCTGGTGGTCGACCCCTGGGGCACCGTCCTTGCCCAATGCCGCGAAAGTCCGGACACGCTCGTCGTAGAGTTGGACATGGACTATCTGCGGTCGGTGCGGGAGCGCCTGCCCGTGCAGCGCCACCGGCGCCGCGATCTGTTCGGTTAGGAGGCGGTCCTCGCGGGCATCGCCCGGCCGGGCCGCCCTGCGGGGGGAGGGCACCTCGCCTGGTTTCGCGGGCCATCTCCGATACGGGATTCCGCCCTGCATAGACCATCAGGTGATCTTCGAGACGACGGATCAGCGTCCGGCGGCTATGTGATGCCGGAGTCACCAGGCACTCGAGCTGGTCGGGTACCTTATGGGAGGCGTGGTGGTCACGGTGGCGGCCTCGGCCGCGCGCCGCCCGTGCTTTGGTACATAATCCACAATCCCGTTTGACAAAACGTATCGCCCGGCCTAGGATGGGTGTGCGGATCACCGCGGTCCGCGTCGGAAATCCCGGTTCTAGGGGGCAGCGAGCGTGAAGAGCTTAACCACAGACATCGCCATCATGGGGAGCGGCCTCGCCGGTCTGACGGCCGCCGTCAAAGCGGCCGAGGCGGGGGCCAAGGTGGCCGTCTTCGAGAAGCGGCCGTTCCAAGGCGGGGGCGTGTCCAACACGCCCATGATGACCCTGGTGGTGAGAGACGAGCAGGAGTACAAGGACAAGGCCTTCAAGGTGCACATGGAGTACACCAACTACAGCGCCGACGCGGCCATGGTGCGCTCCTGGATCGACAACTCCAGCCACATCCCGGAGTTCATCAACAGGCTGGGGATCGATTTCCTCCATGTGCTCAAGTTCGATCTCGATACCTTAGGCCGGCTCCCCGGGTACGGCGGCGGCTTTCCCAACGGCATGCACATTGGCGACTACTATCTGCTGAAGCCGCAAGGAAAGGGACACGGAGCGGCCGTGATCTGCAAGCGCATGGCCGATACGGTGACGAAGCTGGGCGGCGACGTCCGCTTCAGCTGCCCGGTGACGGGCCTCGTCCGCGAGGGCGACAAGGTGACCGGTCTCGTCGCCACCGAGAAGGACGGCGACGAGCTCCATGTGAACGCCAAGGCCGTCATCATCGCCTCGGGGGGCTTCAGCGACAACCCGCAGATGATCAAGAAGTACACCGGGTTCACCTACACCAACAACAACTGCGACGACGGGGGCGACGTCCTTTTCAACACCCTGCCGGGCGCGCGCCTGACCGGCGACGGGCAGCAGGCGGTGTGGGCCATCGGTGGGGCCCAGGGATCGATGGGCATCAACGGTCACAACTTGGTGCCCGGTCCCGGGATCATCGGCAACACGCCCTGGGTCATGAAGAACCAGATGCGCATCATCCAGGAGCAGCCCTACCTGTGGGTCAACCAGAGGGGCGAGCGGTTCATCGACGAGGACATCTCCAACAACCACATGGCCATGGGCACCTGCATCGCCAGCCAGCCCGGCAGATGCGCCTACATCATCGTCGATGAGGCCACGGTACGGCGCATGGAGCAGGTCGGGCTCGATCACATCTACTTCATCTTCCCGGCCGAGAAACTGTCCGACGTGCGCGGCCAGTTCGAGTACCTCATCAACGTGGTCGGCAACAAGCACGCCTTCATGGCCGACACCCTCGAAGAGCTCTGTGCGCAGACCGGCATCTCCCTGGAGGGCCTCGAGAAGACCCTCAAGGCCTACAACGACTATTGCGACGCCGGGTACGACGCCCAGTTCGCCAAGAACCCCGCCTTCCTGCGCCCGGTGCGCGAACCCAAGTTCTATGCGCTCCGCTGCTTCTGCGGCGGGTACCAGGCTCTGGGCGGCATCCGGGTGAACGGCAACTGTGAGGTGGTCGACGCGGACTACGAGCCCATCAAGGGTCTTTACGCAGCGGGCGACTGCGCCGCCGGCAACATCTGGGGCGATCCGCCCACCGGGGGCATCGGAGTGAGTACTATAAGCTTTGCGCACGGGTTCATCAGCGCCCGCAAGGCCGTCGAGCACGCGAAGGCTCTGTAGGGAGGGGCTGCCATGAAGATAGAGATCCAGGACTACTGCATCCGCTGCGGCCTTTGCGAGGACCTGTACCCGCAGCTCTTCACGCTGAACATCGACGACGACAAGATCGACCTCGCATACGACGACGACATCCCCACCGACTTGGAGCAGGCCGCCCAGGACGCCCGGCGCGACTGCGCCATCGCTGCGATCTTCCTGAAGTAGGCGGGTGGGGGACGGCATAAGTCGTATCCATGAAAGTCGCATCCATGAAAGGGAGGGGATGATGGAGAACAAGCAGGTCAGTCGGCGCGAGTTCCTCAGGATCGCCGGGATCGCCGGGGCGACCATCGAACGCGCTCGCCCCCGGCACGACGGTCACCGCAAAGCTCCAACCAATCAAGTAGGGAGGGATGTCAGTGGAGGCACCGACCCGGGTCCCGCTACCCGCAGGTAGCGAAGCCAAGAGCTACTACACGTACTTCCTTCGGGATATGGCTCCGGCCCCGGCGGGGAAGTCGGCCCATCTGGAGAGAGCGGGCGATCCCAGGGTCGCGCTCAGGATCGAGGACAGAAACAGGCTGTTCGATCCGGGCTACCTGCCCGACGAGCTCGGCTACTACCTTCTCGAAAACGGGTCGGGCGTCGTCGCGAACAACACGAAGTTCGCCGGCTCGACGGGCGCGATGCTGCAATGGTGGTTCGCATGGCACTGCCTGGATCCATTGCGCTATGCGATATGGGATCCGTTCGACCACTACGGCATCACGATCCCGGACGAGACCAGGGCCAAGGTGCTGGACCCGAACACGAGCATCCAGGACAAGTGCTTCGGCGTCGACCACACGGTCCTCGAGTCGCCGGTCATGGGGGAGCCACCCGAGCCGATCGACATCCATTTCCGCGATCCCCAGGAATTGGGGTACGACAAGAGCAAGTTGGGGACCGAGGCGCTGTCCTTCATCGTATGCGCCAACTGCGAAATAGTCACCCCGGAGGGTCAGCCGAACGTCCCTGTGGTCATGACTCATACGGCCAGAGACGTCGAGGACGGCTGCGAACTGCGGACCAGATTCTGGATGGGATATCAGATCGTCGATGGGGAGCCGGTCTGCCTGCTGCCGTCCGGAGCGCGGTTCCCGGAACCGGTGATACGGCAGCTTCTCGGTCACAACTTCAGTGAGTTCACGAACCTGGCTGCGATCCTGCCTGAGGTATACGCGGAGAACAAGGACGTCTGGGTCTAGGGCGCCGGCATGGAGCCACTCACCATTTCCGAACTGGAGCGCGAGACGGGGGTGGCCCGCGGCACCGTCTACTACTACATCCGCCGGGGCCTCCTGCCCCCGGCGCAGAAGGCCAGCGCGACCCGCTCGGTCTACGACCGCTCGCACGTGGAGTTGCTGACCGAGATCAAACGCCTGCAGGCCGAGGGCCTCGGCCTGCGTGTCATACGGGAGCGGCTGGGTCGACGCATCGAGGCCGCCGCCGAGAACGGGGTGGACCTGGTGGCTAAGCAGAACGAGGAGACGCGTCGGATGATACTCGAGGCCGCGGCCCGGCGCTTCGCCCTGCGGGGGTACGAGCGCACGCGCATCATCGACATCTGTGAAGAGGCGGGGGTCACCACGCAGGTGCTCTACAGCCATTTCCCCAGTAAGCACCATCTGTTCATCGCCTGCTACCACATCTACTTCCAGTGGATGCGTGATCAGATCGAGCCCCATATGCAGCAGACGGCCGACGCCACCGCGCGGCTGGCCTGGCGGGTTTATGCCGCCTACGGGATTCAGGCGCTCAGTCCCGACCTGCAGGCGTTGGCCCGGGTCGAGACCATCCGCGAGCCCAGTGAGGTACGCGACCTCCTGCGCGAGACCTATGCCCAGATGCTCTCCGACGTGGGGGAAGACCTGGCGGCCGTGCGCGACCCATCCGCCAACCCGGGTCTGTTCGACGACGAGCTGGTCGCGTACGCTCTGCTGGGGGCGCTCGACAACATGCAGATGCGGGCGGCCTGGGACGCCGAGTACGGCAGGCTCGACGTGATGCGCAACCTACTTGCCATCCACGCGGCCGTTCGGGCCGCCTATGCCGGCAGGGTCGACCTTACCTCGGATTGGGCGGCCGTGGCCGAGCTGGCCGCGGAGCTGGCGAAGACCACCCCTAAGACGCTGGGCCCGGGCTCCTGAGGAGACGCCCGGCCGCCCCGGTCCCGTCCGCCGCCGCGAGGGGCAGGGCGCGCCCGCCGGGCGCGCCCTGCCCCTCGCCCCTCACCCGCGTTCGGCAGACGTCGCCGGCTCCTCTTCCACCACGTCGAGCATGATCCACTTCGTATCACGTCGGGGCCAGAGATAGGCGTAGTAGTAGATGAGCGCGGCCACCGCGGCGCCGACCACGATCAGGATGTCTTGCCACGTCTGCTGGGATATCACGTAGCCGACCCCGATCAGGGCGATGATCGGCCACAGCGGCCACAGGGGCATCATGTAGTGGTCGGGAAGGTCCTTGTAGCGGATGCGTACCGCTATGGCCGAGATGGCGATGAGAGCATAGGTACAGGCTACGATCATCCCGGTAAAGGTGATGACCGCCATCTTGCTGGTCGTGGCGGTGAGGATGGCCCCGATCACGGCCATCACCAGCGCGGCCACCCACGGGGTCTTGTACTTGGGATGGATCTTGCTCAGCCAGGTGCTGATGGGCTCAGGCCAGATCTTGTCGCGGCCCGAGCCGAAGAGGATACGACTCATGAGAACGACCACTGCGAGACACCCGTTGAAGATCGCCACGAACACCAAGAGGCTCACGATGGTGTTCATCGTGTCTCCGCCCAGACTGGTCAGGATGTACGACATGGGCGTGTCGGAACCCAGGAAGTCGGGCAGCGAGGGCGCGCCCAGGATGGCGGCCGTCACCGGAATGAACTGGGCCAACACCGCGATGAGCAGAACCCAGAGGATGGCCCGGGCGACGGAGTGCCGGGCCCCCTTGGTCTCCTCACTGAAGACGATCGCCCCTCCATAGCCGTTGTAGGCGAAGATCGCTATGGCGGTGGCGGCCATTATCGTGCCGATGCCGACGGATATCGCCGTGCCGCCATCGTATGCCACGGGATCCAGGAGCACCATGCCGGACTGGTTCACGTTCACGAACCCAAGGATGGTGACGGAGAGAACGGCGATCAGCTCGATGGCCAGCAGAACGCCCTGGACGATGGCGTTCGTCTTGATCTGCAAGACCGCCAGCCCGCCTACCACCAGCATGAGGATGGCCCCGACCAGGTTGGGGTCCTGCCCAGGCCAGATCACCGAAAGGTACTGGCCTGCTCCGATGGCGATCGAACTGGGGATGACGATGACCGAGATCAGCATGAATACCAGCGAAATGAACCCAAGCGGGCGTCCCAGGACCCGGGAGACCAGTGCCCACTCTCCCCCCGTCACCGGAAAGGCCGTACCGACCTCGGCATACGAGAAGGCCATCCCCACCCCGATCACCGCGGCTATGATGAAGGCCCAGAAGGCTCCGGTGCCCGCGATCCAGAGAGCGACCGGGGCCATGATGAAGACTCCCGCCGTCGGAGCGACACCGGAGATGGTGATCATTACATTGCCGAGGACCCGGAGTCCTCGGTCGAGTTCCTGTTTGTAGTGCCCTTTCGCGGGCAGACTACTGTCTTCCACTGTGCCGGACCTCCCTCGTTACGAGCGCGTTTCGTCACCTACTGCGGTCAGCCGGCCCATACCTCCTATAGACCTCCTCTCTCCCCGTCTCTTGTGACTCGGCTCGTACGTCACGATCCGGCGACGCTCGGTGGGGTGAGCCTGACCGTGTGCCCCGACATCAGCTCGCGGACCCGCTCATGGGGGAGCGCCGGCACCCGATGACCGCTCCAGCCCACCATGTCCTTGTTGGCGATCAGCACGTTCAGCACCGCCTCTTCGACCGCGAAGACCACGGCCGCATAGAGGGGGTCGCACTCGCCCCAGGGGACCCAGCGCTGGCTTTCCCGGGCATCGGGGCGCCCGAGGAGGGTGGCCGACCCGGTGGCCACGCTTCCCGGGTTGCCGGTGGAGAAGGCCAGAAAGATGTCGCCCGAGAAGTGGGAACTGGTGGTGCCGGTGCGCGCGAGGCCCATCGGCACCCTGCGGGCCAGGGCCTTGCACTGGCCGGGCAGTAGAGGCGCGTCGGTGGCGATGATGGTAATGCAGGAACCGGCCCCCGCCGGCATCAGCCAGGAACTGTCGTCTGAGGGGTTGCCTTCGGGGATATGCACGCCGATCGGCACCCCGGCGATGGTCAGTTCGGGTCTCCAGCCGAAGTTGGCCTGCAGGAAGATGCCCACCGTGTAGCGGTCTTTGCCGATCTCGACCACCCGGGAGGCGGTGCCGGACCCTCCCTTGAACCCGTAACAGCTCATGCCGGTGCCTCCGCCGACCGACCCTTCCTCGAGGGGTCCGCCGCGGGCGGCCTCGAGGGCCGCGAAGGCGTGGTCGGGAGTGACGTGGAGCCCATTGATGTCGTTCAAGTAGCCGTCCCAGGTCTCGGCCACCACGGGAAGAGCCCAGAGCTTCGCGAGACTGGGCTGCCTCTCGATGAGCCAGCGGATGGCCCCTTGGTGGGCGGCTCCGACCGAATGGGTGTTGGTGATGAGTATGGGAGTGGAAAGGAATCCGGTCTCTTCGACAAGGGTGGTTCCGGTCATCTCCCCGTTGCCGTTGAAGGAGAACCAACCGGCCTGCACCGGGTCGGGGGTACCTGCGCGTCCGCGCGGGTGGATGGCCGTCACCCCGGTACGCACCGGTCCCTTACCCGGGATGAGCTCTCCCTCTCCCTCGATCAGGGTGGTGTAGCCGACCTCGACCCCGGGGACGTCGGTGATGGCGCTGTTCGGTCCGGGGGTGCCCTGTAGGGGTATGCCGAAACCTCGCGCCCGCACCCGGCCTGACGGGGTGTGCATGAGCGGATCGACTTTCGGCGGATTTGCCGGACTTGGGTTGTGCTCCATAGCTGCTCCCCTCTTTTATGTGGCCGGTTCCGAGGAACCCGAGCAGCTCCGTCGTCAGGCGATCCAGGCCCCCCGTGACCGTGTAACGTCCTTATCTTTGCAGAATGGTTACAAAGAGTCAATAAGGATTTTTTGCGTCGTTTTAGGGGTTTCTTGCTAATCATTGGACGGCTTGTACATAGTAACGGCCGGAATTCGTGGAAGACGCGCGACTGAAGGACCGCTGACGTGCGGGGCGCGCTCGGGGCGCCCATTGGGCTGGGGCGGCGCCTTGCGCCGGCGTGCGCATCCGGGGGTGGGGTACTGTGCGCCCCGCGTCTCGACGGGCGGTCTCAACGGAGCCGCGCGGGGTCCGGCACCGATGATATCGACGGCCCCCTACTCGGGCAGATCGACTCCCGTAGCCAGGCGCGCGTAGGCAAGAAGCAGGCGTTTGCTTTCGGCGTGGTCGTACTCCGGATCGTTCTGCACCATCCGGATCCCACAGATGTCCTCCAGTGCCACCAGGGTCTGGGCGATCGTCCGCACGTCGTCCTTGAGGTGAAAAGCGCCGACTGCGGCGCCGAGCTCGAGGATGTTGATGTACAGCAGCTCCTGCTGCTTGTGAAGGGTCGCCATGAGCACGGCGAAGAGCTCGCTT
>JAJFUK010000094.1 GCA_021372435.1 Actinomycetes bacterium | reverse complement strand
CGGTAACCGTTCAGTCGGTCTGCATTTCCCGCTGAACAAGTTTCCCCGGGTGCTAAGCAGGTCTCAGCTCCCCCGCCTCGAATCCCCGGGCATGCAGCGCGCCGAAGCAGAGGCGATCTACGACCAGGGACGCGAGGCAGTGGTTGCCGCGCTCCTTGCCCTTTCGGCCCAGGTGGCCTTGCTGCAGGCGCAGCTCGAAAAGCAGGAGGAGCGCATCGCCGAGCTGGAGCGGCGCCTTTCCCGCAACTCCAAGAACTTCTCGCTCCCACCCAGCCAAGATCCCCCGGAGGCGCCCCCGCACCAGCAAGCCCGGCCTTCCGGCCGCAAACGGGGCGCCCAGCCTGGTCACAAAGGTAATGGGCGCCATCTGGTCCCAGCCGAGACGGTGGATGAGGTCGTCGACCACTGGCCCACGCGCTGCCGGTGCGGCCACCGCTTCAGCGAGGCCGAGCGTCGCTCTTATGGCCGGCCGGCCCGCCACCAGGTCGCCGAACCGCCCCCGATCGCCGTCTTTGTGACCGAGCATCGCCTCCACCATCTGCGCTGCCCGAAGGGCGGCCGCTCGGTGCGGGCCACCCTTCCCCGCGAGGTTCCCCGGGGCGCGTTCGGTCCCCGCCTGCAGGCGGCCGTCGCCACGCTCGCGGTGCGTAACCGCATCTCCGGGCAAGACACGGTGGAACTCATGCGCGACCTGTTCGACGCCCGCCTCGGCGTCGGCTCGGTGGACGCCATCCTGGGGCGTACGGCCGACGCGCTCTATGAGCCCTATGAGAAGCTCCTGCGCCGCACCCGGGCCTCCCCCGCGGTCAATGTCGATGAGACCGGCTGGCGCACGCAAGGGGAGAAGTGCACCCTCTGGGGCGCGTTCACCGGCCGCAGCGCCATCTTTCGCATCGCCCCCGATCGCCACCAGCGGGAGGCCAAGGCTCTGCTCGGGTATCGCTTCCCGGGCATCGTCACCAGCGACCGCTGGTGGGCCTATAACTACCGGGACACGGAGCGGCGGCGGCTCTGCGGGGCTCATCTGGCGCGGGACTTCACCGCCCACGGCGGGGACCGGGGAGAGGAGAAGCAGTTCGGCCAGGCCGGCCTGGAGATGGCCCGGCGCCTCTTTCTTGCCTGGGATGACTACCAGGCGGGCGGCACGCGCCAAGAGCCGGCCGCCCGGATCGAACCTTTGAAGGAAGAGCTGCACGCACTGCTCGAGGCGGCCGCGCCCCGGAGCCCCCGTCATCGCGCCTACCGCACCTTCGCCAAGAACCTGCTCAAGTACCGGCCGGCGCTGTGGACGTTTGCGAGCGTCCCTGGCGTGGAGCCCACCAACAACCATGCGGAGCGGGGTTTGCGGGGAGCGGTCATCCTGCGGAAGCTCTCGTTCGGCAGCCAGTCAGACGACGGCGAGTGCATCGTCGAGCGCCTACTTGCGGCCTCGGTCACCTGCCGGCTGCAGAAGCGCTCGCTCTTTGCCTACCTGAGTGAGGTCCTCACCGCCCGCACCCGCGGAACTGCCATCCCCTCGCTCGTCTGATCCAACCGGACCGACTGAACGGTTACTAGTGCCGGAGGCGGGACTCGAACCCGCACGGGCATAGCCCTACGGTGTTTAAGACCGTTGCGTCTGCCATTCCGCCACTCCGGCCGAGGTCCCCCGCCACGGGTGCGCCGCCCGACACAGGCCGCCGGCCCGGGACGACCACTGCGCCTACGTTACCACGCCCCAAGCGCCGCAGGACCCCGCCCCGCAGCACGCGTCCAGAATCTACATTTACACTGTCCGACACCGGCCCCGGCCCACATGTCTTGGCGCCCGCGTGCCGCCCCGGCTTCGGCGAGCCGCCCCGGCTTCGGCGAGACGCCCCGGCTTCGGCGAGGCACCCACGACTGGCCCCGGCTTCGGCGAGGCGCCCGCGTGCCGCCGCGGCTTCGTTTCTCGCCGGCCTCGCGACTCAGGCCGGGGCCCGCTGCGCCTCTTGGGACGGCGCTCCGTACGGCCCGGCTGCGCTTCTCGCCTTGACATCGACACCGCGCGTAGATATTCTTCGGCTCGACCGACGGTGTCGGCCGGCTCCGAATACCATCGTCCGTTCTGCCGCTGCGCAGCGGGCGGAGTCGCAGTCGCACAGCGAAAGGAGCGGCGGAACTCCCTTGGATTCCCCTGGACCTGCTGAGAAAATGCCGGGTTTCCGCTGCCCGGCATCTGGTGAGGCCGGAGCTGACCTGCTTGCCTAAGAGCGTACGACGCGCGGGCGCCATCGGAGGGCTGATCGCGGTCCTCTTGGTGCTTGGCTTCTTCTTCACCGCCGTCTTTGCCCAACCGGCTCAGGCCGTCGCCTACAGCGCCGAGGAATTGGAGTTCGTCCGGCTCCTCAACGCTTATCGCGTCACCGAGGGGCTGGAGCCGCTGCTGATCTCGGACCCGCTGTCCGAAG
>JAJFUK010000150.1 GCA_021372435.1 Actinomycetes bacterium | reverse complement strand
TCGTTTGGTGTTCCCCGTGCGGCCAACTGTCCTTGGCTGAGCAGCACCAGTTCGTCGCAGTACTGGGCAGCCATGTTCAGGTCATGCAGTACCAAGAGGATAGTCCTGCCCTCGCGGTGAAGGCGGCTTAACAGTTGCATGAGCTCGAGCTGATGGTTGAGGTCGAGGTTGTTGAGCGGCTCGTCGAGCAGCAGGATAGGGGTCTGCTGGGCCAGGGTCTGGGCGATCAGGGCCCGCTGGCGCTCACCGCCGGACAGCTCGATGATCAGACGGTCTGCGAAGGTGGTCATCCCGGTGGCCTCGAGGGCGGCCGCGACGGCTTCGCCGTCGGCGGCCGGAGCATCCTGGGCGTAGCGGCCCATGGCCACCATCTCCTCCACGGTGAAGGCGAAATCGAGGTTGAATTGCTGAGGCACCACTCCCGCGAGCCGGGCTAGTTCGCCCGGACGGTAATCAGGGACGGGCCGCTCGTCCAGAAGGACCTCTCCGGCCGAGGGCTCTACCTCTCCGGTCAACGCCCGAAGCAGCGTGGTCTTGCCCGACCCATTCGGTCCTAGGATCCCCAAGAACGAACCCCGCTCCACCTGCAGGTCGAGGGGCCCAAGCACACGCTGCCCGCTCAGGCGGACTTCGAGAGAGCGGGCCTCATACACCGGCGCCGTCACCTTGTCTCTCACCCTGTCCCTCACCTTGTCCATGACGGGGTCCGTAGTCTCATATCCCCTTGCGCGCCCGCAGCAGGTACAGGAAGAAGGGCCCGCCGGCGACCGCCGTGATGATCCCCACCGGGATCTCAGCCGGCGCCATGACCGTGCGCGCCACGGTGTCGGCTACCAGCAGAAGCAGGGCCCCGAAAAGGGCGGCGGCGGGCAGCAGACGGCGATGATCGGGCCCCACGACCAGCCGCATGATGTGGGGCACCATCAGGCCTATGAAACCGATGAGGCCGGAGAACGACACCGCCGCGGCGGTGGTCAGCGAGGCTACGATCATGAGGTTTCTCCGTGTCCGCCGACTGTCTATGCCCAGTTCCCGGGCCCGTTCCTCGCCCATGAGCAGCAGGTTCATGCGGCGCGCCATGAGCATCATATAGACGAAGCCGGCCACTACCACCGGCAGGGTGACTAGGACTTTGGTCCGAGAGGCGGTGCTAAGACCGCCCATCAGCCATACGACCACGGTGTGGAGGTCGCGCTCGGTGGCCACCATGAGAAACGAGGTGATGGCGGTTAGGGTGGAGCCGACCGCCACTCCGGCGAGGAGCAGGGAGGCCGTGGTGGTGCGTCCGCCGATAGTGGCCACCCGATAGACGACAAAGGCGGCCCCGACTGCCCCCGCGAAGGCCAAAAGGGGAAGCGCGTAGATCCCCAGGGCGCTGAGCGGCTTCCAGACGATCGCCACGGTGGCTCCCAAGGCGGCTCCGGCCGACACTCCGAGCAGATAGGGCTCGGCCAAAGGATTGCGGAATATCCCCTGGAAAGAGGCTCCGGCTGTGGAGAGAGCGGCGCCCACGATGAGGGCCAGGGCGATGCGGGGCAGGCGCAGGTCGAGGAGCAGCCGGGGCGCCCAGTCGGGAAAGTCGCCGACGGCATCGATTCCGTCGCGTAGTAGCCCGGCCAGTGCCCGAAAGGCTTCACCGACCGACATGCCGGCTGCCCCGATCACGGTCGCGGTGATGATGGTCGCGAGCAGGGCGATGACCAGGGCAAGCATCACCAGGCGATAGGTGCGGCGGCGGCTTTCGCTGGTGGCCATATTCTCCTCTCTGCGTCCTGGACGGCGGGGGGCGCGGGCC
>JAJFUK010000108.1 GCA_021372435.1 Actinomycetes bacterium | reverse complement strand
CCTCGGACTGGCTGCTGAGTGAGAGCTTGCGAAGGATGACGGCTCCGCGCAGCCCCCGCTCGGCATGGTTGTTGGTCGGCTCCACGCCGGGTATGCTCACGAAAGTCCACAGGGCCGGCCAGAGCTTGAGCAGGTTCTTGGCAAAGATCCGGTGACGGCGGTTGCGGGGGCTCTTGTGCGCCGCCGCTTCGAGCAGCGCCTCGAGCTCCTTTTGGACCGGGGCCATCCGGGTGGCAAGACGCCCGCGATTGCCACCCGCCCGGTACTCATCCCAAGCGGCAAAGAGCTCTTTGGTGATCCCCAGGCCGGCCTCCCCGAACTCTCTCTGCGCGTCCAGCCCCTCGCTATGGGCGGTGAAGTCGCGCACCAGATGAGCCCAACAGACCTGGCGCCGCTCGGGGTCGAGACAATCATAGGCCCACCAGCGATCGGATGAGACAACACCGGCATAGTCGGAACCGAGCAGCGCCTTCGCCTCGCGCTGGTGACGGTCGGGGGCGATGCGAAAGACGGCGGTCTGCCGGGTGAGAGCCCCCCACAGGGTGCGCTTGACGCCGCCGGTGCGCCAGCCGGTCTCATCGACGTTGATAGCCGGGGCGGCGCGGATGTGGTGGAGCAGTTCCTCGTAGGGCAGCCTGAGCGCCATCGCCGCGCGCCCGAGGATGGCATCGATCGAGCCGACGGAGAGACGGGCGCCAAAGAGCTCGCCCATTAGCTCGACCGTGTCGCGGCGGGAGACGCGGTTGCGCACGGAAAGAGTGGCGACCGCTGCTTCAAATCGGGGGCCGAAGGCGCCGGGTGGCACATCGGCGGGCCAGGCGGCCCGGCTGACGCCACCGCAGCGCGGGCAGCGCAGGTGGTTAAGCCGGTGCTCGGTGATGGTGACGGCCATCCGGGGCAGTTCGGCCACCTGATGGCGAAGCGGGGCCCGGGCCGGGCGGCGCTCGGCTTCAGTGAACCGGTGGCCGCACCAGCAGTATTCGGGCCAGTGCTCGATGATCTCGTCGGCAGACTCGCTCGGTACGAGTCTCCGCCCGCGACCCTTGTGGCCGGGCTGAGCGCCCTGCTTGCGATTCGACATCTGACGCGGGCGCGGTGGGGCCCCGGGAGGATCCTGACTGGGTGGGAGCGAGGAGTTGCGAGAGTTGCGGCCCAAAAGCCGCTCAAGTTCGGCGATGCGCTCCCCCTGCTTTTCCAGCTGTGCCTGAAGCGCAGCGACCTGGGCCGACAATGCGAGGAGCACCGCGACAACCGCCTCGCGTCCCTGGTCATAAATCGCCTCTGCTTCGGCCCGCTCCATGCCGGAGGAATTCGGCGTATACGGGCCGGGGCCTGCCTGTGAACCTCCTACGTCGCAGACGCACCGACTGAACGGTTACTAAAAAGTGCACCTGAGCAGGGGAAAGCTGTGTTTCAGCGCGAAGGCGCCGTGTACCTATGAGATTTGAGGCCCGCAGAGGGGCTAACAAACCTCGGCTTTGGGTCGAATCTCCTGCATTTCGGCAGGTTCTTGGATAGCTAGCTTCCGGAAGATGGTCTTCTGGGCCGGCGTGAGAGCCGTTCTTTTGCGAAAGAATCCCGCAGAACCTTCGAACGTCCCCACCTGCACACGTTCGAGTTCCCGACGCAGATTCGGCCACGCATCACCGGTCTTCGTCTCGGCGATGCGGACGAGAAGGAGAGCGAGCCAGCAGAGGATCACATGAGCCCGGATGCGCTCTTCTTTGCGGTGATAGACGGGACGAAGATCAAGCACATGCTTGAGATCCCGCCAGCCCCGCTCCACCTCGGCCAGTTGCTTATAACCGAGAGCGATATCCTCCGGTGAGAGCCTGGGGTCGCTCGAGCGAAGGAGATACTTGCCGTCCAGCTTCTCATCGGCGGCGACGGCTTCAGCGTCGATGCGCAACAGCCCGCCAGCCGTCGTTCTGAGGAATCGGGAGAGCCCCGGTTTGGTGGAGATGACCCCTTTCAGCTCCGCCCGCTTCAAGGGGGTCAGGCGGTCGGAGTCCTTGATGAGCTCGGTGAGATGGGAAACGAGGCGGGCGCGCACAGATGCGTCGCGCTCGGCCGCCTCCGGGTTCGCGCAGATGATAAAGCGCTCGTCTTCCGAGAGCTTCACTTCTTTCACCTTGAGGTTCCCGGCCACTTCCCGGTAGCGGCCGGCCCGGGAAAGCGCGGCTTGGGCTTCTGTGGAAGCGGAGCGCAGCTTCTCCCCCATGATGTAGTGGTCATCGCCGCGGCGCAGGTAGCGGCGGTTCTCAGCGGAAGTGAAGCCCCGGTCGGCCACCCAGACGACCCGGGAGAGGGTCCACTCCCTGAGATCGGCTTTCACCTGGCGGATGAGGGCGGAGTCGGACGTGTTGCCGGGCCAGGACCAGACCCGCACCGGAATACCTTCTCTCGTGACGGCCAGGCCGACCACGATCTGAGGCAGGTCGTCCCGGTGGTCCTTGCTCTTGCCGTAGGTGCGGAATCCGGTGGAGACAGCGGACGTCCGCTGTTCATCATCACCGTCACTCATGTCCCCGAGCACCTCGCCCCGAGCGTCCCGCTCGACGGCTTCATCGGCTTCGTCTATGCAGAAGTAGGTGGAGGTGGTGTCGAAGAACAGGAGATCAACCTCCAGGTTGAGGAGATTGGCCACCTCATGGAAGACCGCCTTCTCGAGAGCGGGGGCGATCAGAAGAAGGAAGTCCATGGCCCGGTAGAGGGCGTCATCGGTTATCTGGGCAAGCCCGGGGATCTCCACGTCTCTCTCCACCCATTCCGATGCGGCCAGCTTGGAGGAGGGACAAAGCGCCCGACCCGCCACCAGAGCGAAGAGGGCCCGTTCGGCCTTTTGGTCCCGGCGACGCGGGGCAAGGAGGCGGGTGACGGTCTCTCCGATCCCCAGCGTGCGCCACAGGACGTCAAGGACGTAGGCTCCACCCATCGGTCGGGACTCCATGAAAGTGAAGTCGGAAAGCTCCGGGGCAAGGGCCTCGTCCGGCCCGCCGGGGTGCAGATAGCGGGAGATGGAGCCGACCAGACGCTCGAGCGTCTCCCGGGTACCTGCCTCTTCCCGGCCGAAGTTATAAAGGACCTTGGTCTCCGAACGGCCCTTGTCTGCGTCCCAGACGTTGTGGGCCAGCTGCAGGTAGCGAACGACATGTCCGTCTTTTCTGGTCTGGCTGGTGGAGCGGAGGTACATACCTAGAGTGTTTCACATACCTCCATATCAATGCAAGGACCATTGCACAAAACGTGTATCTAGGTGAAATCGCGTGTTTGACCAGATTCCGTCCTACCGCAAGCCCAGATGCAGGCATTTTTTGTTCAGACGTGGGCTAGGTGGGGAATCAGCTGCGGAACGCCGGACCCTCGTTCACTGCAAAGGACCGTCGAAAAACCGACGAGTGCTCTTCTACCCCAGATCCCGAGTCGGAAACGTCCGGGCACCGGCCGAGGCATGAGTCTTGGACTTCAAGGGAAGAAGGAGGAGGAATACGGACCGGCCGCGTCACGAAGGCCGCAAGCGAAAGGGGAGATCACGTGGATACCATCGTGGTTGGCGTTGACGGCTCGGAAGCCTCGGGAGTGGCACTGGAGTTCGCCGTCGAAGAAGCCGCCAGGCGCAAGGGGAAGCTGCGGGTGGTCTCCACCTGGGAGTTCCCTGCCATACCTCAGCCGGAGATGGCCGTCGCTCCTGGAGTGGTCGAGGCCTACCGGGAGCAGGCGGAGATTACAGTGGCCGAGGCGGTCGAGAGGGCCAAGGAACTGGCCCCGGACGTGCCGACCGAGGGAGCGGTCTTCGGCGGGTATGCAGGCGATGTGCTGGTGGACGAAGGACGAGGGGCGGCCGTCCTTGTCCTCGGCAGAAGGGGACGTGGCGGCCTGGCCGGTCTGCTCATGGGTTCCGTCAGCAGGTATGTCGCGGATCGTGCCCCTTGCCCAGTCGTCATCGTCCCTCCCCTGACCGGATTGTAAGCCGGCTCGCCGGACCGGCCCGCCCTCCTTATCTGTTGAGGACCCCCGGTCAAGCCCGGGCGGGTCGTGACCGCACGAGCCGCCTGTGGGGTACTACCGCGCCGCCCGGCCCTGCGCAAGGGCAGTACCGGGGGTAGCGCGATACCGGGGCGCCGACGCGACCGCGCCGCCCGACGGTGCGCTGCCGGGGCGGAGCACGCCAGGCGGTGTGGCGCCGGGGCGGAGGCGGGCACACGCCGCAGTCGGGGCCAAGCTACGGTCGGCGTCAGTAGAGACGATGGCCATCCGGCGACTGCCCGGCCCGCCCGGGCTGTCTCGTGCCCAGCGGTTCACCGCCTCTCAACCCCGCCAGCTGCGCCCGACGTCGATCATCGCCTTTAGGTTCTCGGCCTTCGCGTCGTCGAGTGCGGCGCCGTTACGAAGGATGAAGCCTCCCTCGGTCGCGCAGGTATCCAGCAGGTCGGTCACATACTTCTCCACTTCATGGACCGTTCCGACGCCCAGAAGCCCGGTAGGTACGTTCCCGGCGATGCAGGCGTAGCCGCCGAGGGTCCGCTTGACGGCCGGCATGTCGGTCTGGTCGAACATCCACAACGCGCTGCCCGGGGGCAGCTCATCGTCGGCGATGATATCCAGGCGCTTGTTGTAGCTGCCCTGCGCGAACATGGCCGGCACGAGGCCCTGCTCGACCAAGCCTTTCATGACCGCCTTCAGCGTCGGCCAATAGAAAGTCCTGAAGTCGCTCTCCGACATGAAGCCGTCGGCGCCCTTATGCAGCCAGAAGAAGACCAGGGGCGACTCGGCCCAAGCTCCCTGGCGCACACACATATCGATCATCAAAGGAACGAAGCGCTCGGCCGCCCTCAAGATCTTCTCCGGTTGGCGGAAACGGTCGATCATGATGCCCTTGGTCCCGCGCAGGGTGTCGGCGAGGACATCGTAGGGAGCCTTGGCCGAACAGGTCCACTCGGGGGGTATGCCCAGACGGCCTGCTGCGTCGGCAGCGGCGGCCCCCGTCACCTCCAGCCAGGCAAAGCACTCCCCGGCCACCGCCGCCAATCGCTGCATCCCCTCGACCAGACCAGGAGCGGCAAAGCCCAGCAGATTGTAAGGTATGGCCGCGGCTTCCATGAAGTCCGTGAACGGAGGCATCGCCGCCGGCGGACTGAAGGCCGAGCCGAACCGAGGCAGCAACGAGCGCCGGAAGTAGCCCTCGGGATCGGCGATGAGGGCGTCGTACTCATCCGCCTTCATATACTCGTCTTCGCGGTACTGCCAGGGGGTGTCGTCGGGAAGACCGTGACCGGGCCAGTCGACGAACTGTAGGTCCAGCATCTCAAAGACCCTCGCGGGCGCGACCGGCTTCGCCTGGACGTCGGGCCGGAAATCCTCATGGAACTTGATGAGCGCGGCCGCCGATCTCCCATAGTCGTACATGGCTTCCTTCTTAGTGAGGCCGCTGTACTTCGCCAGATAGAAGTGCACGTTGGCGCATACGGGCACCCGTTCCGGCTTCTTCAGCGTGATGGCATCGATCAGCGATCGGACCCGCTGCTGGTACTCCTCCTTCACCGAATCGCTGGAGAATTCGACTCCGCGTGCGCTCAGCCAACGCCGGAACCGCCGCTCGCGACGTTCCTGCCAGTCCAACTTGTCCCAGCCTTCGAACATGGGATCCGGGGCGTTCCAGCTCATCCATATTCCTCCGTGCGGTCAGACCTTCGTCGGTAGAGGCCCCCGCCTCTACGCTTTCTCCTCCGTGGTCACGCGACCCTCGCCACCCCAAAGCTTCCGGAGCCAAAAGGGGTGCAGTAATGCCAACGGGCCTGCCCAGCCCTAGGCGCCTGGCAGGAGTCAGAACGATCTCGGCATGGGCTCCACTCCGGGACGGCCGGGGTACTTGTCGGCGACCGCCTTCACCGCCGGGCTATCCAAGGCGGTCAGATGTCCGTTGTCGTAGACCACGGTGTCGCCGACTTTGAGAGATGGGTGCCGGATGTCGCCGGTGCAGTGCATCCAGTACGGATAGTTCTCGTTCGACGGCGGAGCGCCGATGTGCACGTGCAGATTGCAGCTGTGTGAGTGCTCGATGGTGCGTCGGTGGAGGTCGTTGGGGCACTGGTGGGGAGCCACGATCGCCTGTGGGTGCACCCCGAAGTGGAAGGCGTTGAAGTCGTAGACGCCGTCACCCACGCGCGGCTTCATGTCCTCGAGGAACCGCTTGAGGGCGATAGCCTCCTCGCCGCCCTCTATAGCCATGATGCGGTTGTTCTCTATTACCAGTTTGATGGGCGTCTTGAGATAAGGAGAGATGCCTATGTACCGGGTCCACCAGCTGAGCATGGTCTCAAAGATGAACACTCCGTTCGTGTCTGAGATGCGGACCGGCGGGTGCACCCACTCCGGCCAGGGCAGATAATGGCTGGCCTCCTTGCGGCGAGAGGAGTACGGCATGCCGGGGTCGCCGACTTTGCGGTTCTCGGCCGGTGTGGTGGTCCCTTCCAGATGGGTGCCGTTGGGGTCGGTGAGCACCCAGGGGAGATCCGGCCTGAAGGCCAGTGAAGACTGGTAGCGGATCTCGCTCACCAGTTCCCAAGGGGTCTGCGCCCAGGCTGTACACAGCAGCGGCGCCGTGCTGGCGAAGTTGCGCACCATCCAGGTCTGCGCCTCTTCGAGGTAGTACCGGAACTCCGCGATCTCTTCCGTCACCAGATTGTTGGAGTGATTGATCATGACGTCGGCGTCCCGTATCGCGCTCTTGACCACCGGCGGGAAGCGCCAGGCGTGGGGTTTGGCAGGCTCGTCGATCCACATGACCGAGGCGCGGGCGCCTCGCGCGGCCACACCCGCCTCTATCCAGGCTATGGCGTCCTCGTCTACAGGACTGTCGCCGCCGTACAATCCGTCTACTTCCGCCAGTATCACCACCTCCATGCCGGGTTTGACCTCGGCGCAGACGTCCAACATATCGGCTATCGCTATTGCCGCCCCTGAGGGCATCCCTGCTCTAGCCATCACGTCATCTCCTTTCGCACGTTGACACCGGCCTGCATCGTCCCATCCGAGACGCTAGACGCCCAACCACTTCCGCTTGACATCTTCGTTGTGCCGCAGCTCATCTGCCGGGCCCTCCCAGACCACGGCCCCTTTGCTGATGATGTAGATACCGTCCGCCACAGTGAGAGCCATATTCAGATTCTGTTCGGCCAAGAACACGGTCAGCTTCCCTTTGAGTTGGCAGATCACCTGGCCGATCTGCTTGATGACCATGGGAGCCAGGCCCTCGGACGGCTCGTCCATCAGCAGGAGATCGGGGTTGAGCATGAGAGCGCGAGCCACCGCCAACATCTGCTGCTCTCCGCCGCTGAGAAGGTCCGCATGGAGGCCCTCGCGCTCTTTCAAGATCGGGAAGAGATCGTATACGCGTCCAAGAGTCCAGGCGTCCTCACCCTCATTGCCTCTCGCCGCGACAAGCAGGTTCTCCTTGACGGTAAGGGAGGGGAATACGATCCGTCCCTGAGGCACCAACCCTATTCCCTTACGCGCGATCCGGAAAGGAGGGAGGTCGCTGATGACCTCGCCCCGAAAGCGCACCACACCGCTGGTGGGAGCAGGCAGACCCATGATAGAGCGGATGGTCGTGGTCTTGCCCATGCCGTTCCGACCGAGGATGGCGACGGTTGTGCCCTGCTCGACCTTCAGGGAGAGATCCCAAAGGACATGCGTATCCCCGTAGTAGGTGTTTATTTTGTCCAGTTCTAACAACCGTCATCGCCTCCCAGATAGATCTCCTGCACCCGGGGATCAGCGCTGATCTCCTCCGGCAGGCCTTTGGCGATGATCTCTCCGAAATAGAGCACCATGATCGAGTCGGCCAGATTGAAGACCAGGTCCATGTCGTGAGCGCAGAAGAGGACGGCGGTGTCACCGGCCAGCCTGCGGATGACATCTGCGAACAAAGATGCCTCGGCGGTGGGGAGGCCTGCGGTGGGCTCGTCCAACAGGACGATCTGAGGCCTGCAGGCGAAGGCGCATAGAAGCTCTACCAGGCGCTGGTCTCCGTACGACTGGGCCTGCAGAGGCTCGTGTCGTCTTTCGAAGAGGTCCACGGTTTCCAGCAGTCTCTCCGCTGCCTCGACGAGCTCCCGCCTCTTTTCCAGGCGCCGGAACATCTGGAAATGGGACCGCTCGCCACCAAAGAGAGCCAAGAGCAGGTTGTCCAGGATCGACATCTCGAAGAACAGGTTGTTGACTTGATACGATCGCCCCAAACCCAGGCGGAGCCGCCGGTTTGGAGACAGACGCGTGATGCGCCGGTTTCCCAAGAACACGTCGCCACCCGACGCAGAGAGCTGACCGCCGATGACGTTGATGAGTGTGGTCTTGCCGGCTCCGTTCGGGCCTATCAGAGCCAGCTTCTCTCCAGGCTCCACGGTGAACGAGATGCCGCTGAGGACCTGCAGACCTCCGAAATTCTTCGAGAGGTCTTCGACCCGCAGGATGGTCATGGCTGAACCTCTCTGCTGTCGGCCGCCCGCGCCTCGGCCGCCCGCGCCTCGGCAGACCGCGCCCTCAGAGGGCCCCACCTGTTCCAGGCCGTCGACAAGTAATGGGCGAAGCCACCTCTCAGCCACACCACACAGGCGACGAAGATCACCCCAAGGATCAGCGGCCACCGCTCCTTGAGCGGTCCCGACACGCTCGTGTACTCCTGCAGCAGTATGATCGCAGCGGCGCCCAGGCTCGGTCCCCAGAGTGTGCCGGCTCCCCCCATTATCACCATCAGCATCGGATAGGACGACATCTGTAGAGCCATGTACGAAGGCACCATGTTGCCGTAGTTGTATGCATAGAGTATTCCGGCCACTGCTGCGAAGATGCCTCCGACGATCACTGCCACGTACTTGAGCGCCCAGGTGTTGAAGCCAAGGCTCCTCATCCGTTGTTCGTTGAGCCGCACCCCCACCAATGCTTTTCCGAAGGAGGACCTGACTATGAGCTTTAGAATCACGTAGCAGATGATGAAGATGACCAGAGTCATGTAGTAGAAGCGGAGGTTGGTCCAGCGGAAGGCGAAGCCCAAGTCGGGTTTTGCTATGCCCGTCAGCCCATCCATCCCGTTCGTGACCGAGGACCATTTTAGGGCGATCACGAACAGCACCTGCCCGAGAGCCATAGTCACCAGCAGGTAGTACACGCCCGAAACGCGAAGGCTTATGTAGCCGATGATCGTGCTCACGAAGATAGTGATCCCCAAAGCGATCAGAGCGACCAGCCAGAACGAAGAGATGCCCAGCTTCACGGTGAAGACGCCCACCACGTATCCGGCCACGCCAAGGAAGGCGGCATGGCCAAAAGAGACCATCCCCGTATATCCCATCGTAAGGTCTAGGCTGGCAGCGAAAAGCGCGAAGATGACCACCTTGGTCAGGATGCTCTGGTCGTAGGTACCAACGACGGCCGGCACCACGATCAAGGCCGCTACGGCGACGGCGTAAGGCAACCACCGGTGCAGCAATATCCGCCATTGGGGCGCCTCGCCCACGGGGGCTTGAGGCCCATCCCGTACCCCTCCAGCCCGGCGAAGTAGGGCCGGCGCATGGTGAAGGCCCGCGAGTGCCGCCGTGCGCACCGCAGTCCACCGTTTACTTCTGCGAACCCGCGGCTCCTCCAGATACTGTACCGCCACCGGGCCGGTGACCATCTGCCTGCCCAGCAGACCGCCGGGCCTTATCAAGAGGATGACCACGAGAGCGACATACGAGATGAAGTGGGAGAAGTCGGGGAAATATGCCGCCCCAAAGGCGTTTAGAAGGCCTATGGTGATGCCGCCGACCAAGGCTCCCTGAATAGAACCCGTGCCGCCCACCACGACTACGATCATCGACAACAGCAGGGCGTCCCACGCCACCTGCAGATTGATGCCCGTAGCGGTCGTGGAACCGATCAATCCGATCATCCCGGCGACGAACGTCCCGAGCACGAACACGCCGGTGAAGACCCCCTTCAGGTTTATGCCCAGCGCCCCGGCGATCTCCTTGTTATCCATGCCCGCGCGCACAACGGCGCCGATCCGGGTCTTCTCCTGAAGGAGCCATAGGACGATCGCCATGACCACTCCGAAGACGATAACGACGAGGCGGAACACGGGGATGTGCACGCTGCCGACAGGCAGAGAGCCCGAGAAGATGTCTGGGACCAACTGGGCGTTGGGGTAGGATCCCCACATCCATAAGGTGATGTTCTGGATGATGTATATGAACCCGATGGTGAGGAGCACCTGGCTGGTCGGATGCCCGTAGAGGCGGCGCAGGAAGCCGACTTCGAGGAGCAGACCTATCAGGCCCGCGACCGCCGCCCCGGCCAGCACGCCGACCCAGTAGTTGTGGGCGTAGCCGGCGACAGACAGACCAACGTAGCCTCCTATCATGTACAGCGCCCCGTGGGCCAGATTGATGACCCTCATGAGACCCATGGTCAGCGTCAGGCCGGCCGCCAAGAGGAAGAGGACGACGCCGGAGGACAACCCGAGCATGAATACAGAGAGTATCTCGCCCATATGAAGCCTTTGCTCCCCTTTCCGCTCGGGGTCGCCCCTGCCCCTGTCAGATCGCCTTGTCTACGCGGCGCGGCGTGAAAGCCGATGCGAAGCCTGCGCGCATCACCTTATCTACC
Source organism: Actinomycetes bacterium (assembly GCA_021372435.1). Lineage (GTDB taxonomy): Bacteria > Actinomycetota > Thermoleophilia > RBG-16-64-13 > RBG-16-64-13 > RBG-16-64-13. The sequence continues at coordinate 6,496 of JAJFUK010000108.1, read as the reverse complement.
GGCCTGCCTTCCGCAGCTCGGCCGTCTTCACCTGGTCGACCGCGAAAGTCTGCGGGTCGACGGCAACCTTGTACACGTCGCGCGCCATTTCGAGCGAGACCAGCTCGTTCTTTACATCCCAGGCCACGGCCTGGGGATCTCTCTTCTCGGGCGCCCCGATTCCCGCACCCCCTCCCGCCAAGGTCAGAAGGCGGTCGCCGGCCTTGAGTCGCATCCCCAGGTGAGGATGGCCTATCTCGATGGTCTCCTCCCCGCGCAGCACGTGCGCTTTGTTGAGGGGGGTGTCTCCCCCCCCGTGCTGACCCCTGGCCTGCGTGGAGAAGCCGTCTGATGACCCCAGGGTCAAGCGGCAGTCCCCGCTATCGTTGGCTCCTTCCCAGATTACTCCCGGAGCCCCTCGCCACCTGCCGGCGCCATGCGAGTCGGTCCTGAACTCATACTGGACTATCTCCCAGGGGAACCTGGCCATCTCCTCTTCGGCATCGGTCTTTCCGACCACCCCCAGCGTGCCCATGTCGCACACGCACTGATAGCCGTCATAGCCGGCGACGGCGCCGGCGCCTGCCGCCGCACAGAACGTGGAATACACGTAGATCCCGCCGTCGTCCTCGTCCTTGCCCACGATGATGGGGGAGATCAGGCGTGCGTACGGACTCACCGCCTTCTCGGGCAGAGCATCCGATAGCAGGGCGAGCACCACTTCGATCACGCCACCTCCGGTGATAGCAGGCGCCCCTGCGACCAAGGCCCCGGGGTTGCAGTCGACTATCGTGCCCTTTCGCGTCTTCACGTGGATGGGCCGCATGCTGCCTTCGTTGTGATAGGGCGCCAATTCGCTGCCCAGAAAGAGGAAGGTCGTACAAAGGACGCAGCTCAGCGTCACCTGGTAGTAGGCGTTCACCATTCCCGCTACTTGATCGTCCGTCTCAGAAAAATCGAAGTGGATCTCTTCCCCGTCGATGGTCAGCTCACATCGGACGGTGAGGGGGTGGTCCATCGTCAAGCCATCGTCATCGGTCTGCACTTCCGCACGCCAGGTGCCGTCGGGCCACTTCGCGATCTCCGCCCGGACGGCCTTTTCTGTGCGTTCGATCATCTCGTCCACCGCGGCCAGGACGGTCGCCTTGCCGTATTTGTCCAGCAGCTCGATCAGCCGCCGCTCAGCCACCGCCGTGCTGCCCGTGAGAGAGGCCAACTCGCGGCGCATCATCTCCGGCAGACGGTTGTTGGCCAGCAGCAACTCCAAGACGTCTCGCCGTAGCTCACCGTTCTCGGCGATCCGGATCAGAGGTATGTTCAGGCCCTCTCCAATAGAATCGAACGCCAGAAAGTGGGTGCCCGCCTGGGCGCCTCCATTGTCGGCAACGTGAGTGCCCATACAGGTGAAGAACACCAGTTCGTCCTCGTAGAACACGGGCTTGATGAATACCCAGTCCGGTAGGTGCACCGCCCCATCCCGTGGGGAGTTGGTGAGGTAGACGTCTCCCGGCTTGATCTGCCCGGCGAACTTCTCCCGCACTCTTCGAATAGGGAACGTGCTGGAGATGAGCCTGGGGGGGAAGCCCTCAGGGATGGCGATGACCCGGCCGTCGGCCGCCCAGATGCCGTAGGCCATGTCGTGCAGGGTCACGACAAGGACGTTCGTGGCAGTGCGTTCGGCGGTGTACCGCATCTCGCGGCACACCCGTTGCATATAGTGCCAGATCGTGGCTGTCGTGATCGGATCGATCTTTCAGACCTTCCTCTTCGGCGGTGTGGGCCGGATGCGGAGGCAGGGATCCCTCCATGTCAGAGGGGGTCCGCCCCCGCATCCCAGGCCCTAGACGTCGAGGCTCCAGCTGCCTACCAGGGCCGCTCTACGTAACGAACCAAGTGGCGGCGGTGGTCATCTAGATGCTAAGGGGCAGCGTAGCCCGTCGGCGGGACTCCCTCGTAGGTCTTGAGCGTCTTGTATTGATAGGGGTACGGGGTCCCTTCCGGAGTCTTTTCTTCTGCCACTATGTGCACGGTGATGTGGGCGGCGCGGTTGCCTTCGGCAAAGAACGCCGGTCCTTGCGGCCCTTCCCATGCGGTCGCCAATATAGACTGCACCAGTTCTTTCGGTGTTGTCACCCCACCGGTCGCCTCCACCGCCTTGATGAACAGCATGGCAGCGTTGTACGAGTTGACATTGTCACCGGCAAAGGCAACGTCGCCCCACTCTGCCTTCGCAGCCTCGATAAAGGCCAAGTTCGCCTCAGACGTCGAATCAGGTGCGTACTCCATCGGGCAGGGTACACCTGCCATAGCCTCGGCAACATCGGGGTTGTTCTGGTGGATGGCAGCGTAGACCCACGGGTCGAAGGTCGCCCCGTGGAAGGCGCCGACCATGGGCATCTTGTCGATCACGCCCATCTTGACGTACTGGATGTGCATCCCCACAGCAGCTCCCGGCATCCAGACGACCAACGCATCCGCGGGCTTGAGCGTCGTCAGGAACGGTCCGAAATCCGAGGTGTCCGCGGGAGGCCATACCTGGCCGACTACAGTCCCCCCTAGCTGCTGGAACACGCCGACGAGGGGATTGATGAAGGACTCGCCCGCTGTGCCCTCCTGGCCCAGCGTATTGATCGTCCGGTAGCCCAGGTCGTTGTAGATGTAGTCGGCCATGACCGTGGGCTGCGTAAGGGTCGTGCCACAAGCTCCGATGAGCCAATCGTTGCCTTCAAAGGCCGGGGGCGGCGTCGGGCTGAAGAAGATCAGCGGGATGCCCGCCTCTCCCAGCGAGGCGATGTAACCGGCTACCGCGAATTTCTCCCCGATCTCGTTCGGGCCGAATATGGCCACGACCTTGTCCTGCTCGATCAGCTTCCTCGCCTTGTCCACAGCCACGTTCGCCTGGTCCGCGGCATCTTCGGAGATGATCTCCACCGGCCTGTTGCCGATCTTGTTGCCGATCACCTTGAACGCGAGCCTCAGCGATTTGTCCATGTTCTGCCCGGTCGTCCCTTCGCGCCCGGTCAGGTCATTGATGACGCCGATCTTGATGGGCTCCCCCATGGAAGCCGCTGTGGTCTCTGTACTTCCGCCAGCCGTCGTCGTGGTGGCCTCGTCTTCACCGCAGGCGACTGCGATGAGGGCGACCACCAGCAGCAGCGCCACCACGCCGGCAAGCAGGTACCGCTTCTTCACTGTTCCTCCCTCCTTCTCACTTCGCATTGGATGCTACTCGGACAAACATGGAACCATCAGTGTTTCCTGGAAACATCCCCCTTTCTTTGCCCGCAGCAGCCTACTCTTCAGACACGATCACGTAGTTTCCATAAGCGTCGACGTTGCAGACCGTGTTCGCGGGTATGACGGTCGTGGCCGTGGGCGTCTGGATGATGGCGTTGCCCCGGATGATGTTGCCGGCTTCGAGCAACGCGCCATCGTACACGGGGGTCGCAGAGCGTATGTTGTCGAAGTAACACTCGTTCGTGCGGATGATGGCCTTTGAAGCATCGGCCGTTCCGAGAGCCCTCTTAGGGATGGGGAGTCTGTCGGACTTGAGCTTCGCCGTGAGACGCACGTTGATCATCTCCATGGGCACCCAGGGCAGAGAGAACGTGAAGAGCTCCCTGTGCAGCTTGTGGAAATCATCTTCCAAGGTCCTCATGTCCTCTGGACCTATCTCCCCCGGGGGAAGGCGGATCTCAAGCACGTGGTACTGACCTTGATACCGGATCTCAGCGGACTTCTCAAACACAAGGTCGCCGATCGTGACGCCGAACCCCTTCACGTCCGCCGAGGCTTCTTGCATCATGTCGGAGTAGAGCCCGTTGATGATCCTCAGATCAGCCCGGTCCGACCTGCAGAGACACGACCGCACATAGTCCCTGCCGATGTCGAGGAAGAACATGCTCCACGCGCAGAACGAAGACGCGTACTTGGGCACGATGGTCTTCCTCATGCCAAGTAGGCCGGCCACAAAGGCGCCACACAGCGGTCCGCCGCCGCCTATCGCGAGAAGGTTGAAGTCCCTGACGTCGTAGCCCTTGCGCGTGGAGATCTCGCTTATGGCGTCGGCCATGTTCGAATTCACCGTGTCGAACATAGCTTGGGCAGCTTCCTCGACACTCATATCCAGACCGCCGGCGATCTTGCTCATGGCTTCCCGAGCCAAGTCCGAGCGCAACTTGATCTTCCCGCCGCAGAAGTTGTCCGGATCGATGTAGCCCAAGATGACCGCCGCGTCTGTGACCGTGGGTTCGATCCCGCCGAGGTCATAGCAGGCAGGGCCAGGATTGGAGGAGGCGCTCTGCGGACCCACCCTCAGCAATCCTAGGGTGTCGAGCCAACCGATGCTGCCGCCGCCGGCTCCGATACTGACGACGTCGGCCACTTTGATGCCGAGGCGGTCGTCTCCCAGCCACTCGCCGACCTTCAGGCTGACCTTCTTATCCTTCACCAGGCCGGCATCCCAAGTGGTCCCGCCCATGTCGCCGATGAGGAAGTTGTCTTCGTCGATGGTGTTGCCCAGATGGACCGCGCCCGCCGGTCCCGCGGCCGGGCCGGACCCGGTCAGATACACCGGCTTAGCCACGACGGCAGAGGCCGACTGCACGAACTGGTTCGCCTGCACGACGAGCAGTTGGTTCTCAAAACCCGCATTCCTGAGCTTCGTCTCCAGGGTGGTCAAATACCGCTCCACGATCGGCCCGACGCCGGCATTGATCACGCACGTGCTCTCCCGCTCGTACTCTCCCATCTTGGGCAGAAGCACGCTGGAGCACGAGATGAAGACGTCGCCCAGACCTTGGCCACAGATCTCCGCCGCCCGGAGTTCGTTCGCCGGGTTGGCGTAGGAGTTGATGAAGCATATGGCGACGGCCTCGACATCTTCCTTCTTGATCTTCTCGATGACTTCGGCCAGTTCCGCTTCGTCGACCGGAGTGACGACCTCCCCGGACACCTTGGTCTTCTCGCTGACGGTGAAGCGGAGGTAGCGAGGGATGATGGGGTCGTACGGCGGGATGTACGCGTCGTACATCGACTTGGTCTCGATCTTCATCGAGCGACGCATCTCGATGATGTCGCGGAAGCCCTTCGTGGTGATCAGAGCCGCCCGGGACAGCTTCCTCTGCACCAGCGCGTTCGTGCAGACGGTGGTGCCGTGGACGATCCATTCCGTCTGCTTCAGGAACTCCTCCGGCAGGCTGCGGAAGGATGCCGCGGCGTCATTGATCACGTTCAGCACGCCTTCGGAGAAATCATGAGGTGTCGTCGGCGACTTGAACTCATAGAGCTTCCCTTCGCCGTCAAGGACGATGCAGTCCGTGAAAGTGCCACCGGTGTCAATACATATCCTGTACACCTATGCTTCCCACCTCCCGACGTCGGCCGACGCCTCAGACGGCTCGTCCCTTGGCAGCACGGCCTCCCGCGCTCCGGCATAGATCGCGCAGCCGCCTACGCGTCACCGACCCGCTCAGATCAAAGTGATCCTCGATCCCCCGTTCAACCCAGCTCGTTACCCACAATCAACACGCTCACGGTCGCCGCTCCCGGCTCCCCACCTTGGTTGTGGGTCAGACCCAGACGCGGGTCCTTCACTTGACGCGCGCCGGCCTTGCCCTGGAGCTGCTTGTACACCTCGTACAACATCCGCAACCCGGTCGCCCCGATGGGGTGTCCGAAGCACTTCAGACCGCCGTCGGTGTTGACGGGCAGCTCGCCCTCCAAGGTGAACGTGCCGGCCTCGATGTCGTCCTTGACGCGTCCGCGCTCACTGAACTGCAGATCTTCCATGATGGTCAGCTCGGTGATGGAGAAGCAGTCGTGCACCTCCGCGATGCTGATCTCCCTGCGGGGGTCCTTGATGCCGGCCTCCCTGTACGCCGCGAGGCCGCCGCGATAGGTCTCCTCCACGTGGGCGAGATCGTAGACCTGGCTCAGCCAGCCCTCCCGTCCTCCCTGGCAGATGGTGGCGGCCTTGAGATAGATGGGGTCCGGGCGGAAGTTCTTGGCCAGGTCGGCCCTGGTGATCACGGCCGCGGCCGCGCCGTCACTCACCCCGCAGCAGTCGTACAGACCCAGCGGGTAGGCGATCATGGGCGCGTTGACCGCCTGCTCCAGGGTGATCTCACGCTGGAAGTGGGCCTTGGGGTTGAGCGAGCCGTTGTGATGGTTCTTGACGGCGATCTGCCCAAGCAGCCGCTTGCCCTCCTCGAAGGAGAGACCGTGCTTGGCGAAGTAACCGGTCGCCATCATGGCGAAACCGGCCGCCGGAGTCTGGGTGGTAAGACGGTAGCTCCAGGTCGCGACGGGACGGGTCTGGGGAAGGCCCGAGTAGCCGGTGTCCTTCAACTTCTCCGCCCCCACCGCGAGCACGAGATCGTACACGCCCGCGGCGACCGCGTACGCGGCCCCGCGGATCGCTTCCGACCCGGTGGCGCACTGGTTCTCCACATGCGTCACCGGAAGATACGCCAGCTTGAGCGGAGTCGACATGATCGACCCCGACTCGCCGGCGAAC
>JAJFUK010000105.1 GCA_021372435.1 Actinomycetes bacterium | reverse complement strand
CCACTTGTAAGTGACCGAGAAGTCTCCTGTGTTCGCACGATCCACGAAAGGCTGCCAGGGAGCGTCGTTCGAGAGGCAGGGGGTGTTGAGCGCTTCGCACTGGCCGGACACGGGGTTGACCGTATCCGGCGTGGAAGCCGTCACCATAAGATCTACCTTGTCGTTGTTGATGAGGTCGCCTGCCACAGCGGCGGCCCGGGCGGTGTCGGACTGGCTGTCGGCCAGTTTGATGCTGACCGGATGCATCTTGCCGTCACCGCACACGATTCCCTCTCCGATGGCCTCCTGCGCCCTCTCCATGCAGTACTTATCCGGCACACCGAAAAAGGCGATGTTGCCGGTCTGGGGAGAGACGAACCCAACCTTGATCTCCCGGCCCTTCTCCGCCCCGGCGCTGACCGTGGTCGTAGATCCCGCGGCGGTGGTGGTCGTCGCGCCACCCGCAGTGGTGGTCGTCGCGCCACCCGCAGTGGTAGTGGTGATGGTCTCTTCCTCGCCGCCGCAGGCCGCCACAAGACCGCCCAAGCCGCCGGCAAGGCCGACCGCCGCCCCGGCGACCCCGGCCATCTTCAAGAAATCGCGACGGCTGACCTCTTTGCCTTCCAGCACGCCCTTCTCTTCCTCTTTCCTGTCCATATCCGCCATGATGCTCCTTTCATGATGTTCGCTCATCGACCGACGCATCCGACGTCGATCACGCGGCACGTCGAGCCGTCTTTCGTGTCCGGCATCCTCTCGCCTTCTACAGAAGAGTCGCCCGACCCGCCGGACCTACCCCCTTGGTGATCAACCCAGACTCGAACACCTCCTCTGCAAGTCCCTTCCCTCGTGACCGATCGCAGGGGAGAACACGGACCTCCGGACACACCGGCCACATACTACCAACATGTCCAAAGCTGCGCTACTCCCACTCATATGTCGCCGCGCTTCCGGATCTCAGGCCACCGGCAACTTGAAGAAATCCCTCGGGTTCTGATAGCACACCCGGTCTATCGTCTCCCGGTCCAGGCCGAAGAGCCTCATGGCCAAGATCACCCGCGGGACCATGAAGTAGTCGTTGCCTTCCCCACCCAATTCCGAGTTGATGATGATCTTGCCGCGCTTGTCAGGATTGTCGATCACATAGCGGGCTGCGACCTCAGGCGGCATCTTGTCCCAACAGACCGAAAGCCCCACCATGCCCCCGGTGCTCATACGGAAGTCGAGCGTGGCCTCACCGGCATGATCGAACACGCATCTCTCCGGCGGGAAGCCCTCCTCTTTGACGATCTGGAGGATCAGGGGCAGCAACTCCGGTCCCTGCGGAGCCAGGCGGATGGGAGTGTGCAGGATGACGGGTAGATCATGGGCCTTCGCGATGCGCAGGTGTTCGCGGAACAGGTCTTTCTCGTACTCGGTGCCGGTGTCCAGACCGATCTCGCCCATGGCGACCACCCGCTCGTGGTCCAGCAACCCGGGCAGAACAGCCAGCGCCCTCTCGGTGTCGGACCATCCCAGCCCGATGAACGGCACTGAGAGCGAGGCGAAGCTCTCATAGCCGAGCGTCTGCGCGGTCGTCACTTCCAGGGTGACAAACCGGTCCCAGACCCGGAACAGAGTGTCCACCGGGGGATTCCCAAGGAACATATGAGGACTGGGCACCACCGCAGCCTCCATCCCCATCATGACCAGCTTCTGGAGTTGGATGTCCTCGATCATGTCGCTATGAAGATGCGCGTCGATGAACCGCATTCGTCACTCCTTGGCTCGACCTCCCGGGCCCGCCCGCGGTAGGCGGGCCCGGGAGGTCGAGATCACCGTTGTAGGTCGTGTCAAACCCTCAGGCCTTCCAGATGGCGATATCGCCGACGTTGATGTCTTTCTGCGTCACATCCACCGGACCGAACTTCTGGGTCAGATAGCCGGGTTTCTCGAGCAAAAGCGTGTACACGCCGTCCTGCAGGTCGCGCAGCCAGAAGTCGCCGTAGTTGTCGGTGACGGCCGTGGTCTTCTCGCCCGTCACCCTGTTCGTGGCCGTGACCGTGACTCCCTCGGCGCACAGGTCGTCTTCCTGGTCGTAGATCGCTCCCGCGATGAACTTTTTCGGCAGGCCGATGTAGTAGACGCGCGGCTTCACGTGAGCCAGCTCCGGCCTGAGCGGTTCGGCCTTGGCGATGAGGTCCTTCATCTTCGGATCGTCCTCGTCACCGAAGGTGAAGGCACCCGTCGGACAGGCGTCGACGCACCGGGGCTCGCTCCACCCGTCGTCCAACAGGTGCGCGCAGAACGTGCACTTCTGGGCGATGTTGAGGGCGTCGTTGAAGTAGATGACGTTCTCGTACGGACAGGCTGCTATACACATCTTGTTGCCCCGGCACTTGTCGGGGTCGATGATGACGATGCCGTCGGCGCGCTTGTAGATCGCGTGCGCGTTGCAGGCGGCGATGCAGGGCGCCTCGTCACAGTGCTGGCAGATGCTGTGCTCATAGGTGATCAGGACCTTGGGCACCTGGCCGCGCACGTTGTCGTACACCTTGTTCCAGAACTGGCCGGTGTCGGGCTGGGGCTTGGCGATAGGCGACCAGTCGTTGGCTACGTGCTCGTCTTTACAGGCTACTTGGCAGTTGTAGCAGCCGTTGCAGATGTCGTAGTTGATGACGAGTACCTTGCCCATCATTCACCTCCCATGATGCAGGCCTCCAAGCCGGGACCCGCGCAGGGGTGGAAGGGCCTTTCGAAGGCATCGGGATACTTGCGCTTCAGCTCATCCAGATCGGTCTTCTCGACTTCGGCCAGGAACCCGCTGACCGCGTGACCCACGGCGTTCTTCGACGTGGTGTGGCGTGGGACGATGGTATTGATCGCGCCGCCCCGGTCGATGACGCCGGGCTCGATCGGGTCCCACTTGGCGCCGTGGTCTATGTAGATCACGCCCGGCATGACCCGTTCGGTCACATAGACCGCGCCGAGGACCGTGCCGCGGTCGTTATAGATCGAGACCACGTCGCCGTCCGTGATCCCCCGCTTCTCAGCGGTCGACGGATGCAGCCATACCGGCTGGTACTGGTAGCCGTCGGGGCCGGTGATCTTGCAGGTGCCGATCTCACGCAGCCAGGTTATGTCCTCGTGCTGCGAATGGACACTCCAGCGCGGATGGTTGGAGCACACCAGCAACGGGTATTTCTTCGACCTCTCGGTGCCGATGGTCTCCTCGTGGCTGACGCCCTGGGCTATCCACTTCGGCACCGGCGGCCGCTCGGGATCGTCGGGGAAGTTCTCCTTGAGGCCGGTGGCTTCGAACTCCAGAAGACCGGTCGGGGTCGTGAGCGGGTTGGCCTTCGGATCCTCGTAGAACTTCTGGAAACCGGCCGGCTCGTTCTCCCAGCCTTCCGCCGTCGGAACGACGTAGTACCCCTTCTCGTTCAGCTCCTCCCAACTGATGAGGTCGGCGCAGCGGGAGGTCTCATAACCGTACTTGATCAGGTCGGGGATGCTCCTGCCCCGCGTGTACTCCTCCAGCAGGCCGAGCCGCTCGGCGAGCATGCAGACCACCTCGTAGTCGCTGTACGATTCGCCCAAGGGCTCGATGCACTTGTGCTCCGGGAAGAGCAGGTTGTACTGGCCGCTGAAGATGTCGGCGCCGATATCGTCCTCCTCCAGCTTAGTGTTCACCGGAAGGATGATGTCGGCCAGGAGGGCGTCGTTCTCCAACCAAGGGTGCTGGGCCCACATGAACTCGATCTCCGGGCGCTGCATGGCCCGGACGTAGTCGTTGCCCGAGTTCCAGCAGGTGATCCAGGAGGGCGAGTCGGTCCAGACGGCGTGGATCTTCGAGCAGCCCTCCGCCGGGTAGAAGCGGTGCACGAACTGGTCTTCACGCGGAGCGGTCTCCGATTCGCACCCCCACCAGTCACATTCACCCTCGAGTATAGCCTTAGGCACGTAGGTCTTCGGCAGCGATGGGAAGTTGAGGTCCGACGGATGGCCGCCGGTGTAGGCGGTGCGCAAATTGGGCACGCGCAGCGGCTTGGGCTGGGCATACTGATCGGGGAAGTCGAAGAGGCCCCACTCGATCATCTTCACCTGGTTGATACCGGGTTTGCCCAGACCCTGCATGGCCAGACAGATGTTCTGTAGACGGGCGGGCTCGGTCGCATACGGGCCGCGGATGCCCGGGCCCCCGTTGCCGATCACCACACTGGTACGCTTCGACGCCCACTCCTCGGCCAGCGCCTTGATGACCCGGGCCGGCACGCCGCAGATGGGAGACGCCCACTCCGGTGTCTTGGGGATGCCGTCCTCCTCGCCCATGACGTAGGCTTCGTAGGCTTCGACCCCCACCGCGTGGGTCTTGAGATATTCCTTATCGTAGGTGCCCTGCTTGAACCACCAGTAGGTGATGGCCAGGTAGAGGGCCGCGTCGGTGTTGGGAAGGACGGGGATCCACCGGTCGGCATGGACGGCCGCCGCGTAGTTGAGGTCGGGACACACGTAGATCTGTTTGATGCCGAGTTCGCTGTACCAGTAGGAGAGCCTGCTGGGAAGCTGGCCCTGCCAGCCCCACGGCGTCGTCTCCTGGTCGCATCCCCAGAAGAGGAGCAGTTCGCAGTTCTTGGCCACGTCGTACAGCAGGTTGCTCTGCTTGCCCTGTCCGACCGGCTCGCAGCCCCAGAGGTGCTTGCTGCCCCACCACCAGCCCTCCCAGCTGTCGGGCTGGCGGATCTGCAGCGTATAACCGCCCCACAGCGGCAGTAGCTTACGGCCGGCGCCGTGGCAGGCCTGCACGACCTTGTTCTCGCCGTGCTGGTCGCACTGATAAAGAAGGGCGGTCGGCCCGTACGTCTCCTTGATGCGGTTCATCTCGGCGACGATGGTGTCGAGGGCCTCGTCCCAGGAGATGCGTACGTACTTGCTCTTGCCGCGGTTCTGGGTGTTGCGCCCGCCCGGGCCGGTGGAACCAGGAGCACCATCAGGATCCCAGTCCACGCGTTTCATGGGATAGCGGATGCGGGCCGGGGAGTACACCCGCTTCTTGTATGCGATGGAATAGGGCGGGATGAGCGTCTTCATGCTCGGCTCGAAGCTACTCCCCCGCACTTCCATCTTCCAGGGGTTCATGTGTTTCTGAGGATCGTACTTCCAGTCGTAGTGCATCGGCCGGATGCGGACGATCTTGCCGTTCTTCACGTCCACCATCGATGCGTTGGATCCATTCTCGGGAACCCCGCAGAAGCTGATGTCGCGCACCAGCGTCTTCTCGCCCGATTTGCCGTTCGGGGCTCGGTCTTCTGCCATCCTGCCTCCTTCTCGCTCCGCTTATTCCGTCAGACGGAATTGCTATTCCGTTCAGTTACCGATTCCTACTATCCTACTAACCACAACCACAGTCAACCGATCTTCACAGATTGTTCAGGGCCCTCCCACTCAGGTGCTTGGTCAATTCGGCCACGGTGCTCCGGAGGGCCTCGGCCTTCCTCTTTCGCAACCGGGGGCCGAAGCGCTCGGCGGGAGCCACCACGGTCACGACCGCCTTCAGACTCCCGTCGCGCTCGAGAACCGGCGCAGACACGGCACACACGCCGAGGTCTTGCTCTTCCAGGTCGAAGGCCATCCCCTCCGCGCGCTCGGCGGCAAGCCGGCGCATGATCTCCTCGGGATCGGTGATCGTGTTGCGCGTTCGCTTATGCTGGGCCGCGCCGATGATCTTGCGCTGCTCGGCAGGCGGTCTGAACGCCACATGCAGACGGAAGGAAGAATTGGCCAGACTATCGAGGATGCGGCCCGTCGGACGATTGAGCCGGAACGGATGGGCGGTGGCTACTTCGTCCACCACGATGGCTCCCTCCGCGCTCCCCACGGTGAGCTCCACCGTCTCCCCGGTGACTGCGCCCAGTCTCTCCAGGAAGGGATGCGCGGCGCGCACGAAGCCCACGTACGACATGGTCAGATAGGCTCCCGGGATCATAGCTGCGCCTAGATGATAGCGCTCCGTCTTCGCGTCGTACGCCAGAAAGTCCCGCGCCTCGAGGGTCCGCGCCATCCGATAGACGGTGGTCTTGGACATACCGGTGCGCCCGCAGATCTCGCTCAGCCCCCACTCGGGATGCTCGACGCCGAACAGCGCGAGGATGGTCAAGCCACGCGCGAGGGCTCGGACGAAGAACCCGCTCTCCTCCTCCGCGTCCGCCCCGCCCGCCGCTCTCTGCCGACCCCCTGCCCTCACCATCCGACCCCAACCCTCCGCGTCTTGTAGATGACCTACACCCTATGCCGCTCGACGGAACAGCTATTCCGCTAGGGCCCTGGCTCTCACTATCCTGGAACAGACGAGGTTAGTCAAGTGCCAGCATCCTCCCGGCCTCATACGCCCGGATCTTGAGGGCGGCATCGCGCTCGGCGGTCTCGGGATCGTTCGCGTCGGTACACACGATCGTCTCGACCAGGTCGAAACCGAACCAGGGGAACATGGCGGCCGTGTAGTCGAAGTACGACTCGAACAGACAGGGATCGGCCATGCCCTGCGTGTAGACCGCCACCATCTTCTTGATCCCGAAGCGGGGGCGCCACTCTGTGTCGGTCAGGGGGAAGAAGCGGTCGTAGAGGTTCTTGACCGGTCCGGTCATCTGCATCATATAGATGGGCGACCCGATGACCACACCATCGGCCGTCTTCACCTTCTGCAGAGCCTCGTGCACCTCGTCGTTGATGACGCAGTCGTCTTTGAGCCGGCAGGCGAAACAGCTCTGGCAGGCCATGAACTTCATCTTGAAAAGGGTATAAAAGTGGACGTCGGCCCCGTTGTCGCGGGCGCCCTTGGCGACCAGATTCAGTAGCGTGGCCGTGTTCCCGTCCATGCGGGGACTGCCGTTGAATATCACGATCTCTTTCACGAGCGGCCTTTCTATCGCCGGCCCCAGCTCCGGCCCACTTCCCACTCATAAGAGCGGAGGGTCTTGCCGGCAAGACCCTCCACCCGTGCTTGTCTCTCGGTGTGGCAGCAGGTGCGTCTACAACTTGATGAACCCCAGGTTCACCGACTCACCCTTGACGGTGACCTCGGTCGAGTACTTGCGGCCTCCGGCGTCGACCTCGAGCCGGTACTGGCCATCGTTGAGTCCGTCGAACTTGAAGTCACCAAAGAAGTTCGTCGTACGGGTCGCCAGCACCGAGGTGTCTTGGCAGTTGGCCACGCCTGCGCCGGATGGAGTGCAGGCGATGCCCCCCTCCTTCGAGTGCAGGGTCACGGTCGCGCCCTCGAAGCAGTCACCGTCCACCAGCACCCCGGCGCTGATGAAGTTCTTCGTGTACCTGTAGAGGTTCTTGTAGAGAGTGGTCGGCCTGGTCCCAAGCTCCGGAAGATAGGCCTCCAATCCCTCCTCCGCGATCATCTTCTCCATCTCTTCCGGCTCGACGAAATAGGTCTTCATCAGCTCGTTCGGGCAGATGTGCGCACAACGGGTGGTGTGCGGCTTCCAGCTGGGATCGTCGAGTAGATGGGCGCAGAAGATGCACTTCTGCGGGAGGTCCGCCTCCTCATTCCACCATATCGCCCCGTATGGGCAAGAATCGACCAGGTCCTTGCGGCCCTTGGCCTTCTCCAGGTCGATCATGACGATGCCGTCGGGACGGCGATACACCGCGCCCTTCCCGGCTTCCTCGCACGGCGCGTTCTGGCAGTGCTGGCACGGCACCGGCAGATACGCCGCATCGTTCCGCGCATACGTCCCGCGCTCATGCCGCCGGATATCCACCCAGCGGTGCCCGTGACGGGGCTGAGCGGCAGTGTACCCCGGCCAGTCATTGCCGACGAACTCGTCCTTGTCGGCCATGAAGCAGTCGTTGCAGTCGTGACACAGGGCGACGTCTATGACCTTATACCATTGCTTCATCTCGCAAGCTCCTTGTTGATCACGAGAGGACCGATCGATGTTCCCAGATCACTCGGTCTCATAGATGCCACCGTCCCACTTCTCGACCTGCACCTGCGCGCTGTTCGGAGCCATTCCGCAGGCGTATTTGGACATGTAACGGTCGGGCGTGAGGATGTTCATGCAACCGCCGCGATCGGCCGACCTGCCGGGAGTGCCCAGCGGAGCGTACTCGGCGCACGACTCATAGGTGTGTACGGTCCCAGGTTGCACCCGTTCTCCGACCTGAGCGGCGACGACGACCGAGCCGCGGTCGTTGAAGACACGCACCAGGTCGCCCTCCTTGATGCCGCGGGCGGCAGCGTCGACATGGTTCATGCGGATGATCCAGTAGTAGTGGCCGTCCACCAGGACCCGATGGTCCTTGATGTCGTTCATGAAGGTGTCCTTGCCGTCACCCATGGTGTGGAAGGAAAAACGGGGATGTGGGGACAGCATGCCCAATGGGTACTTCTTCGCAAGCTCGCAGCGCGGGCCCTCCCACGCCGGGATCCAACGGTGCATGGCCGGGCGATACTCGTCGATGTAGCCTTGCTGCTCGAAGTTCGTGAGGGTCTTGGAGACGAACTCGATCTTGCCGCTCGGAGTCTGCAGACCCTTGCCGCCCACAGAGTTGTTGAGGCGCGGGCCCCAGTCCGGTGTATCGCGCACCCGGTCTTCGGCGAACCAGCGCAGAGCCGGGGTCTTCTTCCGATCCGGATTGTCCGGCACCACGAAGTAGCCCTTCTTGGCGAACTCGTCGAAGGTCATGTACTTGGGCATGTCGGTCGCGTTGTAGTACTGCCTCACCCAGTCCAGATCGGTCTTGCCCTCGGTGAATTGAGGCCCGATGCCCAGTTTCTCCGCCACCATCGCGTAGATGTCGTAGTCGGACTTGCTCTCACCCACCGGCTCGATGCACTTCATCTGGAAGGAGATGACCCGGTGGTTGGCGAGCTGGTAGGTGTCGGGGATATACCCGGAGCAGCTGCCGAACTCCGAGATGTCCCACCGCTCGAAGTTCGTACAGGCCGGCAGGATCAGGTCGGCGAACGGAACTTCGCCTTCGAACCAGATCGACTGACTGACCACGAATTCCAGGCTCGGATGCGTGTACATCCTGGCGTAACGGTTGGTGGCCGTCATCGTGCCGATGTGCGGGCCGCCGTACTTCCAGTACATCTTGATGCGGGGATAACCCGGAGCGGGGTAGGTATAGGGGTGCAGCTGATGCTGGATGTCGCCGCCGCAGAAGCCCTTGCCGTGCCACTCGAAGTGCCCGTCCATGATGCATTCTGGGATCTTGAGACGCGGGATGTGTTGGCCGGCGCTGGTGTTGATGTTGGACGGCGACGGGAAGGTGGTCTTGCCGTCGAACATCCTCCACGCGAACTTGAAGCCGGCAGCGGAGTTCTCACAGTCACCGGAGATGCCGCCCTCGGCGTAACCGGGGAAGTAGAAATCGGGATCCAAGGGAGCGCCCTGTGTGGTCGAGTAGATGTTGGATCCGGGCTTGCCCATACCCTGCATGGTGGCGAGCGCTATCATTCCCCGAGCGAATTCGATGCCATGGGACGCTCGGCAGGCGCCGCCCCAGCCCCCCAGTCCGCCGGCGGCCAGCATCGTCTTCCTCTTCGCCCACTCGCGGGCCAACGCTCTGATCTCACAGGCCGGCACGCCCGATTCGCCTTCAGCCCATTCGCAGGTCTTGGGGATCCCGTCGTCCTTGCCGAGCACGTGATCCGCCCACTCGTCGAACCCGATGGTATGGGTCGCGACATACTCCTTGTCGTACGTCCCTTCGGTCAGCCAGGTGTAGGCGATGGCGAAGGAGAGGGCATGGTCGGTACCTATCTTGGGCGAGAGCCACTTGTCACCAAGGAGGTTGGCCGTGTGGTTGTAATAGGGATCGATGAACACCATCTTGATCCCCAGGTCTTTCATCCACTTCCGGCGGATACTGGATTCGTATCCCCCGTAGAAGTTGCCCGTGCCGTCCGGGTCGGAGGACCAGAAGACGATCATCTCGGAGTGCTTCAGCGTGTCCTCGAGGAGGTCGTACTGCTCCGGGTTGCCGAGACGCCAGCTGAAGCCCCACATGTGCATACCACCCCAATGCCAGCCTTCCCAGCTGTCCGGGTTGTGGTCGGCATAGGTGAAGCCCATCATGTTCATGAAGCGGAAGAAGGTGCTGTGCCGGTATCCCACGTTGCCCCACATATGGTGAGAGCTCGGCTCGGCGCAGATGGCCGCGGGTCCATCCGAGCGCTTGATCCGGTTGATCTCGCTTACAAGGATGTCGGTGGCTTCATCCCAGCTGATCCGCCTATAACCCGATCTCCCGCGGTTCTGGATGTTCCGCTCCCCGTTCGGATCGAAATCCTCGCGTATCATGGGGTACATGTTGCGCCTGTCGGAGTAGATCATCGACTTGAAGCCGGCCGTGAACGGCATGACCGTCGTCTTGCGGGGCGGCG
Organism: Actinomycetes bacterium; assembly: GCA_021372435.1. GTDB lineage: Bacteria > Actinomycetota > Thermoleophilia > RBG-16-64-13 > RBG-16-64-13 > RBG-16-64-13. Next base: position 618 of record JAJFUK010000105.1, on the reverse strand, counting down.
TGAAGGTCTTGCCCCTGGCTTCGATCTTCCATGAAGGCGCGTCCACGGAATCGTCGAAGTCCATCGGCGTCATCCGAATGATCTTGCCGTCTTTCACGTAGACGAACACCGGACCGCCGGTCGATGAGTTCGTCATGCGTACTACTTCGCCCATTCTTCGCATCTCCTTGTTCTGTCCGGACACCCACTCATGCTTTTGAACACACTGACAGGGGCTGCTATCGATAGGGGATCTTGACCTCCGGTCGCTCGAGTGGCCCTAGCTTTTTAGATTCTACGACTCTTCTTCTTCGCAATCCACCTCGGACGCGGGCCGGCCGCTCTCGCTTAAAACTCGTTTCAAAATGAAGCCGCGGCCGCCCAGTGCGCGCCGGACGGCGCGATATTGCGTCCTCGGTCGCGCAAATAGCGCTATTGACGCTTCCTGGGTCCTTCTCTCACATCCGCCCGGCTCGTCCCTTGCGGCGGAGCTTCATGTTGAAACGAGTTCTTAGTCCGCGTCTCTACACCGATGGTGTGGGATCACCGGCACCAGCAGGTGCGAGGGGTACCGCGCGTCATGGAACACCTTGTGCAGCACGGTCTTGCTGGAGCATACATGGTAGGGGACGTACTCCG